>NZ_PDIG01000012.1:0-4946 GCF_004745185.1 Escherichia sp. E2661
AGGCCTCATCACCAGATTTGCGGTAGCCTTTTATCCAGTTTTTAACCATGTTGTGGCTGGGAATGTTAAACCGGGCAGCCACCCGGGGTAGAGACTCAGAATGCCCGAGAGCATAAAGAACTACGCGAAGTTTATCTTCAGGAGAATAGCTACGCTTGTGCCTGCAATCCAGTGCCAGAGGACCGTGAAGAAGAAAAAGATTAATCCAGTGTGAGAGGCTGGTGTGAGAAAGCTGAAATAGCTTTGCCGTAGAAATGATGCCTGCATGACCAGCCAGGTAATGATTTACAGCGGCAAGTTTTACTTCAAATGAATGTTTCATAAACTGCACCTTCAGATGTCAGATTGTGTCCAACATTTGGGGTGCAGTTCATGACGCGTCTTATCAGGCCTACAAAATCAATCGCTTTTCAGCAACACGTCTTCCAGCCACTGGCGCAGCTCAACGGGGGCGGCTTTCAGACTGTTAGATCCACGCGTAATGGTCGCGATGCCCGCGCCGAGTTCATTTTTTAACTCGCGCTGGCTCATTTCACCACGCAGCAACTCTTCGACAATACGCACGCGAGTCCCCAATGCTTCGCGCTCATCTGGCGTCAGCATCAGATTTAACAACGGTAAATGGAGATCGTTTTCGTAGGCATTCTTAAGCAGGTCGACAAAACGTAACCACTCCTGGTGACGCTGTTCTGCCATCGCTGCTGAATAGGGTGATTGCTGGGCCATAGTGTGTCGCCATTGTTAGCGGGGGAAGCAAAATGCCTCCCCCGGTTGTACTCGCTAAAGAGTACGATAGCATATCATAAAGGTTCAAATCAGTAACGACGTCCCCATTCCGTAGCGCTCAAAAGCGTGGGCTTATCGCCCATGAAATAGCGATAGTACGCGTCATAAGCCAGCACATTTTTCACATAACCGCGCGTCTCGGAAAACGGAATACTCTCGACAAACGCCACCGCGTCGATACGCCCGGCGCTGTTACCAAGCCACGTGCGCACCCGCCCTGGACCGGCGTTATAAGCTGCCGAGGAGAAAATGCGGTTATTGCCAAATTGCTGATAAACATATTGCAGATAACTGGTACCAATGTTGATGTTCGTTTCCGGATCCAGCAATTGCCCAGGGCTGCTATAACCAGGAATAGAGAACATCTTCACCGTCTGAGTCGCCGTACCGGGCATAATCTGCATCAGACCGCTGGCTCCTACCGGTGATTTCACTTTCGGATTCCAGGCGCTCTCCTGACGGGCAATCGCCATCGCATAGCTTTGCGGGATCTCCTTCCCACTGGTGTAACGTTTGAAAAGATCGTTGTAAGCCAGCGGGAATCGTTCTTCCAGATGATCCCACAATTTCCCGGCGATCGTCGCCTGAACGCTAAGATCCCACCAGTGATTATTAAAGGCATAGCGTGCCAATTGCGCCTGCTCTGTTTTTGACTTGCTCTTCACCAGATTGGCCCACTCGCTACGTGCGGTGTTATCCATATTCCAGTACATCAACTCGCGCACGCGCGCCATCTCCGGCCCCTGGGTCAGGGCGCTGTCAACGTTCTGCGGCGCTTTATCAATCTTTAGTTGATACTCTTCGCCAATACGTTGCGCAGCGACCATCGGGTAAAATCCACGCTGTTGCATGAGTTGATGCAAAATCTCTTTTGCTTCAGCTTCACGCCCGCGTTCCAGCAGTATATCCGCCTGCCAGTAGCGCCATTCATCTTTATCTTTCGCCTCTATTGGCAGACGCGCCAGCCAGGTATTCAGACCACGGCGATCGCCAGTGCCAAGCGCCATCCGCACGCGGCGTTCAATTAACGACGTTGATTGCGAACGCATAATCGCGTCATCACGCCATTTCGCCTGTTCGTCGGTAACATCGTTGCCCATCAGACGCCAGGCGACGATATCACGCAGCTCCTGAATCTGATCTTCATTAAGCTGCTGCGCCTGGGCAAGTGAAGGGATCATCAGCCGTGCATTTTCAGCATCCTGACGTGCCACGCTGGCAAATGCCACCGCTGCCATCTGACGGGTAAAATCGGTCGCGCCGGTGGAACGCGCGAAGGTCAGCACAGTATTAGGATCATTCGCCAGAGAAATAATTGCCGAAGCAATAGTCTGGTAATCGGCAGGCATTTGCCCTGCCAGCACCGTCACCAGCCCGGTATTGCCTGCTTTCATCGCAAGGCGGATACGCTCTAAATAAGCCAGGGGTTCTTGTTTGCCGGACGCTCGCCAGACGCTAAATAACTTGTCACAAGCGTTAGGCTGGCTCTTTCCGGTTAGCCACAGCTCTTTCGCCCCCTGCCAGGCTTCTTCACTCTGCCCGGTGTTCCATTTTGCATAGTAGTAATTACACTGGGCTTCGGTTGTGCCTGGCTTTTCCGGGCTAAAGGCTAACAAGCCACGCCAGTCTTCGCGTCGCGCCAGTTCATTGACGAAACGCGATTGCAGCGTGCGAGCAGGAGGAAGCGTGGGGTTAGCGCGAACAAAGTTAGTAACCGTCACCGCCGGTTGATTCATCAGGTCATCGGTGATCTGGCGATATTCCAGGTAGGGGTATAACGGGTAATCCTTCAGGGATGGCATCATTTGTTCGACCACATCCATTTGTCGATTATCCCAGGCCTGCTTGATTTGCGCGTAACGGCTACGCTGCTCATCCAGTGAGTCGGCTCGCGCCACGCTGCTGACCGTCAGCAGACAGACACCGGCAGCCAACAGCCGCCAGGTAACTTGTTTGGCTTTTTCCACAAGCGCACCCTCTAAGTGTAAATACATCAATGCAGCATCATGCCGCGTAATAGATTTATGCTAACCAGTCATTGCCGTTTACGCCACGTTACGGACACTTTTTTACTTTTATACTCTAAATAATTCGAGTTGCAGGAAGGCGATAAGTGAGTGAGTCCCCAGGAGCTTACAGAAGTAAGTGACTGGGGTGAGCGAGCGTAAGCGCAGCACATGCAACTTGAAGTATGACGAGTATACTGCGAGGGTGATCGACCGGCTGGGATTAGATAAGGAAACAGGCTACACTTCGCCTTTGAAAACTCATCATCACGATAAACATAGAGGCGAAGTCCAACGTGGCTCAATTCGTTTATACCATGCATCGTGTCGGCAAAGTTGTTCCGCCGAAACGTCATATTTTGAAAAACATCTCTCTGAGTTTCTTCCCTGGGGCAAAAATTGGTGTCCTGGGTCTGAACGGCGCGGGTAAGTCCACCCTGCTGCGCATTATGGCGGGCATTGATAAAGACATCGAAGGTGAAGCGCGTCCGCAGCCAGACATCAAGATTGGTTATCTGCCGCAGGAACCGCAGCTGAACCCGGAACACACCGTGCGTGAGTCCATTGAAGAAGCGGTTTCTGAAGTGGTTAACGCCCTGAAACGTCTGGATGAAGTGTACGCGTTGTATGCCGATCCGGATGCCGATTTTGACAAACTGGCCGCTGAACAGGGCCGTCTGGAAGAGATCATTCAGGCTCACGACGGTCATAACCTGAACGTACAGCTGGAGCGTGCAGCGGATGCGCTGCGTCTGCCGGACTGGGACGCGAAAATCGCTAACCTCTCTGGTGGTGAGCGTCGTCGCGTGGCGTTGTGCCGTCTGCTGCTGGAAAAACCAGACATGCTGCTGCTCGACGAACCGACCAACCACCTGGATGCCGAATCCGTGGCCTGGCTGGAACGCTTCCTGCACGACTTCGAGGGCACCGTGGTGGCGATTACCCACGACCGTTACTTCCTCGATAACGTTGCAGGCTGGATCCTCGAACTTGACCGCGGTGAAGGTATTCCGTGGGAAGGCAACTACTCCTCCTGGCTGGAGCAGAAAGATCAGCGTCTGGCGCAGGAAGCTTCTCAAGAAGCGGCGCGTCGTAAGTCGATCGAGAAAGAGCTGGAGTGGGTACGTCAGGGTACTAAAGGCCGTCAGTCGAAAGGTAAAGCACGTCTGGCACGCTTTGAAGAGCTGAACAATACCGAATACCAGAAACGTAACGAAACCAACGAACTGTTTATTCCACCTGGACCGCGTCTGGGCGATAAAGTGCTGGAAGTCAGCAACCTGCGTAAATCCTATGGCGATCGTCTGCTGATTGACTCCCTGAGTTTCTCGATCCCGAAAGGGGCGATCGTCGGGATCATCGGTCCGAACGGCGCGGGTAAATCGACCCTGTTCCGTATGATCTCCGGTCAGGAACAGCCGGACAGCGGCACCATCACTTTGGGTGAAACGGTGAAACTGGCATCGGTTGATCAGTTCCGTGACTCAATGGATAACAGCAAAACCGTTTGGGAAGAAGTTTCCGGCGGGCTGGATATCATGAAGATCGGCAACACCGAGATGCCAAGCCGCGCCTACGTTGGCCGCTTTAACTTTAAAGGGGTTGATCAGGGTAAACGCGTTGGTGAACTCTCCGGTGGTGAGCGCGGTCGTCTGCATCTGGCGAAGCTGCTGCAGGTTGGCGGCAACATGCTGCTGCTCGACGAACCAACCAACGACCTGGATATCGAAACCCTGCGCGCGCTGGAAAACGCCCTGCTGGAGTTTCCGGGCTGTGCGATGGTTATCTCGCACGACCGTTGGTTCCTCGACCGTATCGCCACGCACATCCTGGACTACCAGGATGAAGGTAAAGTTGAGTTCTTCGAAGGTAACTTTACCGAGTACGAAGAGTACAAAAAACGCACGCTGGGCGCAGACGCGCTGGAGCCGAAGCGTATCAAGTACAAGCGTATTGCGAAGTAATGCGTAAAATGCCGGATGCGGCGTGAACGCCTTATCCGGTCTACAAAACCAGAAATTTCAATATGTTGTGAAACTCCAGGCCTGATAAGACGCGCCACCGTCGCATCAGGCATTGAGCACCGAATGCCGGATGCGGCGTGAACGCCTTATCCGCCTACGGAATGAGTGTGTTTTGTAGGCATGATAAGAC
>NZ_PDIG01000013.1:0-106991 GCF_004745185.1 Escherichia sp. E2661
CCAGGCCTGATAAGACGCGCCACCGTCGCATCAGGCATTGAGCACCGAATGCCGGATGCGGCGTGAACGCCTTATCCGGCCTACAAATTCAGCGATTTCAATACGTTGTGAAACTCCAGGCCTGATAAGACGCGGTAAGCGTCGCATCAGGCATTGGGTCTTATCCCTGCTCCCCCATCATCTCCCGCACCAGCTCCACGCAGCGCAGGAAACGGCTGTCGTAATCGTCCTCTTCAACTCGCACAAATTCGATATTGTTCTCTTCCAGCATCTCCACCAGCAAGTTCTGGAACTCTTTGCGATCCACCGAACTGCCGAGGCTGCGTAAACCATCCGCCACCCACGGGGTGTTGTTCTCCAGCAGGATCACCAGATCGAAACGGTATTCATCAATCAGCGCCTGCACGAACGGATGCTCGCGTCCTTCGTACTTTTTGCAGAACGCCTGAGTAGTCACAAAATCAGTGTCGATAAACGCCACTTTATTGGCATATTTTACTGCAAAATCAATGTATTGAGCGTGACCCAGCGCGATCTTATCGTAGTCGGAATACTGCAATGCGATCTCATCGCCGCCGAGATGCGAAAAGACATAATCACGACCAAACTCCCACGCACTGGTGGTGTTGAAGATATTGGCAAGTTTGTTTACCAGGGTGGATTTACCGCTCGACTCGCCGCCGAGGATCGCCACGGTGCGCACAAAGAACGGCTTCACTTCGGTAGGAATATATTCCCAGTAGCGGAACGGGTTTTCGCGGATCTGCGCACCGCTGATACTCATAAAAGTGCGTTTCGGATCGACCAGCACTGTTTCGATCCCCAGATGTTCCATATACTGCGGCGCGTCGGCTTCTTCCGATGTGTAGATCAGATCCGGCTGGATCCCCTTTTCAGCCATAAACTTTTTGATGCCGTTGCTCCACACATCCCAGCCGTGCGGATACGGCTCCATGCCCTCTTCGTTAAAGGCATGAATACGAATGTTTTTTTGATACTTAAAGGTTTGCAATAACCAGCGCAGACGATCCGGCACGGTCGGCTGCTGCGACATGGCGCTGTCTTCGAACAACGCGCGGTCGCGGGTATCGTCAAAACCCATAATGATATGCAGCTCGTCAACCTGGCTACAGGCGCGCTGGATAAGGTAGATATGTCCGGTATGCAGTGGGTAGAACTTACCGAATACAACGCCGATCGTTTTCTTCTGCCGTGGAAACTCAAGCCCCAAAAAACGGTGCAACGCCTCCAGCTTTTGCGCGCTGGGGCTTTTAATTTTGGCATTCAGTAACTGGCTTAAATACCCTTTGGTCATACCGCTGGCATCAGCTACCTGCTGTAGCGTGCAGCCCTGTTGCTTGATGGCAGTTTTCAGGTAATCAAATGACGACATATCTCCCTCCGTATCTCTTATTATAAGTCGTCGAACACGCTAAGCGCGTCGGAGAGTTTTTTAACGCCAAAAATCTGCATCCCTTCCGGCGCTTTTTTCGGTACGTTAGCCGCCGGAACAATTGCCCGCCGAAAACCGTGTTTCGCCGCTTCTGAGATTCGTTCCTGGCCGCTGGGCACCGGGCGGATCTCCCCTGCCAGCCCGACTTCACCAAACACCACCAGATCCTGCGGTAGCGGCCTGTCACGCAGGCTGGAAACCATCGCCAGCAGTAACGCTAAGTCGGCGCTGGTTTCCGTTACCTTCACGCCGCCGACCACGTTCACAAACACATCCTGATCGGCCATTTGCAACCCACCGTGACGATGCAGCACTGCCAGCAGGATTGCCAGACGGTTTTGCTCCAGACCTACCGCCACGCGGCGCGGATTCGCCATCATCGAGTGATCGACCAGCGCCTGAATCTCCACCAGCAGCGGACGCGTTCCTTCCCATACCACCATCACTGAGCTACCGGAGGTCACTTCATCGCCGCGACTTAAGAAAATTGCCGAAGGGTTGCTAACTTCACGCAGCCCCTGTTCGGTCATCGCAAATACGCCCAGCTCATTCACCGCGCCGAAGCGGTTTTTATGGCTGCGCAAGGTGCGAAAACGGGAGTCGGCATCGCCGTCCAGAAGCACCGAACAGTCGATACAGTGTTCCAGCACTTTAGGGCCAGCCAGCGAACCATCTTTGGTTACGTGCCCCACCATGACAATCGCCACACCGCGCGTTTTGGCGAAGCGCGTCAGATAAGCCGCTGTTTCACGCACCTGCGCCACGCTGCCTGGCGATGACTGAACATCCGCCATATGCATCACCTGGATCGAGTCAATTACCATCAGCTTCGGTTGCTCTTCTTCGGCAATCAGGCAGATCTGCTCGATGCTGGTTTCCGACAACATATTGAGATTGTCAGTCGGCAGGCCAAGGCGATGAGCGCGCATTGCCACCTGTTGCAGCGACTCTTCGCCAGTGACATACAGCGTTTTCATCTGCTGCGCCAGTTTGCACAGCGTTTGCAGTAGCAGCGTGGATTTCCCGGCACCTGGGTTACCGCCAATCAGAATGGCGCTTCCCGGCACAACGCCGCCGCCTAATACGCGGTCGAACTCTTTAAATCCGGTGGAAAAAACGCGGCAGCTCTTCAAGGCTGATATCGGAGAGTTTCTGGACTTTAGCCACTCCGGCGCTACCGGCATAGCCACTCAGACGCTCGTTACGCGCCACCGTTGGCGACGCAGCAAGACGCACCTCGGTGATGGTGTTCCAGGCATGACAGGCGCTGCACTGCCCCTGCCAGCGCGGATAATCGGCCCCGCATTCATTACAAACAAAGGCGCGTTTTGGAGCTTTTGCCACGGTGTACCTCGTTAATGCTGTGCCGCCCGCAGGATGACGGGCGGGCAATTACTTCTGATTCAGGCTGCCAGAGAGGATGCAGAATACCCCCATCAAGTCAGCGTGACGGATGGTGACTTCCGTCTTTTCATTCACTTTTGGCTTGGCATGGTAGGCAATCCCCAGCCCTGCCGCTTTGATCATCGGCAGGTCGTTGGCACCATCGCCAATCGCCACGGTTTGCGCCAGCGGAATATCATACTCCTGCGCCAGCCGCGTCAGGGTTTTCGCTTTGTACTGCGCGTCCACAATGTCGCCGATCACATTGCCGGTAAATTTACCGTCCATGATCTCCAGTTCATTGGCTACCACGGCGGTTAATCGCAGCTTGTCGCGCAGGTATTCAGCAAAGAAGGTAAAGCCGCCGGAGGCAATCGCCACTTTCCAGCCCAGCGTTTCCAGCTTCAGCACCAGTTGCGTTAAGCCTGGCATTAGCGGTAGATTTTCACGCACCTGTTGCAGAATGTTCGCGTCAGCGCCTTTCAGCGTCGCCACGCGGCTACGCAGGCTGGCAGTGAAATCAAGCTCCCCGCGCATTGCCCGTTCGGTCACCTCCGCCACCATCTCGCCCGTTCCGGCCAGTTTGGCTATTTCATCAATACATTCTATCTGGATGGCGGTGGAGTCCATGTCCATCACCAGCAAACCCGGCGTGCGCAGGTGCGGGATTTTCCCCAGCGGCGCGACATCCAGCTGCGCTTCGTGGGCCAGGCGCGTAGCCCGGGCGGTGAGTGAACCTGCCAGACGAATCACCTGATAATCTTCCACGCACCAGGCGGCAACAATCACCATTGCCGCGCCCAGTTTGCTTTGGTACTGGGTCAGACGTTGTTTATCCAGCCCACGACCATACAGCAGCCAGCCGCTACGACCTGCGTGGTAATCCAGTGGCATCACTTCATCACCACTTAATGAAAGAGGCAGACCAGGCCATAAAGAGACATCTTCAGGCAGGTCGCACCAGGTAATGTTAGGCATTAAGGCTCCTGTAAAATCGTTCGAAGCAGGGAAAATAACGCATGAGGCTACCTTGTATCCATTGCTTCTGGCAACATTAAGTCTCAAATTTTCAACGGGTGGAATATGGCTCGCACAAAACTAAAATTCCGGCTGCATCGGGCAGTGATTGTCCTGTTCTGTCTCGCGTTGTTAGTCGTACTAATGCAGGGAGCATCATGGTTTAGTCAAAACCACCAGCGACAGCGTAATCCACAGCTGGAAGAACTGGCCCGCACCCTGGCGCATCAGGTAACCCTGAACGTTGCGCCGCTGATGCGTACCAACTCACCTGATGAAAAACGCATTCGGGCGATCCTCGACCAGTTGACGGACGAAAGTCGCATCCTCGACGCGGGTGTGTATGACGAACAAGGCGATCTTATCGCCCGCGCAGGCGAAAGTGTCGAGGTGCGCGACCGGCTGGCGCTCGACGGTAAAAAAGCAGGTGGCTATTTTAACCAGCAGATTGTCGAACCGATTAAGGGGAAAAATGGACCGCTCGGATATCTGCGCCTCACGCTCGACACCCATACGCTCGCCACCGAAGCCAAACAGGTGGATAACACCACCAATATTCTACGCCTGATGCTGCTGCTCTCACTGGCAATCGGCGTAGTGCTGACCCGCACGCTGTTGCAGGGTAAACGTACCCGCTGGCAGCAATCGCCCTTCCTGTTAACCGCCAGCAAACCTGTACCGGAAGAGGAAGAAAGCGAGAAAAAAGAGTGACCCATTACTACAAGAAAGGAAATCGTTATGTCCACATTACGCCTGCTCATTTCTGACTCTTACGATCCGTGGTTTAACCTGGCGGTGGAAGAGTGTATTTTTCGCCAGATGCCCGCCACGCAGCGCGTTCTATTTCTCTGGCGCAATGCCGACACGGTAGTGATTGGTCGCGCGCAAAACCCGTGGAAAGAGTGTAATACCCGGCGAATGGAAGAAGATAACGTCCGCCTGGCACGGCGCAGTAGCGGCGGTGGCGCGGTGTTCCACGATCTCGGCAATACCTGTTTTACATTTATGGCTGGCAAGCCGGAGTACGATAAAACCATCTCCACGGAGATTGTGCTTAATGCGCTGAACGCGCTCGGCGTCACCGCAGAAGCGTCCGGGCGCAACGATCTGGTGGTGAAAACCGCCGAAGGCGACCGCAAAGTCTCAGGCTCGGCCTATCGCGAAACCAAGGATCGCGGTTTCCACCATGGCACCTTGCTGCTCAATGCCGACCTCAGCCGCCTGACAAACTATCTCAACCCGGATAAAAAGAAACTGGCAGCAAAAGGTATTACCTCGGTACGTTCCCGCGTGACCAATCTGACCGAGCTGCTGCCGGGGATCACCCATGAGCAGGTTTGCGAGGCCATAACCGAGGCCTTTTTCGCCCATTATGGTGAGCGCGTGGAAGCGGAAATCATCTCCCCGGACAAAACGCCAGACTTGCCAAACTTCGCCGAAACCTTTGCCCGCCAGAGTAGCTGGGAATGGAACTTCGGTCAGGCTCCGGCGTTCTCGCATCTGCTGGATGAACGCTTTACCTGGGGCGGCGTAGAACTGCATTTCGACGTTGAAAAAGGCCATATCACCCGCGCCCAGGTGTTTACCGACAGCCTTAACCCCGCGCCGCTGGAAGCTCTCGCCGGACGGCTGCAAGGCTGTCTTTACCGCGCGGAAATGCTGCAACAGGAGTGCGAAGCGCTGTTGGTCGACTTCCCGGAACAGGAAAAAGAGCTACGGGAGTTGTCGGCATGGATGGCAGGGGCGGTGCGGTAACTCGCTCATTAAAATATCCAGGGAAGGAAATATGATCGATCTGGAGAACCAGGAACGGGAGATTATCAATTTAATGTTCAGCCAGGGTATATCCTGGCTAGCCGCCGTGCGTATCAGGCATAAATTATCGCTTGCTGAAGTAAGTAAAATGTTAGGTATCTCGATTAATTCTCTAAAACGGCTCGAAAAGACGGAACGGCTTAGTTCAAACATCAAAAGCAAAATGGCAGGAATTTATGGTTGTCCGCCAGAGTTGCTGATATGCCCTTACTGGATGACGGTTGAACATAAATGAATAGATTCGTGAATAGATACTTGAATGGATTTGATTTCCTATCCATATGAAAAATAATAGTAAATCTATAAATCAGTTGCTATTGATGAATAGATACTAAAAAGCCGGAGCAGTCTCCCGCTCCGGCTTCACAAGGCAATCGCCTTTCAGCGAAACACAATTACTCTTTATCGCCCAGCAGAACGGATTCCAGTGCGATTTTGATCATGTCGTTGAAGGTGGTCTGACGCTCTTCAGCAGTGGTCTGCTCGTGAGTACGGATATGGTCAGACACGGTGCAGATAGCCAGTGCTTTCGCACCAAACTCTGCAGCCACGCCGTAGATACCCGCCGCTTCCATTTCCACGCCGAGGATGCCGTATTTTTCCATCACGTCGAACATTTCGCCGTCCGGAGAGTAGAATAGGTCAGCGGAGAACAGGTTACCAACACGCGCATCAACGCCCAGGGCTTTAGCCGCGTCTACCGCGTTACGCACCATGTCAAAGTCAGCGATAGCGGCGAAGTCATGGTCTTTAAAACGGATGCGGTTAACTTTGGAATCGGTGCAGGCCCCCATACCGATAACGACGTCGCGCAGTTTTACGTGCGGCAGAACTGCGCCACAGGAACCTACGCGGATAATTTTCTTCACGCCGAAATCGGTGATCAGTTCTTTGGTGTAGATGGAGCAGGACGGGATACCCATACCGTGGCCCATTACGGAAATTTTGCGGCCTTTGTAAGTACCAGTGAAGCCCAGCATACCGCGAACGTTGTTCACTTCACGGGCATCTTCAAGGAAAGTTTCAGCAATATACTTCGCACGCAGCGGGTCGCCAGGCATCAAAACTACGTCAGCGAAATCGCCCATTTCTGCATTAATGTGTGGGGTAGCCATCGTTTTATCCTTTTTGTGACATAACAAAGGCGGAGTCAACGCTCCGCCCAAATCCATCAGAACATGGCTTTGCCATATTCCATATCAGAAGTACCAAAATATTTTGCCAGAGTCTGGCCGATATCCGCGAAGGTTTCGCGGTGACCCAGCGAACCCGGTTTTACTTTCGGGCCGTAAACCAGTACCGGAATGTGTTCACGCGTGTGGTCAGTACCGGTCCAGGTCGGATCACAACCGTGATCAGCGGTGAGGATCAGGATGTCGTCATCGCGCAGCAGAGACATCAGCTCCGGCAGACGGCGGTCGAACAGCTCCAGCCCCGCAGCATAGCCTGCGACATCGCGACGGTGGCCCCAGGAAGAGTCGAAGTCAACGAAGTTGGTGAAGACGATGGTGTTATCACCCGCTTCCTTCATCTCTTTAATGGTGGCGTCAAACAGCGCGTCCAGGCCGGTCGCTTTCACTTTCTTGGTGATACCGCAGTTAGCGTAGATGTCCGCAATCTTACCGACAGAAACCACCTGACCATGTTTTTCATCAACCAGTTTCTGCAGCACGGTCGGTGCTGGCGGTTCAACGGCCAGGTCGTGACGGTTACCGGTACGCTGGAAGTTACTGGCTTTGTCGCCGATAAACGGACGAGCGATAACACGACCGATGTTGTAGCCGCCGTTGGTCAGCTCTTCACGGGCGATTTCACACAGTTCGTAGAGTTTATCCAGACCGAAAGTTTCTTCATGGCAGGCAATCTGGAACACGGAGTCAGCGGAGGTATAGAAAATCGGCTTGCCGGTTTTCATGTGCTCTTCGCCCAGTTGATCCAGAATGACCGTACCGGAAGAGTGGCAGTTACCGAGGTAACCTGGCAGGTTAGCGCGTTCAACCAGTTTATCCAGCAGCTCTTGCGGAAAGCTGTTTTCGTGATCGGAGAAGTATCCCCACTCAAACAGAACCGGGACACCGGCGATTTCCCAGTGACCAGACGGGGTGTCTTTACCAGATGACATTTCGTGCGCCCATGCGTACGCGCCGATAACTTCAGCGTTGCCGTCCATTCCTGCCGGAATGAAACCGGTAGAACCTTCATGTGCTTTCGCCAGCCCCAGACGGGTCAGATTTGGCAGATTGAGCGGGCCTTTACGACCGTTATCAGCTTCGCCTTTGGCACAGGCTTCTGCGATATGACCCAGGGTGTCAGCCCCGACGTCACCAAAGCGTTCTGCATCTTCTGTAGCGCCGATGCCGAATGAGTCCAGCACCATAATAAATGCACGTTTCATATGTTCTCCGTACTCAGTGCTTCAAATTTAAATGATCAGATCAGTATACCGTTATTCACTGATACGACGATAGACAGTTGGTGTGCTTTCCGGTGCTTTATCGGCAAGTTTAATTGCCGCTTTCACCGCTTTCGCCGCTTCCTGCCAGCTGTTTTCGTCTTTCGCGTGGATAACCGCCAGCGGACGCTGACCGTCTACCTGGTCGCCCAGACGCGCCATATCAGTAAAGCCGACGCTGTAATCGATGGGGTCAGATGCCTGACGGCGACCGCCGCCCATTGCAACCACTGCCATCCCCAGCGCACGGGTATCCATTTCACTGACAAAACCTTCGGTATCAGCATAGACTGCTTTCGTCAGCATCGCTGTCGGCAGATACTTCGCGTAGTTCTCAACGAAGTCGGTCGGACCTTTTTGTGCCGCTACCATACGACCAAAGACTTCTGCCGCTTTACCGTTGTCCAGCACCGCCTGCAATTTCGCGCGCGCTTCGGCGTCATCTTTCGCCAGTTTACCGGAGATAAGCATCTCCACGCACAGCGCCATCGTGACATCAAACAGACGCGGGTTACGATACTCACCCGTCAGGAACTGCACCGCTTCACGAACTTCAACCGCGTTACCTGCACTGGAGGCCAGTACCTGATTCATGTCGGTGAGCAGCGCGGTGGTGCGCACGCCAGCGCCGTTAGCCACGCCAACAATCGCTTCGGCAAGGGCTTCAGAGAGTTCGTAGGTCGGCATAAACGCGCCGCTACCCACTTTCACGTCCATCACCAGCGCGTCCAGACCTTCCGCCAGTTTCTTCGCCAGGATCGAGGCGGTGATCAGCGGAATGGAATCCACGGTTGCGGTAATATCGCGGGTCGCGTAGAAACGTTTATCCGCCGGAGCCAGTGAGCTGGTCTGACCGATAATCGCCACACCGACGTCTTTAATGATTTCGCGGAAACGGTTGTCATCCGGGAAGATGTCGAAGCCAGGGATGGATTCCAGTTTGTCGAGCGTACCGCCAGTATGACCGAGGCCGCGACCGGAGATCATCGGAATGTAACCGCCGCAGGCTGCGACCATTGGCCCCAACATCAGCGAAGTGACATCGCCGACGCCACCGGTCGAGTGTTTATCAACAATCGGGCCATTCAGATGCAGGCCTTTCCAGTCGAGAACGGTTCCTGAATCTCGCATCGCCATGGTCAGCGAGACACGCTCCGGCATCGTCATATCGTGGAAGAAAATGGTCATCGCGAGGGCGGCAATCTGCCCTTCGGAGATAGTGTTGTCGCGAATGCCGTTGATAAAGAAACGAATTTCTTCATCACTCAGCGCATGACCATCACGTTTTTTACGAATAATTTCTTGTGCGAGAAACAAGGTAACCTCCCGTGGAATAAGTTTGAAGGCGTTGTTGCCAGATGGCGGATGTTGTTATTGCCTGATGCTCGCTGCTTATTATCATGCCTACACGGCACTCGCCCCGTAGGCCGGATAAGGCGTTCACGCCGCATCCGGCATCACTGCTGACGGCCTGATGCGATGCTGACGCGTTTTATCAGGCCTACATCCACCCTCTGGCAAAAGGCAGCTTAGTAACTGCTGGCGCTCTTACCGTCGCCGTGGCCCAGAGCTTTCAGCAGGCTTGCCAGCAGGCTGGAAGCGCCAAAGCGATAGTGGCGCGCATCTGCCCAGTCAGCACCGAACAGTTCATCTGCAATGGCGAGATATTTCTGCGCATCTTCCGCAGTACGCACGCCGCCCGCCGGTTTGAAACCAACGGTTTTCTCTACGCCCATATCACGGATCACTTCCATCATGATGCGCGCGCTTTCCGGCGTCGCGTTCACTGCCACTTTACCGGTAGAGGTTTTGATGAAGTCGGCACCCGCTTTGATGGAGATTTCAGACGCTTTGCGGATCAGCGCTTCGTCTTTCAGTTCGCCGGTTTCGATGATCACTTTCAGCAGTATGTTCGCCGCTGCGCAAGCCTCTTTACAGGCTTTCACCAGATCAAAACCAACTTGCTCGTTGCCCGCCATCAGCGCACGGTACGGGAACACCACGTCAACTTCATCAGCACCGTAGGCGATTGCCGCACGGGTTTCTGCCAGTGCAATTTCAATGTCATCGTTACCGTGTGGGAAGTTGGTTACCGTAGCAATACGGATTTCCGGGGTGCCCTGCTCTTTCAGCGTTTTGCGAGCAATCGGGATAAAGCGAGGATAGATACAGATAGCAGCGGTATTGCCGACCGGAGTTTTGGCCTGATGACACAGGGCGATCACTTTCTCGTCGGTGTCGTCGTCATTCAGGGTAGTCAGGTCCATCAATTTCAGTGCACGCAGGCTGCTTGCTTTCAGATCAGTCATTTCATTCTCCTGGCTTGTCGCCAATAAAATTCACCTTGCGAGTTTGTTAGTATTCTAACATCGACTCCGCAACACACTTCGATATACATCACAATTAAGAAAATCTACTTACAAATTTGCAGTACGGTAATGCGATCTGGTTCAAATAATTCACTTTCAAATGAATGCACCGGTGGTGACAAACGCATCAGGATCAAAGTGAACATCACGAAACTTCTTACAATGGCGCATCACCTTTGGCATAAAAGGAAAAGAAGATGCCCACTTCTCACGAGATTGCACTGCAACAACGTTGCCAGCAAATTGTCACAAGTCCGGTGCTTAGTCCGGAGCAGAAACGCCATTTTCTGGCGCTGGAAGCAGAAAACAATCTGCCTTATCCGCAGCTGCCTGCCGAAGCCCGCCGCGCGCTGGATGAAGGCGTAATCTGCGATATGTTTGAAGGTCATGCGCCGTACAAACCGCGCTATGTCTTACCCGATTACGCCCGTTTTCTGGCGAACGGTTCTGAATGGCTGGAGCTGGAAGGCGCGAAAGATCTTGATGACGCGCTCTCTCTGTTGACCATTCTTTATCATCATGTCCCTTCGGTCACATCGATGCCGGTCTACCTGGGGCAGCTGGATGCGTTGTTGCAACCGTATGTTAGAATTCTAACACAAGACGAGATCGACATTCGAATAAAACGTTTCTGGCGTTACCTCGACAGAACCCTGCCAGACGCCTTTATGCACGCCAATATCGGCCCGTCTGATTCGCCCATTACCCGAGCAATTTTACGCGCAGACGCAGAGCTGAAGCAGGTTTCACCGAACCTGACCTTTATCTACGATCCTGAAATTACCCCTGATGACCTGCTGCTGGAAGTGGCGAAAAACATCTGTGAATGTAGCAAACCGCACATCGCCAACGGTCCGGTGCATGATAAAATTTTCACAAAAGGGGGCTACGGGATTGTAAGCTGTTACAACTCACTGCCGCTGGCGGGTGGTGGCAGCACGCTGGTGCGCCTTAACCTGAAAGCCATTGCCGAGCGCAGCGAATCGCTGGAAGACTTCTTTACGCGCACTCTACCGCACTACTGCCAACAGCAGATCGCCATCATCGATGCGCGGTGTGAATTCCTCTATCAACAATCACACTTCTTTGAGAATAGCTTCCTGGTGAAAGAAGGGCTGATTAACCCTGAACGTTTTGTGCCAATGTTTGGCATGTATGGGCTGGCGGAAGCGGTTAACTTGCTGTGCGAGAAAGAAGGGATTGCCGCGCGCTACGGTAAAGAAACCGCTGCAAATGAAGTGGGTTATCGCATCAGCGCGCAACTGGCGGAGTTTGTCGCCAATACCCCCGTGAAATATGGCTGGCAAAAACGCGCCATGTTGCACGCACAGTCGGGGATCAGTTCTGATATCGGCACCACGCCGGGCGCACGCTTGCCGTATGGCGATGAGCCAGATCCGATCACCCATCTGCAAACTGTCGCCCCGCATCATGCTTATTATTACTCCGGCATCAGCGACATTCTGACGCTCGACGAAACCATCAAACGTAACCCGCAGGCACTGGTACAGCTTTGCCTCGGTGCCTTTAAAGCCGGAATGCGTGAATTTACCGCCAATGTCAGCGGTAACGATCTGGTTCGCGTTACCGGTTATATGGTGCGTTTGTCGGATTTAGAAAAATATCGCGCCGAAGGTTCACGCACCAACACCACTTGGCTGGGCGAAGAGGCCGCACGTAACACTCGTATTCTGGAACGCCAGCCGCGCGTGATAAGCCATGAACAGCAGATGCGCTTTAGTCAGTAAGATTATCCCCTTCTCCTGCGTTGACGGGCCAGGCAGTCGTCTGGCTCTGTTTTTGCAGGGCTGCAATCTGCGCTGCAAAAATTGTCACAATCCGTGGACGATGGGGCGCTGTAATGATTGCGGAGAGTGCGTGCCACAGTGTCCGCATCAAGCGTTGCAGATTGTTGATGGCAAAGTGCTGTGGAACGCTGTGGTTTGCGAGCAATGTGATACCTGCCTGAAGATGTGTCCGCAACATGCCACGCCAATGGCGCAATCCATGAGCGTGGACGAAGTGCTTAGCCATGTCCGCAAAGCGGTGCTGTTTATTGAAGGGATAACGGTAAGCGGCGGCGAAGCCACGACCCAGCTGCCGTTTGTGGTGGCGCTGTTTACTGCCATCAAAAATGATCCGCAATTGTGCCATCTCACCTGTCTGGTGGACAGTAACGGCATGTTGAGTGAAACCGGCTGGGAAAAATTACTCCCGGTGTGCGACGGCGCGATGCTCGATCTCAAAGCGTGGGGGAGCGCGTGCCATCAACAACTCACCGGACGCGATAATCAGCAGATTAAGCGCAGCATCTGTTTGCTGGCAGGGCGCGGCAAGCTGGCGGAACTGCGTTTGCTGGTAATCCCAGGCCAGGTGGATTATTTGCAACACATCGAAGAACTGGCGGCGTTTATCAAGGGACTTGGCGATATTCCGGTTCGCCTGAACGCATTTCATGCCCACGGCGTGTATGGCGAGGCGCAAAGCTGGGCGAGCGCCACGCCGGAAGACGTTGAGTCGTTGGCTGATGCGTTACAGGAGCGCGGGGTGAGCCGGTTGATATTCCCGGCGCTGTATTTGTGACATGCCGGATGCGGCCTACGGTTCGGCGCAAGCCTCCAGGCATGAAAAGACGCGTTAAGCGTCGCATCTGGCATTGTGCACCGACTGCCGGATGCGGCGTGAACGCCTTATCCGACCTACGGATCGGCACAGATCTGTAGGCATGATAAGACGCGTTAAACGTCGACATCTGGCATTGTGCACCAACTGCCGGATGCGGCGTGAACGCCTTATCCGACCTACGGCACGTTAAACAACGTATGCGTGTTATTAAGCAACGCTTGCGCAATCTCATCCGCCGGTTCCGGGCGTAACTCGCAAAGCACGGCAAACACACGGGCAGCCTGCTCCGGGCGGTTAGGCTGCCCCTGAAAACCGTTGAGCGGCATATCCGGCGCATCGGTTTCCAGCAACAACGATGCCAGCGGTAATTTTGCGATGACATCGCGGGTTTTACTGGCGCGTGGATAGGTGATAGTACCGCCTACGCCAATTTTGTAGCCCAGCTGTACAAACCTCTCGGCCTGTTGCAGGCTGCCGGAAAAACCGTGAACCACCCCAGTGCACGGCAAATCGTGACGCTTAAGATGCATCGCCAGTTTGTCGTGCGTGCGCCGTGAATGAAGGATCACCGGCAGATCGTAGCGTTTCGCCAGTTTCAGTTGTTCGTCGAGCAACCACTGCTGCCTCTCAAATTGCGGATCGTCGCCGAAGAGATCCAGGCCGATCTCCCCCACCGCCACCACCTTCGCCGGACGCCTTTCCAGCGCCTGCTGTAACTGCTCCAGCGATGCATCGCTATGTTTTGCCAACATACCCGGATGCAAGCCCAATGCGGCATACAGTGGCTGATAATTTTCCGCCAGCGCCAACACGCGGGCAAAATTTGCCGCCTCAGTCGCCGGAACAATGATCTTGCCTACGCCCGCTTGTGCCGCGCGTTGCAGGCTGGCCTCTTCATCGCCACTAAACGGCGGGAAATCAAAATGGCAGTGGGTGTCGATAAAACGGCAAATCAAGCCAGATCCTCATTGTTAAATGTCGGGTCGTTCGCCTGCGGAGCATCGCTCACTTCGGCAACCAGCGTATCGTTGGCGACTGGCGCAGGCGGAATGACTATCGATTCCGGCGTCACCACTGGCACCAGATGGCGGGTAAGTGGCGCTTTTTCAGTTAATAGCTTGCCAACCGTGGCGAGGAAATAACGACCGCATAAACGCCCAAGTTTATAGTCTTCACGCAGCGCCGGAATCCGACTGCCAAGCGCGATACTATGCAATGGCTTCGGCGGGTAAATTTCGAATATCCGCAGCTTGCCCGGTGGTTTCTCAATAAACTGCTGAATGTCACGATAGCTGGTTTCATGATGCTGCACCAGATTGACCAGCGGCTGCAGGCTACTGTCACCCAGCCAGCGTTCCATGCGCTTGAACCACTGCGGCGTGTAGTACATTTGTGACGGCACGGTGCGGATGACGACCAACGTTTTTGCTCCCTGCCTTGCCGCCTCTTTAACCGGAATCGCATCACTGATCCCACCATCCAGGTAGTTAATGCCTTCCAGCGACACTCCGCTACGATAAAAACCAGGTATCGCACTGGAGGCGCGAATCACATCCAGCCAGTTTTGTTTGGTCGGTAAAAAGTAATTCGGCGCATAGTCGTCCTGACGACAGGCACACATATAAAACGATTTACCGCTCTCAAACAGCCGCGCGGCGGTGTCCATTTGCAATGGCATCTGGCTTGCGGTGGCCTCCACCAGCCAGTCGAGATCGATAAGATTTCCTCCACGGACAAAGCGCACTGGATCGAAAAATTCGCGTTTTGTGGTATAGCGCATGATGACTTTGCGCGCGTAACCGGGCTGATTGCAGATATATGCCGAAAGGTTCTGCGCCCCGGCTGATGTGCCGAGATAAAGATCGAAAGGATTAAACTGCGCGCGCATAAACTCATCCAGCACACCAGCCGTGAAAATTCCACGCTGCCCGCCGCCTTCGCACACCAGAGCAATTCGTCCAGGCTGGAACGGCCTTAGCGACAACGGCGCAATATTACCAAGCGTTACAGGTATTCGCTGCCCCACCTCTGCCTTCCTGTTTTTGTTGTGAAAGACTGACAAAGTAACGCAATTTATTATTCGCTAAAACCGCAAAAGCCAGTCCGCTGGACTGGCTTTGTATAAAATTTTCTTAATAGTTTGAAATCTAGGGTCGTTTTCGGCCCATAAACAAACTCACCAGGAACAGAATAATCCCGACGACAAAGACAATTTTAGCTGCGCCTGCAGCGGTACCGGCCAGACCACCAAACCCAAGTGCGGCGGCGATTAACGCGATAACCAGAAATATGATGCCCCAACGAAACATAAGCGTCTCCTTTACCATAGTTAATGTCACCGCTTGATATGAGCGTGAAAATCACTCAATGCGATATTTTTAGTGTGGTGCACATCGCGCCTCCCGACAAAGTTCGGGAGAACGAATTACGACGAATTACTTAGTTTTCAGATCATTTTTAACGCTTTTCACACCATCTACCGCTTTGGCGATACTTTCAGCACGGTCGCTTTGTGCCTGGGAATCGACGGTACCGGAGAGCTGAACCACGCCGTCGGTGGTTTCAACTTTCACATGACGGGAAGGGACGATGTCATCCGCCAGCAGTTTGGCTTTGATTTCACTGGTGGTGGCGGTGTCACCCGCATAGCCCTTCACAGAGCCTTCTTTAGCGTCGCGAACGTGCAGTTTGTCGCTGACAGAGGTCACGCCTTCAACGCCTTTCGCCACTTTCACAGCCTCTTCGGCCTGGGCCTGGCTTTCAACGAAACCGCTCAGGGTCACAACTTTTTTGATCGGTTTTGACAGAGATATCAGTGCTCTTGATGTTGTCATGATCCACCAGGGCCGCCTTCACTTTCGCGGTGATGGCGCTGTCATCCATGAAATTACCGACTTTATTCATAGAGCTATCGACTTTTTGCCCTGCGCTTTCATTGGTTGTCTGCGCGCTGTTTTCCGCAAAAGCAGAGCCGGTCGCGACGGCAGAGGTCAACATTACAGCCAGCAGAGTTTTCGAAATCTTCAGTCTTGTCATAGTCATCGATTTATTCCTGTATGTTTGCTCGTAATTTGAGCCAGGCAACACGAGGTTGCATTGCTGAAAGGGAGAGACTTCACCCTGTACAGAAGTCAATGGTCGCCATCACAAAAGCGATGAGTGATGAATAACGACCATTACAGCCTCTGAATCAGTTATTAATATCAATCGGATGACAGTTAACGGTTTTAAATACTGATATTTACGTATTGATCGGTATTTAAAGCCGTCACAAATGTCATCACTTTGTTAAATATAGATCACAATTTTGAAACCGCTCGCCGTATCGACTAAAAAACGCGCAAACATAAGCAAAAGCGAATGTTTTAAGAACATTCCGCAAGCGGCTAATAAGGAAGGGAAATTGACAGGGCGCGGCGGTTACCGCGCCCTGGAGGCAAGAATTAATGCTCGCGGGTCTGGTGGAACTGAACGTCCGGGTAACGCTCCTGCGCCAGGCGCAGGTTGACCATGCTGGTAGCGATGTAAGCGAGATTGTCGCCGCCATCCAGCGCCAGTTGGCTTTCGTTCTTACGCTTGAACTCTTCGAATTTCTTCGCGTCCGCGCATTCTACCCAGCGAGCGGTGGCGACGTTGACTGACTCATACACCGCTTCGACGTTGTATTCGCTCTTCAGGCGCGATACCACCACATCAAACTGCAGCACACCAACCGCACCAACGATCAGATCGTTGTTGGAGATCGGACGGAACACCTGCACTGCGCCCTCTTCGGAAAGCTGTACCAGCCCTTTGAGCAGCTGTTTTTGCTTCAGCGGATCTTTCAGGCGGATGCGACGGAACAGTTCTGGTGCGAAGTTCGGAATACCGGTGAACTTCATCATCTCACCTTGGGTAAAGGTGTCGCCGATCTGAATAGTGCCGTGGTTGTGCAGACCAAGGATGTCGCCCGGATACGCTTCTTCAACGTGCGAACGGTCACCCGCCATAAAGGTCAGCGCGTCGGAGATCACCACATCTTTCGCGGTGCGCACCTGGCGCAGTTTCATGCCTTTTTCATATTTACCGGACACCACACGCATAAACGCCACGCGGTCGCGGTGTTTCGGGTCCATGTTGGCCTGAATTTTAAATACGAAGCCGGTAAATTTATCTTCGCTCGCTTCTACGGTACGGGTATCGGTCTGACGCGGCATCGGCGCAGGCGCCCACTCCACCAGGCCATCCAGCATATGATCAACGCCGAAGTTCCCCAGCGCAGTACCGAAGAATACCGGAGTGATTTCGCCCGCAAGGAACAATTCTTTGTCGAACTCGTTAGACGCGCCTTTCACCAGTTCCAGTTCGTCACGTAGTTGTTGTGCCAGATCTTCACCGACAGCTGCGTCGAGATCCGGGTTATTCAGCCCTTTAACAATGCGGACTTCCTGAATGGTGTGGCCTTTACCGCTCTGATAGAGATAGGTTTCATCTTTATAAAGGTGGTACACGCCTTTAAACAGCTTGCCGCAGCCAATCGGCCAGGTGATCGGCGCACAGCCGATTTTCAGCTCGTTCTCAACTTCATCGAGCAGTTCCATCGGGTCGCGGATATCACGGTCAAGTTTGTTCATAAAGGTGAGGATCGGTGTATCGCGCAGACGGGTAACTTCCATCAGCTTACGGGTACGATCTTCAACACCTTTTGCGGCGTCGATAACCATCAGGCAGCAGTCCACCGCCGTCAGGGTACGATAGGTATCTTCCGAGAAGTCTTCGTGCCCCGGGGTGTCGAGCAGGTTAACCAGGCAATCGTGATACGGAAACTGCATCACAGACGTAGTAATGGAGATCCCACGCTGCTTTTCCATCTCCATCCAGTCCGACTTGGCGTGCTGGTTAGAACCACGGCCTTTTACTGTACCGGCGGTCTGAATGGCCTGTCCGAACAGCAGCACCTTCTCGGTGATGGTGGTTTTACCGGCGTCCGGGTGAGAAATAATGGCAAAAGTGCGGCGCTTCGCCACCTCTTGCAAATAAGGAGACAACGTCATAATTCTTTCTTCTTGAGTAAGCGGCATCGCGCCGCGCTTGTTGAAAACGAAAAATTGCGGCTATTTTACCCATCAACGGGGGGGAGGCAATCAGTGTTTACACAGGAGCTGCTCCAGTTCGTGCAACGAAGAGACGGTCCAGGTGGGCGCGATGCCTTCTGGTTGCTCGCGATTGTGCGCATTCAGCCAGCAGGTCGCAAGCCCGGCGTTGATGCCACCGAGAATATCGGACTCGGCAGTGTCGCCAACCATCAGCACGCGTGAACGGTCAGGATTGCCTGCCTGTTCCAGCGCATAATCGAAAATTTTCTTATTCGGTTTGGCAACGCCAACTTCTTCGGAAATCACCAGCAAATCGAAGTAATCACGCAGGCCCGTGCGTTCCAGACGCACTTGCTGCAAGGCGCTAAAACCGTTGGTGATGATGCCGATTTTGGCGTTGCCACGAATGGCGTTAAGCAGGGAAACCGCCCCCGGCAGCGGCGTACAGATTTCCGCCATCGCATTAATAAAGGCGTCGTTGAGTTTACCCGGCTCGACGTTCAGGCGTTCGGCCCAGCTCTCAAAACGCCCGTGCTGAAGCTGTAATGAAGTGATCGCGCCGTTTTGATAATCCACCCACAGTGGCTTGTTAACGGCTGATAGTCCTGAAAATCTTCAGCGGTAAAGGTGACGCTGTAATCAAGAAACATCCGCTGCAGGCCGGTGAATGAGTCAAAGGTAAACAGCGTTTCATCGGCATCAAAGAAAATCCAGTCCCACTTCATTATTCCACCTTGTCTTACATACTGATTGGCAACGCCATGATGATGGCGTCTTCGCGACCGTCCGTGGTGGGGTAGTAATTGCGGCGAATCGTCGCCTCGTTAAAGCCTAAACTTTCGTACAGGGCAATGGCGGCAGCGTTTGAGGCACGGACTTCCAGCCATAGCGTCGCCACGCCGCGTTTTTCCAGTTCGTCGATCAGATGTTCCAGCAGCGCCCTTCCCAGTCCCTGACGCTGATAGTCAGGATCGACCGCAATATTGAACAATGTAGCTTCATCCAGCACCACTTGCGTAATCGCAAACGCCGCCATTTTGCCGTTTTGCGTTAACTGAAAGTTGAGATAACGCTCGCCCTGATTGCTGGCAAACGTTTTTTCACTCCACGGAAAGGCGTGGGCGCGTTGTTCAATGTGGAAAGCCGCTGGTAAATCAGTCGTTTCGAGGGAAGAAATCGTGTTCATATGTGCAAATTTGTTGCCATAACGCGGCGCGTGCCGTTGGGTTTGCCCGTAATTCGGTGAGCGCCGGTGATGCCACCTGAGCGCCTTCCAGTGATAGCGGTTCGTCAGTACCCAACCGCCAGCTGTTGCAGCGACTGCCTTGCGGCAGCATCGCGATCCTATCTGGCGTCAGTTGCAGCACTTGATCGGGGCTGACGGTTAATGCACGCAGAACGTCGCTCACCAGGGGATCGGTCAGGGCGGGAAGATCGTTTGCCACCATCACCAGACGGACGTGTGCCGGGATCGCAATGGCAATCTCCCCCTGCAACGCGCCAGGGCGACGCAGCGACCACTGGGTAATGCCCAGTTGCTGTAACTGCCAGTCTCGTCGGGATGTCATAGCGAATCGCTCCTGTTGTCAGGGGCGCAAATATAGCAAATTCGTCGATACCGCGCCAACATATGGCTATAATCGCCGCCAGTATCAATTGAGGAGCATTCCATGTCTGCATTTACCCCGGCAAGTGAAGTCTTGCTGCGTCACAGTGATGATTTCGAACAAAGCCGTATTCTGTTTGCCGGAGACTTACAGGATGACCTGCCCGCGCGTTTAGATACCGCGGCCAGCCGTGCTCATACCCAGCAATTCCACCACTGGCAGGTGTTAAGCCGCCAGATGGGAGATAACGCCCGTTTTAGTCTGGTCGCCACGGCGGATGACGTCGCAGATTGCGATACGCTGATTTACTACTGGCCGAAGAATAAACCAGAAGCCCAGTTCCAGTTGATGAATTTACTTTCTCTGCTGCCGGTGGGGACGGATATTTTTGTCGTTGGTGAAAACCGCAGCGGCGTACGCAGCGCCGAGCAGATGCTGGCCGATTATGCGCCGTTGAATAAAGTCGACAGCGCCCGTCGCTGTGGCCTCTATTTTGGTCGTCTGGAAAAACAGCCGGTATTTGATGCCGATAAATTCTGGGGCGAATACAGCGTCGATGGCCTGACGGTCAAAACGCTGCCGGGCGTGTTTAGCCGCGACGGTCTGGATGTCGGTAGCCAGTTGCTGCTCTCGACGTTAACCCCGCACACGAAAGGTAAAGTGCTGGATGTCGGCTGTGGCGCGGGTGTGCTTTCAGTTGCCTTTGCGCGCCATTCGCCGAAAATTCGTCTCACCTTGTGCGATGTCTCTGCACCAGCAGTTGAAGCCAGCAGTGCAACACTTGCGGCCAACGGTGTTGAAGGTGAAGTCTTTGCCAGCAACGTCTTTTCCGAGGTGAAAGGTCGTTTTGATATGATCATCTCCAACCCGCCGTTCCACGATGGGATGCAAACCAGCCTGGATGCGGCGCAAACGCTCATTCGCGGCGCGGTGCGTCATCTTAACAGCGGCGGTGAATTGCGGATTGTAGCGAACGCCTTCCTGCCTTACCCGGATGTGCTGGATGAGACATTTGGCTTCCATGAAGTTATCGCGCAAACCGGTCGCTTCAAGGTGTATCGTGCCATTATGACCCGCCAGGCGAAGAAAGGTTAAGTATCTGGCACCTGTCGCCGCAAGCCTTGTGGGATGCGGCGTGAACGCCTTATTCAACCTACAAAACCTGTACGTTACCCGTAGGCCAGATAAGACGCGCCAGCGTCGCATCTGGCATCTGCACCCGCAAGCCGTGTCGGATGCGGCGTGAACGCCTTATCTGACCGACAAACGAATTATCCACAATCCGCTGATGGCCATTTTTCCAGCAATTACACATCTGGCGATAATTAACTATTGACGAAAAGCTGAAAACCACTAGAATGCGCCTCCGTGGTAGCAATTCTTTTTTAAGAATTGATGGTATGCGAAGGTGGCGGAATTGGTAGACGCGCTAGCTTCAGGTGTTAGTGTCCTTTCGGACGTGGGGGTTCAAGTCCCCCCCCTCGCACCAAACGAGGCGATATCAAAAAGTAAGATGACTGTGCGAAGGTGGCGGAATTGGTAGACGCGCTAGCTTCAGGTGTTTAGTGTCCTCTCGGACGTGGGGGTTCAAGTCCCCCCCTCGCACCAATTATCTTTACTTCCTTTCTTGTTTCTTCCTTGATTTTTCATCCCTGATTCAAATTCATTATCATCAGCATGATGCCAGCACTAAGCGCCAGGCACGATGGTAGCAAAACGTAATGCCGTAACTGTTTGTGATACAGCATCACCGGCGTCAATACTAATCCCATCAGAATGACAATCCGCCACTGATCCGGCGATAAATCCGCATACATCAGCCCTGCAATCAGCAATCCTGGCAGCAACACTCCCCAGCCACTGCCCAGCATACGTTGCAACATGGTTTGATCTCTTTCATTGATAATGATAACCAATATCATATGATAATTTTTATCATTTGCAAGCCAGAGAAATCCCTTGCTATCGGGTAAACCTATCGCTAGGATTAGCAATCATTATCATTTAGATTACTATCACGATTATGGCCTATCGTTCCGCACCGCTCTATGAAGATGTTATCTGGCGAACGCATCTCAAGCCGCAAGATCCCACGCTTGCACAAGCGGTTCGCGCGACGATCGCCGAACATCGTGAACATTTGCTGGAGTTTATCCGTCTGGATGAACCCGCCCCGCTTAGTGCCATGACGCTGGCGCAATGGTCCTCTCCCAATGCGCTAAGTTCTCTACTGGCGGTCTATTCCGATCATATCTACCGCAATCAACCAATGATGATCCGCGAGAACAAACCGCTGATCTCACTGTGGGCGCAATGGTATATCGGCCTGATGGTGCCGCCATTAATGCTGGCGCTGCTGACGCAGGATAAAGCGTTAGATGTGTCGGCGGAACATTTCCACGTTGAGTTTCACGAAACCGGTCGTGCTGCCTGTTTCTGGGTCGATGTGTGTGAAGATAAAAACGCAACATCACATTCGCCACAGCAGCGAATGGAAACTTTAATCAGCCAGGCGCTGGTTCCGGTTGTGCAGGCATTAGAAGCGACAGGTGAAATTAACGGCAAACTTATCTGGAGTAATACCGGTTATTTGATTAACTGGTATCTGACCGAGATGAAGCAGTTGCTTGGCGAGGCGTTAGTTGAATCGCTCCGCCATGCCCTGTTCTTTGAGAAAACGCTCTCCAGCGGCGAAGATAATCCATTGTGGCGCACAGTCGTGCTGCGCGACGGCCTGCTGGTGCGCCGCACCTGTTGCCAGCGTTATCGCTTACCGGATGTGCAACAGTGTGGGGATTGCACGCTGAAATAAGCACACTGCCGGGAGGATAAACCCGGCATTAAGTAGATTAATATGGATGCAACACATTACTTGTTTCTGAAATCCGCATACATAACAGAATATCTGCCGCCTCAAGCAATCCGGCATCAGAACTGACACCCAGTTTCGACATCACATTAAATTTATGCGCGCGGATCGTTTTTATATTGCGTTTAAGCTGTTCAGCAATTTGCGTCATTGAGTAGCCACGCGACATAAACCGTAATATTTCCCTCTCCGTCGGGCTCAGCGTCCGGCTTTGATTAATATACCACTGGTTGTTCAGTCGATCGGTCGCCTGACGTACGCCATTTAATGACAGAAACAGCTCCTGGTGAAAAACATCCAGTGTTGATGCTTTACTTAACACACCATCCAAAGGAGAAGGCGATAATGAGCCAATCAACCGCGCTTCAATATCATCATCCGCAATAACCAAACGCCGGGTACGTGGAAATTTGATTGCCAGCTCAGTCAGACAAGATAATCCCTCCCTGCGCTCAGTTCTCATGGCAGAAAAAAGAAAAAAATGACCGCCGCAAATGAAACCCGCGACATAGCATCCTGAAAAGCCTCCTGGCTGGTATACGTATAGAGTTTATAAGGATTACCCGCAAACTTTCTGAATAAACTCTCAATACCGATACTGCTCATGACGCACTTTTCTATGAGTGCGACATTTCTCTTCTTAATTCGGTTGTGTTCCATTCCGCGGCATCTCCATAAACAGAAGGCAAGTTAAGTTCCCTTGCCCCCTGTGCGCTATTAATCCATGCATACATCTCAGCGTTACTGTGAATTGCCAGCCGACGCATCGCACTGTTTTTTGTGCGCTGATGGTTTTATTGCTTTTCTTAAGCAATGAAGCTATTTGGTTGATGCCCCATCCTTTACCTAACAGCCGCAGTACCTTGCGTTCAGAAAGGGTAAGAATCACGGTGCGATAACCAAATTCCTGAATTTCCGGCATTGCAGGCGAAGTCAGCATGGCGCTGATGCGATCTGCATGGACATTGCCGGAACGAACGGTCTTAACCAGATTCTCAATGGGCTCGATATCGGACAGTAACGTCGCAGTTGGACACATAAGCAGTTCCACCGCCTGAGAGTACCAGGCTCGCGAAACCATGAAAACCCAATGAATTTCCCGGTATTGTGAGATCAATGAATAGTAATGTTCACAAACAGAACGCGGATCTTCTGTTTGTCCGGCTAAATCGGCAATAACTAACCCAGCCCGACGTAATTGTAATATGGTCAGCTCCTCCGCAGAGGTGCTACTCGTTATATCGTATTCAGGGAGATGGGTCCTCATGACCTCTTTTAACCCTGCCTGCATAACGGGTATTTTACTGATAACAATTCCATTTTTGCAGCATCCTGGCAACATATATCCTCCACATCCACTGTCTATAAATTATGATGGTTTATTCAGAATATTCATCCTTTAAATAATTCCAATAAATTAATAGATTCAGCGAATAATTTATCCTTAGCATTCACTTCATATCAGTTTACCCCAGCCACACAAAAAATCCTTTGTATGTTTCAGGAGACTAGCATCAAATAATAACCTGGAAAAATACCTCTGACACATTTAAAATATCTAAATTATGTTGTTAGAAATACTTAATCAACTTCCTCAAAATCAATCAGTTTAAGATATCATTTAAAATAACGAATAAAAGTTAAATGAAACGCCTTTAGCCAGAATATCAAGAAAAAAACCAATAAAAACTGAAGGGTATTTCTTACCAGAAACCGAAAAAAATGATTTCACCGGCCATTACTCAAACGCGTAAAAACAAAACGATAAATTCATTTTAATGATAATATTCATGGAATTATTTATTCCACTCAAAACTTGCATCGCTTCCCTTCAGCGAACTCATCACCGCAACCAGGATTAATCAGCGCAATTTTGATCTTAACCAACGTCAAAACAGCCATGCTTCGTGATACAAAAGGGTTCTCATTTTTTGAAAAATACGCAACGCGTCTATGACAAAGGGCGAGTTATGCAAACAGAGCAACAGCGAGCCGTTACACGGCTATGTATCCAGTGCGGATTATTTCTTTTACAGCACGGGGCGGAGAGCGCGCTGGTTGACGAGCTTTCTTCACGACTGGGTCGGGCGGTAGGGATGGACTGCGTTGAAAGCTCCATCTCTTCCAATGCTATCGTACTGACCACCATTAAAGATGGTCAATGTCTGACATCTACGCGCAAAAACCACGATCGCGGCATTAATATGCATATGGTTACTGAGGTACAACACATTGTGATTCTGGCGGAACATAAGCTGCTGGATTACAAAGGTGTTGAGAAACGTTTTAGCCAAATACATCCCCTGCGCTATCCGCGTTGGCTGGTCGCTTTGATGGTGGGACTCTCTTGCGCCTGTTTCTGTAAACTGAATAACGGTGGTTGGGATGGGGCGTTGATTACATTCTTCGCCAGTATGATCGCCATGTATATCCGCCAGCTACTGGCACAACGCCACCTCCATCCACAAATAAACTTTTGCATCACTGCCTTCGCCGCCACCACAATTTCTGGCCTCCTTCTACAACTTCCGACATTCAGTCATACGCCTACTGTGGCAATGGCGGCCAGTGTTCTTTTACTGGTGCCGGGTTTTCCGTTGATAAATGCTGTAGCCGATATGTTTAAAGGTCATATAAATACCGGACTGGCACGCTGGGCGATTGCCAGCCTGCTGACACTGGCAACCTGCGTTGGCGTGGTGATGGCACTCACAATTTGGGGGCTACGCGGATGGGTGTAATCGAATTTCTCTTAGCATTAGCGCAGGATATGATCCTCGCGGCAATCCCAGCGGTCGGCTTTGCGATGGTGTTCAACGTGCCAATCCGGGCATTACGCTGGTGTGCGCTGCTTGGCGCGATGGGTCATGGTTCACGAATGATTTTAATGACTACCGGACTCAATATTGAGTGGTCGACGTTTATGGCTTCGCTACTGGTCGGCACCATTGGTATTCAGTGGTCGCGCTGGTATCTGGCGCACCCGAAAGTCTTTACCGTGGCGGCTGTCATTCCGATGTTCCCGGGCATCCCGGCGTATACTGCAATGATTTCAGCGGTAAAAATCAGTCAGTTAGGTTACAGCGAACCGTTAATGATTACCCTGTTAACTAACTTTCTTACCGCTTCTTCAATTGTTGGCGCGTTATCCATCGGTCTTTCCGTTCCTGGATTGTGGTTGTACCGCAAGCGCCCCCGCGTATAAAATTGCCTCGCTTAAAGCACATGGATGAGAGGCTGCCTGGCCTCATCCGTGTGTTACTATAAAAGTAATCTCCCTTCTCGTTCATCGTTCCATATTGAGAAACAGTATGTCCTCCAGAGTTTTGACCCCGGACGTCGTTGGTATTGACGCCCTGGTACACGATCACCAAACCGTTCTGGCAAAAGCAGAAGGCGGCATGGTTGCCGTATTTGCCAACAATGCCCCGGCGTTTTATGCCGTTACGCCCGCGCGTCTTGCTGAACTGCTGGCGTTGGAAGAAAAACTGACGCGTCCGGGAAGTGACGTGGCCCTGGACGATCAACTCTATCAGGAACCGCAAGCCGCCCCCGTTGCCGTACCCATGGGCAAATTCGCCATGTACCCAGACTGGCAACCCGATACCGACTTTATCCGTCAGGCGGCATTATGGGGCATGGCGCTAAAAGAGCCGGTGACTGCCGAAGAACTGGCGTCATTTATTGCTTACTGGCAGGCGGAAGGCAAAGTCTTCCATCATGTGCAGTGGCAACAAAAACTGGCGCGCAGCCTGCAAATAGGTCGTGCCAGCAATGGCGGATTAACGAAACGAGATGTGAACACAGTCAGTGAACCTGACAGCCAAATTCCACCGGGATTCAGAGGGTAACGATGAAAAAACGTTGGCGACCTGATGCAACGTCTGCAAAAAATGATGCCAGCCCATATCAAACCCGCCTTCAAAACGGGTGAAGAACTTCTGGCATGGCAGAAAGAACAAGGGGCGCTCCGCGCCGCCGCTCTTGAGCGCGAGAATCGGGCGATGAAAATGCAGCGTACCTTTAACCGCTCTGGCATTCGTCCACTGCATCAAAACTGCTCCTTTGAGAACTATCGTGTTGAGTGCGAAGGGCAGATGAATGCGTTGAGCAAAGCGCGCCAGTATGTCGAAGAGTTCGACGGCAACATCGCCAGCTTTATCTTTTCTGGCAAGCCTGGAACTGGCAAAAACCATCTGGCGGCGGCAATCTGCAACGAACTGCTGCTACGCGGTAAATCCGTATTGATCATCACCGTGGCCGATATTATGTCGGCGATGAAAGATACCTTCAGAAATAGCGGTACCAGCGAAGAACAACTGCTTAACGATCTGAGCAACGTTGATCTGCTCGTGATCGATGAGATCGGCGTGCAGACCGAATCGAAATACGAAAAAGTGATCATCAACCAGATCGTCGATCGCCGCTCTTCTTCCAAACGCCCGACCGGGATGCTGACCAACAGCAATATGGAAGAGATGACCAAGTTACTGGGCGAACGCGTTATGGATCGTATGCGACTGGGTAACAGTCTATGGGTTATTTTTAACTGGGAAAGCTATCGTAGCCGGGTAACGGGTAAAGAGTATTAATCCTCCTTTCCGGCGCTATACTGCGACACAATTCCACCTTGAGTAATGATGATGAAAACTATTAAACACCTTCTGTGCTGTGCCATTGCCACCAGCGCATTAATTTCCACCGGGGTGCATGCTGCGTCCTGGAAAGATGCGCTTTCCAGCGCCGCCAGCGAGCTTGGCAACCAAAACAACACGACACAGGAAGGCGGTTGGTCGCTCGCCTCATTAACTAATCTGCTTAGTAGTGGCAACCAGGCGTTAAGCGCAGACAACATGAACAATGCCGCAGGCATTTTGCAATACTGCGCGAAGCAAAAGCTGGCTTCAGTTACCGATGCGGAAAACATCAAAAATCAGGTCCTGGAGAAGCTGGGCCTGAACAGCGAAGAGCAGAAAGAAGATACCAACTATCTGGATGGCATTCAGGGTTTGCTAAAAACCAAAGATGGTCAGCAGCTTAATCTGGACAACATCGGTACGACGCCTTTGGCTGAAAAGGTAAAAACCAAAGCCTGCGATCTGGTGTTAAAGCAAGGTCTGAACTTTATTTCCTGATCCGCATAACGCCGCGTTTTAGCTATTAAAAAGCTAACGCGGCCCTTCCCCGCTCTTTTCCCTGTTTCTGGTCGTCTTTCCCTCTGTTACACGGGAAGCTTTCTTGCGCAAAAAAGCCTGTTTATAAACTAATTCCTAACAACATCGCATTTTTTTGACACTAGAATTGCAGCTATATGGCAGCACCATTACATTGTGTTTCTCAAAAAATCTTAAACATCGGCTAACCGGCCTGTTTTAGTGAGGATCGCCCGTTGTCAGAACTATTCTCTTTCGCCCTATTTCTCGCCTCTGTGCTGATCTACGCATGGAAAGCGGGACGTAACACCTGGTGGTTTGCCGCCACGTTAACGGTACTGGGGTTATTTGTCGTTTTAAACATTACCCTGTTTGCCAGTGACTATTTTACTGGCGATGGTATTAACGACGCGGTGCTCTATACCTTAACTAACAGCCTGACCGGTGCTGGCGTCAGCAAGTATATCCTGCCGGGAGTGGGTATCGTGCTGGCGCTGGCGGTAGTTTTCGGCGCGCTGGGCTGGATCCTACGCCGACGCCGTCATCATCCTCACCATTTTGGCTACAGCCTGCTGGCGCTCTTACTGGCGCTGGGTTCTGTGGACGCCAGCCCGGCGTTTCGCCAGATAACGGAGCTGGTAAAATCCCAGTCACGCGACGGCGATCCTGACTTTGCGGCTTATTATAAAGAACCGTCGAAAACCATCCCTGCCCCCAAACTTAACCTGGTTTATATCTATGGTGAGAGTCTGGAGCGGACCTATTTTGATAACGACGCTTTTCCGGACCTCACTCCCGAACTGGGCGCACTGAAAAATGAAGGGCTGGATTTCAGTCATACTCAACAACTGCCAGGAACGGATTACACTATCGCGGGCATGGTGGCGTCTCAGTGCGGGATTCCACTGTTTGCCCCGTTTGAAGGTAACGCCTCTGCCTCGGTTTCCAGCTTCTTCCCGCAGAACATCTGTCTTGGCGATATCCTGAAAAACTCCGGTTATCAGAACTATTTTGTGCAAGGGGCTAACCTGCGTTTTGCGGGTAAAGATGTGTTCCTGAAATCACACGGTTTCGACCATTTGTATGGTGCAGAAGAGCTGAAAAGTGTGGTGGCGGATCCGCATTATCGCAACGACTGGGGATTCTACGACGATACCGTGCTGGATGAAGCGTGGAAAAAGTTTGAAGAGCTTTCCCGCTCTGGTCAGCGATTCTCACTGTTTACTCTGACGGTCGATACCCATCACCCGGATGGTTTTATCTCTCGCACCTGCAACCGCAAAAAATATGATTTTGACGGTAAGCCGAATCAGTCATTCAGCGCGGTAAGTTGCAGCCAGGAGAACATCGCGACGTTTATCAATAAAATCAAAGCGTCACCGTGGTTTAAAGATACCGTCATCGTCGTCTCATCTGACCATTTAGCGATGAACAACACGGCGTGGAAATACCTTAATAAACAGGATCGTAACAACCTGTTTTTCGTCATCCGTGGCGACAAGCCACAGCAAGAGACGCTGGCGGTGAAGCGCAACACCATGGATAACGGCGCTACAGTGCTGGATATTCTTGGTGGCGATAACTTTATCGGCCTTGGGCGTAGTAGCCTCTCTGGTCAATCCATGTCGGAAGTGTTCCTCAACTTTAAAGAGAAAGTGCTGGCGTGGAAGCCCGATATCATTCGTCTGTGGAAATTCCCCACCGAGATGAAAGAGTTCACCATTGATCAGAATAAAAACATGATCGCCTTCTCGGGTACCCATTTCCGTCTGCCGCTGCTGTTACGCGTGTCGGATAAACGTGTGGAACCACTGCCAGAAAGCGAATATTCTGCACCACTTCGTTTCCAGTTGGCCGATTTCGCTCCACGCGACAATTTCGTCTGGGTTGACCGTTGCTACAAGATGGCGCAGCTATGGGCGCCAGAGCTGGCTCTCTCCACTGACTGGTGTGTTTCCCAGGGGCAGCTTGGTGGTCAGCAAATTGTTCAACATGTTGATAAAACAACGTGGAAGGGCAAAACCGCATTTAAAGATTCCGTCATCGATATGGAACGCTACAAAGGCAATGTCGATACGCTGAAGATTGTCGATAACGATATTCGCTACAAAGCCGACAGTTTCATTTTTAACGTCGCGGGTGCACCGGAAGAAGTGAAACAGTTTAGCGGGATTTCCCGTCCGGAGTCGTGGGGACGCTGGTCCAACGCGCAACTGGGCGATGAAGTGAAAATCGAGTACAAACATCCTCTGCCGAAGAAATTTGACCTGGTGATCACCGCCAAAGCATACGGTAATAACGCCAGCCGTCCCATTCCGGTACGCGTAGGCAACGAAGAACAAACCATCATACTGGGCAATGAAGTGACCACCACCACGCTGCATTTCGATAACCCAACCGATGCCGACACACTGGTAATTGTGCCGCCGGAACCTGTCTCAACCAACGAAGGGAATATCCTCGGACACTCGCCGCGTAAGCTCGGCATTGGCATGGTGGAAATTAAAGTGGTGGCGCGTGAAGGATAATTCCTGACTGATTTGTAGGTCGCATAAGGTGCGACCTACACGCCTTCTCCGACCTACAAAACATTATTAAGAAACAGAAAAAACAGCGCCCAACATTTCCCCGGGCGCTGCATGGCAACTCGCATTATCAGAAAGTAATCACGCCCTTAATCAACTCACGATTGTTAATCACATCGCGCTCATAGATTTCTGCCAGCGTGGCGAATGGATAGCGATGGGTTAACATCATGTCGGCAGTAATTTTCCCTTCCGCCATCAGCCGCCCGACTTTCGCGAAATCTTCCGGCGTGGCATTTCGGCTGCCCATCATTGTGGTTTCTTTTTTATGGAATTCTGGATCAGAGAACTGCAACTCGCCTTTAAACAGGCCAACAAATACTACCGTGCCGCCATGACGAATCAGATTAACGGCGTTATTCATCGCATGTTGATTACCTGTTGCGTCGATCACTTTCTGCGCCAGCGAACCACCAAATTGCGCCCGCAACTGGTCGTCAAAATCCTCGGCTGACGGGTCCATCACGGGCAACTCCAGACGCGTTGCCACATGCTCACGCCGCGCCGGACTGGTATCCGCCACCACCACCTGTGCGCCATCGGCTTTAGCGATTGCTGCCGCGCCCAGACCAATTGGTCCCGCCCCGACCACCAGCACCTGCTCACCTGGCGCAATTGCTGCGCGACGAACCGCATGAGCGCTAATAGCGAAAGGTTCAATCAACGCTGCCGCCTGCGGATCAATACCATCCGCAGGCAAAATGTTCGCCACCGGCACGCTCAAATACTCACTAAAACCGCCATCCTGATGCACGCCAATGACCGAAATTTTTTCACAGCAATTGGTGCGACCGCTTTTACACGCCGGACATTCCTGACAAGAAATATACGGAATTACCGCAACTTGCTGTCCAATATTAAAATTGTGAATGTTTTTTCCTGATTCAATAATTTCCCCACATATTTCATGGCCTAAAACGCGTGGATAACTAAAAAATGGCTGATTACCTGCCCAGGCATGAATATCAGTACCACAAATCCCAACAGACTTAATTTTTATTAATGCTTCATTATCACCAGGAATAGGTATCTCGCATTGTTTCCAGATTAATTCTTTCGGCTGCTGGCAAATTAAAACATTCATCGTAGACATGATTCGGCTCTCCATTTTTTGTTGCCTTAGATATCAATGAAAATGAAAAATGGCAGCGGAACGGAAAATCTGTTTTGTGAAAACACACGCATAAAAAATGTTTTAAATCGGTTTTTAATGGACTCACAAGGAGAATAATATGAGTCGTTCACAAAATTTACGCCACAATGTGATTAACCAGGTCATTGATGATATGGCGCGGGGTCATATCCCTTCCCCACTTCCATCGCAAAGTGCGCTGGCGGAAATGTACAACATCAGCCGCACTACAGTGCGTCATATTCTCAGCCACTTACGCGAATGCGGCGTCTTAACGCAGGTTGGAAACGACTATGTTATTGCGCGTAAACCTGACCATGATGACGGTTTCGCCTGTACTACCGCTTCAATGAGTGAACAAAACAAAGTGTTTGAGCAGGCTTTTTTCACGATGATAAACCAGCGCCAGTTACGCCCTGGGGAAACTTTTTCTGAACTGCAACTGGCTCGGGCCGCGGGTGTCAGCCCGGTTGTAGTAAGAGAATATCTTTTAAAATTCGGCCGTTATAATCTTATTCAAAGCGAAAAGCGCGGCCAGTGGAGCATGAAGCAATTCGATCAATCCTACGCTGAGCAGCTGTTTGAGCTACGCGAAATGCTCGAAACACATTCACTTGAGCACTTTCTTGACCTGCCTGATCATGATCCCCACTGGCTGCAGGCGAAAAGCATGCTCGAACGCCATCGCCTACTACGAGACAACATCGGCAATAGCTTTCGTATGTTTTCCCAACTGGACAGAGATTTTCACTCCTTACTGCTTTCAGCTGCCGATAATATCTTTTTTGATCAATCGATTGAGATAATCTCAATCATCTTTCATTTTCACTATCAATGGGACGAAAGCGACCTTAAACAGCGCAATATCATTGCCGTCGATGAGCATATGACCATTCTCAGCGCTCTGATTTGCCGCAGTGACCTGGATGCCACCCTTGCGCTCCGTAACCATTTGAATTCAGCTAAACAATCAATGATTCGCTCCATTAATGAGAACAAACGTCATGCTCATTAAGTACGGATTAAAAACAGCAAACTATTAGCGAGTGCACGGTTTTATTAAAAGATAAATACCGGAAAATTTCCACTTACCTATGCTCACAATCAGTCGACTAAAAATGTTTTGTGAGCGGCAGTAAAGTCCTAAAACTTTAACCTGCCATTAATATCAACCTTGCGTAATGCATAATTACGCAAACCAATTAAAATTATAAATACAGGAGTCCGGCGTGGAAAAAGAAAATATCAACCTCGATCCGCATTCTTCGTTTACTGCATCTTCGTTGGCAGATATTCCCGTGCCACCAGATGGATTAGTTCAACGCAGCGCCAGAATTAAACGCATTCAAACCACCGCCATGTTATTATTATTTTTTGCGGCGGTAATCAATTATCTCGACCGCAGTTCGCTGTCGGTAGCAAATTTAACGATTCGTGAAGAACTGGGGTTAAGTGCCACCGAGATCGGCGCTTTGCTCTCCGTGTTTTCACTCGCTTACGGGATTGCGCAACTCCCTTGCGGCCCACTATTGGATCGCAAAAGCCCGCGACTAATGCTGGGCCTTGGGATGTTCTTCTGGTCACTGTTCCAGGCAATGTCTGGCATGGTGCACAGCTTTACGCAGTTCGTGTTGGTTCGTATCGGTATGGGGATTGGTGAAGCGCCGATGAACCCATGCGGTGTAAAAGTCATTAACGACTGGTTCAACATCAAAGAGCGCGGACGCCCGATGGGCTTCTTCAACGCAGCGTCTACCATTGGCGTAGCCGTAAGCCCACCGATTCTGGCGGCGATGATGCTGGTGATGGGTTGGCGCGGGATGTTTATTACCATTGGTGTGTTGGGTATTTTTCTCGCCATCGGCTGGTATATGCTCTATCGCAACCGCGAGCACGTAGAACTGACTGCCGTTGAACAAGCTTATCTCAATGCTGGTAGCGTCAATGCCCGCCGAGATCCGCTCAGTTCTGCCGAATGGCGCAGCCTGTTCCGTAACCGCACAATGTGGGGAATGATGCTCGGATTCAGTGGCATCAACTACACTGCGTGGCTGTATCTGGCCTGGCTTCCTGGTTACCTGCAAACAGCCTATAACCTGGATTTAAAAAGCACAGGGTTGATGGCGGCTATCCCTTTCCTGTTTGGGGCTGCCGGGATGCTGGTCAACGGTTACGTTACCGACTGGCTGGTCAAAGGGGGAATGGCTCCGATTAAGAGCCGGAAGATCTGCATTATTGCCGGGATGTTCTGTTCTGCCGCCTTTACGCTGGTAGTACCGCAAGCGACAACATCCATGACGGCGGTTCTGCTGATTGGCATGGCACTGTTCTGTATTCACTTTGCCGGAACATCCTGCTGGGGATTGATCCACGTCGCTGTCGCTTCTCGCATGACTGCGTCGGTGGGCAGTATCCAGAACTTTGCCAGCTTCATCTGCGCCTCTTTCGCGCCGATTATTACCGGTTTTATTGTTGATACCACACACTCATTCCGTCTGGCGTTAATCATCTGCGGTTGCGTTACCGCAGCGGGGGCACTGGCGTACATCTTCCTGGTTCGTCAGCCGATCAACGACCCACGTAAAGATTAATCTCCCTATGCCCGATAACATTTTGCTTATCGGGCATTTTTCATGGCGATTAAAACGTTTCCCAGTTATCCCCGCTATCAGCGACGGCAATTTTGCGCGGCACAACAACCGGCAACGCTGCGTTTACCACTGGTAAAGCTTCATGCTGACGCTGTTGCGTTTGCTGTATACGGAACACCGCCACGGCTTCGGTCAGACGGCTGGCCTGCTCTTCCAGCGCGGCGGCAGCGGCGGCAGACTCTTCCACTAACGCGGCGTTCTGTTGCGTTACCCTATCCATTTCGACAACCGCTAAACCAACCTGATCAATGCCACGGCTTTGCTCATCAGAGGCTGAAGCGATTTCTCCCATAATGTCAGTAACGCGTGTTACGGCGCTGACAATCTCTGTCATGGTTTCCCCGGCACTTTCGACCTGCGTAGATCCGACATCCACTTTACTTACGGAGTCTTCAATCAGGCTTTTAATTTCACGGGCCGCCTGGGCGCTACGCTGCGCCAGGTTACGCACTTCCCCCGCAACTACCGCAAAACCACGCCCTTGCTCACCCGCGCGCGCCGCTTCAACCGCCGCGTTCAAAGCCAGAATGTTGGTCTGGAAGGCAATACCATCGATAACGCTGATAATATCGGCTATCTTCTGCGAACTGGTGGAGATATCGCGCATCGTCTGCACCACGTTATCCACTACCTTGCCACCACGTTGCGCGGTTTCAGAAGCACTTAACGCCAGATGACTGGCCTGACGCGCGTTCTCGGCGTTCTGTTTCACCGTTGCAGTCAGTTGCTCCATGCTGGCCGCCGTCTCTTCCAGTGAAGCCGCTTGCTGCTCAGTACGTGATGAGAGATCGTTATTACCCGTGGCAATTTCGCTGACACCGCTATAAATGGCATTAGCACCGTTACGTACATCTCCGACAGTACGCATCAGTTCACTTTGCATATGGCGCAAACTCTGAGCCAGTTGTCCTACTTCGTTAGAACCATCCACCTCAATGGGTTTTACCAAATCCCCGCCAGCAATATGACAAATGCTTTCGATCAGGCGATTCATTGGTGCTACCAGCGAGGCTTTAATACCAAACCAGACGGACACAATGACGGCTAATACGACGATCAACACGCCCACCAGCACCCACATCGCCTGGTTATAGGAAGCATTATTATCGCTGACGGCAATATCGTAGAGACGATCGTTTTGCTCCATATAAGCCATATACAGCTTCTCGAAACCGTCCTGATATCCCTGAGTTGGCTGATCAAAGAACTCATTGATTTTGCCTGCGCCTAACAGCTGGATCAGCTCCGCCAGCGCATTGTGGTAAATATCGTAATTACGTTTGATTTCCGCCGCTGCGGCTGTGCTCTGACGCGGGTCACGCGGCAACGCTTCGTAGTCCGCCCAGTTTTTTTCCGCTTGCTTCAGCGAAATACTGGCACTCTGCATCAGCTCGGCGACGGTTGAACCGCTGCCAATATTGTTCTGATCCATCATGTAGCGGATACCCGCGCGGTTGAGAGTGTTACGTGTCTGCAACAACGCGACCCAGCTGCCATTCAGCGTGGACTGCTGCTGACGAATGGTTTGTAAAACGGAGAAATTTTCTTTGTCATTTTTTAAGGCATTAAAGAACAAACCGCCTGATGTCAGTTGTAAAAGGCCAAAAACGGCCAAAACCAGCAATAAGCTGGTCACGATCTTAATACGTTTAAACATGGTTTCTCTTCCCTCCAGACCTGATACTCAGGTTGTCGGCCTGGTGGTAGAAAACTTTATGATCTGGAGCGGTGTTGAGCGTTTTTTTGTCGCTGCGTACTTACATTTTTTATGAGGGTCACACTCTGGAGCAATTTTTATGGTACAAAGTACCAGTTTTTACTGAATCAGTGATACTCCCATGGCTTATAGCATCGATATCATCTCCTGCATTACCGAACGGTTTATGGCGTTAACCGCCACTGAAAAGCGTATCGCACAATTTATTCTTGATGACGTCTCCGCAGCCGTGGAACTGCCAATTGCCGAGCTGGCGCGGTTAACACAAACCAGCCAGGCGTCGGTGACGCGTTTTGCCCGTGCATTGGGTTGCAAAGATGTCCGCGAACTGAAAGTCAAACTGGCGCAGTCACTGGCTATCGGGCAGCGGTTTATTCTCGATGTACCGGATCTTGACGGCGTTCAGGGGATCTACGAATCAATTATCAGCGTGCTGGAAACGCATCGTCGCTCACTGGATATGAACGCCATCAGTCAGGCGGTCAGTTGGTTAAGTCAGGCACGGCAAATTCTTGCATTGGGAACGGGCGGCGGTTCTACCATCTGCTCGCAGGAGATCCAGTACCGTCTGTTCCGTCTGGGATTGCCAGTGGTCAGTCAGAACGATGCTCTCATGATGAGAATGATGTGCTCAGCCGTGATGCCGCAGGATGTGGTGATAGTTCTTTCACTCGGCGGCTATACGCCAGAAATCATCGAAAGTGCTGCTATCGCCCGTCAGTACGGCGCGCGTGTTATTGCCATTACGCCTGCACAAACACCACTGGCAGAACAGGTGGATCTGGTATTGCCGTTGCTGGTTCAGGAAAGTGATTACATTTTTAAGCCCACGCCTTCCCGTTACGCCATGCTCGCGATGATCGATGTGCTGGCAACAGAGCTGGCTATGGCAAATAAAGCGCAGGCGAAAGATCGCCTGCGGCGGATAAAACTGGCATTAGACAGCCACCGGGGTGGCGCTAACCGCCAGCCACTTGGCGATTAGCACTATTGGTTATGCCTCTTCAGGTTTGGTGATCACGATACTCTGGTTTTCACGCTCATTGGTGATAATAGCCAGAGCTTCTTCCCGGCTGATCTCGCTTGCTGGCGTTACCAGCGTCACCAGTACGCCAGCGACCAGGCTTCCCAGCACTGACGGAATACACGGGTTACCCCAGTAAGCCAGCCAGTCGGCATTCATCAGCACCACAATTGACATCACCATACCGCTCACTAACGCCGCCAGTGCGCCCTGCCAGTTAAAGCGTAGCCAGAAGCGACCGAGAATCGAGCAGATAAACAGCCCGGACATCAGCATCGAAATCATTTTGGTAATGTAGCTGATGATGTCATTAGAGGTCAGAGCAAAGACCAGCGCCAGGCCAATAACAAAGGTCAGCATCCAGCGTGAGTAAGTGATTGCCTTGTTCTCCGGCGGCATTTTGCCGGTAATCATGGTGTAGACATCGCGCATCATAATCGCCACCGCTGCGATGGCATCGGAGCTGGCAGAAGACATGGTGGCAGAAAGCCCGGCAATCAGTACCACCAGGCCAAGCAATGGCGGCAGAAAACTGGTGGCGAACAAGAAGGCATAGTTACTGTTTTCCAGATTCGGGTTCATGGTGAACGCCGCCATGCCGATAATGGCAGGCAGAATCGAGAAGAACAGATACAACACGCCAGTAATAACAAACGAACGGCGTACAGAGGGAACATCTTTACCCGAGTAAATACGCTGGCGATAAGACGGTGTGGCCAGTACACCAACGCCAATAACCAGCGCCAGCGAAAGCGCAGGTAACACGCCCATTTTATCAATCGCAAACAGGCTCATCGCTTTTGGGTCCATCGCCTGTTCAATCGCACTCCAGCCGCCTACGTGAACAACGGCAAGAATAGCCATCAAAATAAAACCAAAGAACAGAATTAAGGCCTGAATGGTGTCTGTCCACACTACCGCCGAATAACCGCCGATAATAACGTAAATCGCAAAAGCTAAGGCAATAATTAATTTTGCCACAGTAAGATCAATACCTGTTGCCCAGGCAAGATACATACTGCCACCTAAAATATGCGCACCCAGCCAGCCAATAGAAGCAATAAATATCATCAGGCCGACAATATTTTTAATTAAATGACTCCCGCCAGTATAATAAGAGAGTTCTTCACTCATGGTCATAAAACGTAATTTACGTACCGGAGCAAACAGCCACGCCACCAGCAATATACCTACGGCCCCACCGACGCCATAAAGCATTCCGGCCCAGCCATTGCTGTAACCAAAGCCCACTGCGCCCATACTGGAACCCGTGCCAACCATCGTGGCAACGGTTGAACCCAGCGTCAGAAACAGCGGCAGCGAGCGCCCGCCCAGCAGAAAATCTTCTCCGCTTTTCTGATTACGAGAAACAAACCAACCAAGCCAAATCATGGCGATGGCATAAATAATAAAGCCGACTAAAAAGATATGACTGTTCATAATTCACATCCTGCCAGTAGAGAGAAATTAATGTAAGAGTTCCCGGAGTGCTGAATGTATTCAGCACTCAATTGCGGTCTGTTTTTTTAATTCTTAAATTTATTAGCGGGTCGCGTTATAACAGGTCACATCGACTTCGACTTTACAATCGACAACCAGATCAGCCACACAACAAATACGTGCAGGCGGATTCTCGCCAAAAAATTCTCTGAATACTTTATTAAATGACTGGAAATAGCGGGCGTCGGTCAGGATCACTTTCACGTGAACCACATCCGCCAGGCTATAACCGGCTTCAGTCATGATGTCGACACAGTTTTGGATCGCCAGTCGTGACTGTTCAACGATACCGCCTTCTACCACTTCACCATTTTTCATGGGGGTTTGCCCGGAGACGTACAGCCAGCCGCCCGCCTCAACCGCCCTGGCAAACGGCAAATGCTGCCCGCCAGTGCCTGTTCCACCTTCCGTACCGTAACGTTTAATGCTCATATTCACTCCTTAATGTGAGGTCTGGCGGCGCAGGAAACGGCCCGCACGGCCTGTAATATGTTTATCGCGACCATAGCTCATAACGCCGTTCACCATCACCGCCTCAATGCCATCTGCCGGGCGTTTGGGATCAGAAAAACTGGCAACATCACGAATGGTTTGCGGATCGAACAACACCAGGTCCGCAAAATAGCCGACTTTCACCAGCCCACGCTGGGGCAGACGAAAACGGCTGGCAGAAAGCCCGGTCATTTTGTGGATAGCCGTGGTCAGCGGGAATAAGCCTTCATCACGACAATAGTGACCCAGCACGCGAGGGAAAGCGCCCCATAAACGCGGATGCGGCATGGGATCATTGGGCAGACCGTCAGAGCCAATCATACTGACCGGATAACTCAACACTCGGCGGACGTCGCGCTCGTCCATGTTGTAATAGATAGCCCCGGCAGGCATTAGCAGCTTTGCAGCCTCCAGCATACTCATCTGCCAGTCGATGGCGATTTGTGCCAGTGTCTTCCCGGCCTGCTGCGGATGTGTTTGTGACCAGGTGATCACAATATCGAATTCGTCGGTGACTTGTTTGAGATCCAGCGTTGAAGAGCTGGCCGAGTAAGGGTAGACATCGCAGCCAATTTCCTGGTGTTGACGCATTTGGTCAAAAAAAGCCAACGTTTCTTTTGTCCGCCCCCAGTTTTTCGCCCCAGCGCATTTATGGTGGGAAACCACAACAGGCACTTTGCCATGACGCCCAATACGAAACGCCTCATCCAGCGCATCCAGAATCGGTTCGAATTCAGAACGCAGATGAGTGGTATAAACTCCCTTCTCACCTGCCAGTTCTTCCGCCAGCGCCATGACTTCTTCGGTAGTCGCCTGAAATGCCGTGGCATAGGCCAGTCCGGAACTTAACCCCAGCGCCCCCTGACTCAACGCCAGACGTAAGTCGGCACGCATAGCGGCAATTTCATCCGCCGTCGCCGGGCGAAACAGGTCGTCCATATGATTATTACGCAGCGCCGTATGACCAATCAGCGTGCCAACGTTCAGTGACGGTCTGGCTGCTTCCACTGCCTGGGCATAGCTTTCAACGGTGGGATAAATAAAGTGCTCCGCTTCCCCCAACAGATTCATCGGGTCAGGGACTTCGCCTTTCATTTTCGCCGACGCTGCACTGATCCCGCAGTTGCCGACAATCACCGTGGTGATCCCCTGGCTGATTTTTGGCAGATATTCCGGGATACGAATAACGTTGATATCGTCATGGGTATGAACGTCGATAAACCCTGGTGCCAGCACCCGTCCTTCACCGTCAATAACCTGCTGCGCCGTAACGTTAAGCGCAGGGGCAATATCGACAATCCGATCGCCTGTTATTGCCACGTCACCGCGAAATTCAGGGCCGCCGCTGCCGTCGATAACCGTCACATTTTTGAATAACCAGTCAACCTGCATGTTCGTCACTCCATTTCTGCAATGGTGATAAGTTAACCATTTACAAGGATGAAAAACAGTGGAAAACTACGCAAAACCCAGATGATTTTCTGATACTTTTATTCATAAATCATAAGATAAATAAACTAAATATTTATATTTCATTTAGTTACAAATGATACTCGCATCCGATACGGTGAAAAACTCAAAAGGTAAATGTTATGAAATACCACTCAGAACCTCTGGTTCCCCATAAATCTGCTCTGATGCAAATGCCCGCAAATATCCTTGCCGAAGATGTTTGTTTACCTGCCGCGATCATTAAAAAGCAGGCGCTGGAGAACAACATTGCGTGGATGCAGCGTTACGCTGACGCGCGCGGCGTTTCGCTGGCACCGCACGGTAAAACCACCATGACGCCGTGGATTTTTCAGGCGCAGCAGGCGGCTGGTGCCTGGGCAATAGGTGTCGGTAGCGCGTGGCAGGCTGGTGCGGCAATGGCGAGCGGTATTCAGCGTGTGCTGATGGTTAACCAGTTGGTCGGCAAGGCGAATATGCAGTTGATTGCCCAGTTGCAACGGCATTACCCGACGGTCGATTTTATCTGCTGTATCGACAGCATTGAGACGCCCGCGCTTTGTCTGCCTTTTTTGCCAGCCAGCAACAGACGCTGAACGTGATGATTGAACTGGGTGTTCCCGGCGGGCGCTGTGGTTGCCGCTCAACGGATGCCGCACTGGCACTGGCTAAGCAGGCGCCCCAGTTACCAGGATTACGTCTGCGGGGGCTTGAGTTATATGAAGGTGTTTTACACGGTGACGATCCACAACCGCAGGTAGAAGCGCTGCTACGGAATGCCGCACAACTGGCTTGTGATATGGCAAGTCTGGTTGATGGCGAGTTTATTCTCACCGGAGCAGGCACGGTCTGGTATGACGTGGTGTGCAATATCTGGCTGGCGGCAGAAAAGCCTGATAACTGCCGGATCGTCATTCGCCCAGGCTGCTACATCACCCATGACGCAGGGATCTACGACATCGCGCAACAGCAATTGATCGCCCGTGATCCAGTGGCTTGCGATCTGGCAGGCGATCTCACATCTGCACTGGAACTGGTCGCCATGGTGCAATCGGTGCCGGAGGCCGATCGTGCGGTGGTTAATTTTGGTAAGCGTGATTGCGCCTTCGACGCCGGACTGCCGCAACCAGTCGCCCACTATCGCAACGGTAAGCCACTGGCGTTTAATCCTGAGGCTATTCGCAGTGTCGGCATTATGGATCAGCACTGTATGTTGCAACTGTCAGCTAATAGCGACGTGCAGGTGGGGGATATTCTGGTGTTTGGTACATCGCATCCGTGCCTGACCTTCGACAAATGGAAAACGTTGTTATTGACTGATGACGACTACAACGTACTGGCAGAGCTGGATACGTTGTTTTGATAGCGCAGATGGCGGGATCCTTCCCGCCATTAATTGTATGTATATCCTTTAGTATCTATCAGCTACTTAAGGATCGAATATCGTCATAGAGTGATTGGCTGATCTCTACACCCTGTTGCTCACTGCGCAATCGTGCCTGGTAGCGACGTTCTCCTGGCAGGCGCGCGCCCTGTGCCTGCATCTGACTAAACAGTGTTTCCGCCCTTGCCAGATGCCTCCCGGCATCCTCACCAAGAAAACGCTGCGGATCGAGTGCCAGGATCAACTCTCCACCATACGGCAAACCACCTGCACCGTTATCCCACGCAAGAGACTCAGCACTGGTCATATCGCCAATCAGTGGCCCCGCAATCAGCTCCACCATCGCTGCCAGTGCCGAACCTTTATGACCGCCGAAGGTTAACATGGCTCCGTCCAGCACAGCTTGTGGATCGGTGGTGGCATTGCCATTGCTGTCGATCCCCCAACCTTCAGGAAGTGATTTCCCGGCTCGCTGATGTAACTGAATCTCACCGCGTGCCGCCGCACTGGTCGCCATATCAAAAATAAATGGCGGCTGTTTGTCGCGCGGCCAACCAAACGCGATTGGGTTAGTACCAAAAAGAGGTTTGCGCCCCCCTTTCGGCGCAACCCAGGCATGGCTTGGCGTGGTCGCCAGCGCCACCAGTCCGACTTCAGTCAGCGGTTCAACATCCGCAAATAAGGCGGAGTAGTGAACACAATGATTAATCGCCAGTGCTGCAATCCCGCACTGACGCGTTTTCTCGATCAGTAACGGCAGTGCCTGCTGATAAGCCAACAGCGAATAGCCACCTTTGGCATCGGCCTTCACGATTGCCGGAGCCTGAGATTCCACTGTCGGCAGAGCATCGGCAGAGACTTTCCCTTTTCGCAGCGTGTCAACAATCCCCAGCAGTCGCCATAAACCGTGCGAGGCACAGCCGTCGCGCTCCCCGGCGGTAACGTTGTTTGCAATCACCACTGCATGTTGCTCACTAAATCCGTTACTGATGAGCGCATGATAGGCTAGTGCGTAAGCCTCTGATAATGAGAGGATTACTCTATCCATTTTCTACTCCTTTATTCTTCTTCATCCCCGTTAAAGTTCGCCCGAGGAAGACAGGTGTATGCGCCCCAGTAATAAATTCCCAACGACATCAGCGCGACGACGATAGTATCCCACGGGTGACCTATAATGCCGCTACCGCCAAAACTACCCAACCAGGAAAACAGCATAATCAGGGCATAGAAGGCAATAAGCCACAATGAAGATTTAATCTGCTGCGCCAGGCTGACATGCTGAACAGGCACTTTCGACTTACAAACCACGTAAACCACAAACATTACGATTTGTAGCCCCAGCAGCCAGGAAAGCGTTCCCCAACCAGACCAAAAAACAATCAGCGCGGAAATCATAAAAGAGAGTGGGCCGAGCACCGCAAAACCACGAACGCGGAACGGGCGCGGCATATCTGGTGCATTACGACGCAGCCCGGCAGCTGTAACTGGCGCGATGGCGTAGCTCAGTACCAGAGCCGCAGAAACCACGCTAATCAATTGCTCCCACGACGGGAACGGCAGCGTCCAGAAGATAGATAAACCAAACGTCAGCCACAGTGCCGGACGTGGAATACCTGACTCCTTATCGATATGAGTAAAGGTTTTAAAGAATGTTCCCGCCTTCGCCCAGCCATAGATCACGCGCGGTGTCGCATTCATGTAAATATTGCCAGTGCCGCTGGGAGACACAATAGCATCACATACCACCATAAATGCCAGCCAGCCCATCCCAAGGGTAATGGCGATATCACGATACGGCAGCGAATAGTTCTTACTGATCTCCGCCCAACCCCCACTTAGCGATTCAGTAGGAATGCTGCCCAAAAAAGCCACCTGCAGCAGAACGTAGATGATGGTCGAGAGAATTACCGAGAGGATCAGCGCAAATGGGATGGTACGTTGCGGATTTTGCGCCTCGCTGGCAACGGAGATAATCGGTGTCAGCCCAAGGTAAGCGAAGATAATCCCACCCGCGCTAATTGCCGCTTCCACTCCTGACATACCAAATGGAGCCATACCCTGTATATGCAGATTCTCCGGTTTGAAGAAGGCAAATAACGTTATTACCACCAGCAACGGCACCAGAAACTTCAGCACACTAATAAAATTGTTCGAGCGGGCGAACGTTTTGACACTGTAGTAGTTCAGGGCAAAAAAGATGCACAACAGTAAGAACTGCACCACCCAGCCTAACAGCGTCGGGTCACTGCTCCCCGTCTGCGTCAGCGCCGGAAACCAGGCGGCAGCATATTGCCGTGCGGCTACAATCTCAATGGAGATCAGGCTGGAGAAGGCAATCAGGGTAATAAAGCCCAGCAGATAGCCCATCAATTCGCCGTGCGAAAATACCGGGTAACGAATAATACCGCCCGCGCGGGGAAGCGCCGCCCCCAGTTCGCAGTAAATAATCCCCAGTAGCAACACCGCAAAACCGCCAATAACCCAGGAAGCAATCCCGGCTGGGCCAGCGATCGATGCGACATGGCTGGCAGCAAACAGCCAGCCAGAACCAAAAATCGCCCCCAGACCAATAAAGGTCAAGTCGGTGAGCGTTAACTGCTTTTTAAACTTCCCCGACTCAACAACGACGGTTTGCGTGCTTTGGGTAGAAGGAATTGTCATAGTGATGCCCTTCAATGAGTCAACAAGGAGGAAATGGCTTCCCGGGTCCACTGGCCGTTAACCAGGCGCAGCAGGTTTAATGGATTACTGTCCTGCAACGCAGGCGGTAATAGCGCAGCGGGTGCATTTTGCAGGCATACCGGGCGCAGAAAACGAGTAATGGACAGCGTGCCTACGGACGTGCCGCGCGCGTCGCTGGTTGCCGGGAACGGACCACCGTGTACCATGGCATCGCAAACCTCAACGCCGGTGGGATAGCCGTTGAACAATACGCGTCCGGCTTTATCAGCCAACAACGGCAATAAACGACCAGCCAGTTGCCGGTCATCCTCATCCGCCTGAAGTGTGGCAGTAAGTTGCCCTTGCAGAGCGTTAATCACCTGCAACAACTCCGCTTCATCAGCGGCTTCAACCACAATCGCGAGCGGCCCGAACACTTCCTCCTGCAACAGAGGATCTTTTTCAAGTACGCTTGCCACCTGAGCCTGATAGAGACGAGCTTCTGCACGTCCGGTCTGATGATTATCATCCCCCGCCAAACACCGAATTGTCGGATGTCCTGCCAGTTTCTCTACGCTGTGGCGATAGTGCTCAAGCGTGGAGGCATTTAGCATGAGTTGCGGTGAAGCGGCATTCACTTTCTCAACCAGTTGCTGCAAAAAGTCCGCGTTGTTCTCCCCCTTCAGCAACACAATCAGGCCTGGTTTAGTGCAGAACTGTCCACATCCCTGCGTGAACGACGCGACTAAATCGCGGGCCAGCGTATCGGCACGTACTGATAGCGCCTGCGGCAGAATGAAAAAGGGATTGAGAGCCGACATTTCGGCAAAAACCGGTATCGGCTGTGGACGCTGTTGGGCCAAACGAAAGAGCGCCATGCCACCACGTAATGAGCCGGTAAAACCCACCGCCTGAATTGCGGGATGTTTCACCAGTTCAGCACCGATATCAGTACCGAAAATCATATTGAATACGCCTGCGGGCATAGCGCATTTAGTCACGGCACGAGCGATCGCTGATGCGATAATTTCTGCCGTTGCCATATGCCCAGGATGCGCTTTTACGACTACCGGGCATCCTGCAGCCAGTGCCGCAGCTGTATCACCACCGGCGGTAGAAAAAGCGAGTGGAAAGTTGCTGGCACCAAATACCGCCACCGGCCCGAGAGCCGTTTTATACTGGCGCAAATCCGGTCGAGGCAAAGGCTGACGCTCCGGCAACGCAGTATCAATTCTTACCTCAAACAGATCGCCCCGACGTAATAACCCGGCAAACATGCGCATCTGCCCGCTGGTTCTTGCCCGCTCTCCCTGTAAACGCGCCAGGGGTAACGCCGTCTCCTGATGTGCCGTAGCGAACAGTTCGTCGCCTGCCGCATCAAGTTCATCGGCGATGGTTTCTAAAAAATCGGCACGTTGCCCGGCACTGGTCTGTGAATAGCGCACAAAAGCCTGTTGCGCCGCAATAGCCGCCTGCGCGGCCTCCTCCACGGAGGCCGGGTAAAAACGTTGCCCGGTAGGTTCGCCATCCTGCGCTCGCAGGCTGACCAGAGACGGTTCACCGCTGGCAACACGTTGCCCGGCGATGAACTGTTGCCCGGTGAAAGGGAAAGTTTCAGTCATAGTCTCTCCCCACCTCAAAGGCCCACGTCCGGCAGCGCAGGGCGAGTCGCCAGCGCTTTCTCAACTATCGCCACAACCTGGGCACGCGTTTCACCTTCCAGCGCCAGACGCGGCGGGCGAGTAACCTCACTGCCACGCCCCAACAGGGCTTCGCACAGCTTGATACACTGCACCAGGTCAGGGCGCGCATCGAGATGCAGCAGCGGCATAAACCAGCGATAGAGCGCCATAGCCTCGTCAAAACGCTGTTGTTTTGCTAAACGGAACAACGTCTCACCTTCGCGTGGGAAGGCGTTTGACATCCCGGAAATCCAGCCTTCAGCGCCCACCGCAATGCTCTCAACCACGACATCATCCAGCCCTGCAAACAGCACAAAGCGATCTCCTACCGCATTGCGAAGATCGATAAAGCGACGAGTATCACCAGAGGAATCTTTAAAGCAGACAATATTTTCGCAATCAGCGAGTGTTTCCAGGATATCAGGGGTGACATCGTTTTTATAAATCGGTGGGTTGTTATAGACCATGATCGGCAGGTCGGTCGCCATTGCCACACTGCGGAAGTGCGCTGCAGTTTCATGAGGCTTAGACGAGTAAACCAAAGCAGGCATCACCATAACGCCATCAACACCGACCTTCTCGGCCTCTTTTGCCATCGTCCGGGCAAAGGCGGTGGTGAACTCAGCAACCCCGGCAATCACCGGAATTTTTCCGCCAGCAGCATCTTTCGCGACTTCGATGATTTGCAGTTTTTCCTGAGTGGTAAGTGACGTGTTTTCTCCTACGCTACCGCACACTACCAGGCCAGAAACCCCGTCTTTAACCAGGTTTTTCATCACCGCATGGGTGGCATCCAAATCAAGTGAGTAATCACTACGGAACTGAGTGCTAACCGCCGGAAAAACGCCACTCCAGTTAATCGCTTTATTGCTCATCTTTGGTTTCCTTATTGTCAACATGTTGCGTTAATGTGAATTAAAAGTGAATTCTCATTAACAGATTGACCTCTCCTTGCGCTGGCGGCTTGTCGATTTTCTTTCCCCAGGATGACGAAATTAGCACAATGCCCGGTTGCGATTTGTCGTGCTACCCGACCAACGTCATCCGAAAATCACGCGGTGTTGAGCCTGTCATCGCCTTAAATTGACGGCTGAACGCACTGTGGTCGGTATAACCGCACTGCAAAGCGATATCGGTAATCGGCGTAGTTCCGGCAAGCAACTCCGTGGCCTTTTCCAGTCGAACTTTGTGGATCATCTGGCGAGGAGTCAGGTGAAAAATCCGCTTACAGTAGCGTTCAATTTGCGCCACAGACATTCCGCTCATTTCAGTCAACTCTTCCATAGAGATCGCGCGGTGGTAGTGATTGCGAATGTGCTCATCGATGATCGCCAGACGTTGCCAGGCAGGATGACGCGCATGTGCTTCCTGGAGATCATGTGAGACTCCCCGCCATTCCGATCACACGCCCCTGCATATCGCGCAGTGCCAGTTTCTGCGTCAGGCACCAGCCGCGTTCGCGCCCGTTATAGAGATGCATCTCCAGTTGATCACGTAACGCAACCCCTTCGCGTAGCACACGCAGATCCTGTTCGGTATATCCTCGTCCCAGCGCAGAAGGGAAAACATCTGCCGATGTCTTCCCCAGTAGCGATGTCACGTTTTTAAACCCGCAGCGTCGCGCCAATGTCATATTGACTAACAGATAACGGGCCTGCACATCCTTAATAAAAAACACCACATTAGGAATGGCGTTGAGAAGTGGCGCAATCAGCGCCAGTGCATTTAACAATGCCTGAATATTTTGTGGACGCTGCCGCGCCAGCCCCTCGCAAATTTGACTAAGTTCATCAACGGCCAGCGCAGTTTCTTCACAAGGGGAAAACTCAATAGTCTGATGACATATGCTGGACATAGCTGTTCCTCATGGCGATTGAGGATGAATGTTTATTAACCTTTAGTTAACATGACAAGTACTGAAAGCGCATTTTGCGATCCTTCCGTGTATTTCCACTTTCCGTTGCTCTCACTACTGACGAACGCTTGTTCTTGGTCTAACACATCACTAACAAGATGATTAATATTAAAAAAATATGACCACTCCTGGTGTCTCGAAATAATTCACTGTGCTGATTTCGTCATTTCCCTTGCAGAAACCCTTCAAGCGATAAAGTTGCAATTACGCCAGCATTTAGAAACATTTCGTTAACCACATGGAGCCAGAGCATGCATGTTCCTCACCAAATCACTGAACTCAGGGCTATCGACTCCCATACCGGAGGCGAGCCGACCCGGTTGATTATTGATGGCTTTCCCGATCTCGGTAGCGGCAGCATGGCCGAACGGCGCGAACGTTTTGCCCGGGAATTTGACAGTTGGCGCAAAGCCATAATTCTTGAGCCACGCGGCAACGACGTGCTGGTCGGCGCGCTACTGTGTGAGCCGGTTTCCCCTGATGCCACGGCGGGTGTCATCTTTTTCAATAATGCCGGATACCTGAATATGTGTGGGCACGGCACTATCGGGCTTATTGCTTCACTGGCCTGGTTAGGTCGTATTAAACCAGGCGTTCACCGCATTGAAACCCCTGTTGGAGATGTAAACGCCACATTGCATGACGATGGCAGTGTGTCAGTTGAAAACGTTCCGGCCTGGCGCTGGCAAAAGCAGGTAAGTGTGGAAACGGCGGTGGGTACAGTTACAGGTGATATCGCCTGGGGTGGCAACTGGTTTTTTCTTATTAATGATCATCCATTTGATATTGTGCCGGAACAGATCCCGCAGTTAACTGAATACGCCTGGGCGGTACGGGAAGGACTCGATAATGCGGGGATCGTCGGTGAAAATGGTGGCATTATCGATCATATCGAACTTTTTGCCGATGACGATCAGGCGGATAGCCGTAGCTTCGTCCTTTGCCCAGGCAAAGCGTGGGATCGTTCTCCCTGTGGCACAGGTACCAGCGCCAAGTTGGCCTGTCTGGCAGAGGACGGAAAACTCGCCCCCGGCGATATCTGGCGCCAGGCCAGTATTATTGGTAGCCAGTTTACGGCTCACTATACCCGCCATGGCGAGAAGATTATCCCCACCATTCGTGGAGAAGCCTGGGTATGCGGCGACAATCGCCTGCTCCTTAATCCGGACGATCCCTTCTGCTGGGGGATTAGCCTGTGAACAGCACGGAGGTCATTGTCATCGGCGCAGGCATCATCGGGGCCGCCTGCGCATGGCAACTGGCAAAACGTGGGGTGAGAGTCACGTTAATTGACGACGGCCGAGCCGGAGCTACAGCTGCAGGGAATGGGGCATCTGGTCTGTATGGATGATGATCCCGCAGAACTGACGCTCTCTGCCTGGTCGCTGGAACTGTGGCGCACGTTGACGCCTCAGTTACCGGAAAGCTGTGCCTGGCGCGGCTGTGGCACATTGTGGCTGGCGGAAACACCAGAAGAACTGGAAATTGCCCGAGAGAAGCAGCGACGTCTGGCATCGCAGAAAGTAAACAGCGAAATGCAAAGCGCCGCACAATTGGCTGAGCGAGAAGTTATGCTACGCCCGGGGTTATCCGGCGGGTTATGGGTGCCGGGCGATGGCATCGTCTATGCCCCAAACGTTGCCCGTTGGTTTATTGCCAATGCGGGCGATAAGCTGACACATCTGGTTGATCCCGCCATTCGTCTGGAAGAACCAACAGTGACATTACAGAGCGGTCGCCAGGTACGCGCCGACGCGATCGTCATCGCCAGTGGTCTGGGAGCCAATACGTTACTGGGGGAGCCATGGCTGCGCGCGAAGAAAGGCCAACTGGCGATTACTGATCGCTATGGTCCACTGGTCAATCACCAACTGGTTGAACTTGGCTACGGCGCCAGTGCTCACGGCGGCGGCACGTCAGTGGCCTTTAATGTGCAGCCTCGTCCCACCGGCCAACTGCTGATTGGCTCTTCGCGTCAGTTCGATAACCAGGATCGCGAACTGGACCTTCCACTCCTGGCCGCGATGCTGTCCAGAGCGCAACACTTTCTGCCGTCTCTGGCAACGCTCAATATTATTCGTTGCTGGAGCGGTTTTCGCGCCGCCTCGCAGGATGGTAATCCCCTTCTCGGCCCGCATCCTTCCCGTGCTGGCGTCTGGCTGGCTCTTGGTCATGAAGGGCTTGGCGTGACCACTGCCCCCGCCAGCGCGTCGCTGTTAGCCGCACAGTTGCTGGGTGAACGTAGCCTCGTATCTCCTTCCCCCTGGCTACCCGCCAGACTTATCTCCCTGGAGGCCAGCGCATGAGTGGCACTATTCGAATTTTTATTGCCGGACAGCCCTGGTTTGTCCCGACGGGTATTAGCGTAGCGGCGGCACTGGCCTTAACCGATAACCCCATTACGCGCCTTTCGGTGAGCGGGCAACCACGTACACCCTTCTGCGGCATGGGCGTTTGCCAGGAGTGTCGGGTGAGCGTTAATGGTCGTCGGGTACCAGGTTGTCAGACCCTTTGCCAGCCAGACATGCAGATTGAAAGGAGCGGATATGCAGACCTTACAGTGTGACATTTTAATTCTCGGTGCAGGTCCGGCGGGGCTATCAGCTGCCCTGGCCGCAGCAAAGTGCGATAAGCAGGTCATCATCCTTGATGATAATCCGCTTCCTGGCGGTCAAATCTGGCGCGATGGCCCACAAAGTCAGCTTCCTCCACTGGCCCGCCATTACCGTGATGCCGTCGCCAACGAATCGCGGATTCGTGTGCTCAACGGAGCGAGGTTAATCGCTCGCCGCAGCGAAAATTGTGTACTGTTCGAAACCGCAGAAGACTACGGCACAGTAAGCTGGAATAAGCTGATTCTCTGCTGCGGTGCACGTGAACTTGCATTACCGTTTCCAGGCTGGACGCTGCCCGGTGTCAGTGGCGCGGGTGGGTTACAGGCACAAGTGAAACAGGGGCTGCACATGGCGAATCAAAAAAGTGGTTATTGCCGGAAGCGGGCCACTATTACTGGCCGTTGCTGACACCGTTCGCCGTGCCGGAGGCGAAGTGGTGGCGATTGTGGAACAAGCCCCACGCGCAGCGCTATTGCGCTTTGGCCTCGGGCTATGGCGTTGGCCGGGTAAGCTGCGCCAACTGGCGACACTATTTCCTCGTCGTTATCTCAGTGCAAGCCAGGTTATCGCTGCTCACGGCGACGCCACATTGCGTGCTGTCACCCTCCGACACAATGGTAGGGAAATCACACTGCCATGCGACAAATTGGCTATTGGCTATGGTCTGGTGCCTAATCTTGAACCAGGGTTGTTCTTCAGTTGTGTCATCAGCAATGATGCCGTGCAGGTGGATGAACTTCAGCGAACCTCGGTTAAAAACATCTATGCAGCCGGTGAATGTACTGGATTTGGTGGCAGTGAACTGGCGCTGATAGAAGGTGAGATAGCCGGGCTTTGTGCGGCCGATCGCGCCCATGAAACCAGGTTTCTGCAACAAAAACGTGCCGGGTGGCAGCGCTTCGCCCTTGCACTTCATAAAACCTTTGCCCTGCCCGAAAGTCTCAAGCGCGTTGCGACACCAGAAACGCTGCTTTGCCGCTGCGAAGACATTCGCTGTAGCGATGTAGAGCAAGCACAAAGCTGGCTGCAGGCCAAATTAACGACCCGCTGCGGCATGGGAGCCTGTCAGGGGAGAACCTGCGCCGCTACCGCTCGATGGTTATACGGCTGGCCATTACCGCAACCGCGAGAACCCCTTTCCCCCTCTCGCTGCGAAACGTTAATTGCCCTGGCGCACCAGCCACCTTCACCACATTAAATCCCTGATAAGGATTTGATGTTAATGGCTTATCCGGTCTGGTAATTCCTACAAATTCAATACATTGCAGAATCTATCCAGGCCAGATAAGCATGGCGCATCTGGCAATTATTGAGGCGCAAACGAGAAATCTATCCAGGCAAAAAAAAATTCGTGATCTCAATCACATATTAGCCTAATGAATAATTCTTGCCCAACCGCTCACCGCCATTCCTGACCGCTTACGTCCCTAATATAACCACTCAGTTATTTACCTTACTTTACGCGCGCGTAACTCTGGCAACATCACTGCAGGATAGCGGTCAATTTACCTCCTCAAACGCAACGCAAACCTAGAACGGCTTCGGCCTATGATTAACAAATTACTCTATGGATTTTGGTTTGCAGGAAGGCAGCAAGTGAGTGAATCCCCTGTCACTTACAAAAGTAAAGTGACAGAGGTGAACGAACGCAGCTGCCGCACCTGTAAGCCAAAAGACGACGAGTAAAATGCCAGGTTTTACTATGGATACGAAAAAACTATTCAAGCACATACCCTGGGTGATTCTCGGAATCATCGGTGCATTCTGCCTCGCGGTAGTTGCATTACGTCGGGGGGAGCACGTCAGCGCCCTGTGGATCGTGGTCGCCTCTGTGTCGGTGTATCTGGTGGCGTATCGCTACTACAGTCTGTACATCGCCCAGAAGGTGATGAAACTCGACCCCACGCGCGCGACGCCTGCGGTTATTAACAACGACGGTCTGAACTACGTTCCGACCAACCGTTACGTGTTGTTTGGTCACCACTTCGCCGCTATCGCCGGTGCCGGTCCGCTGGTTGGTCCGGTGCTCGCCGCGCAGATGGGCTACCTGCCTGGCACGCTGTGGCTGCTGGCGGGGGTAGTGCTGGCCGGTGCGGTACAGGACTTTATGGTGCTGTTTATCTCCTCTCGCCGTAACGGCGCATCTCTCGGTGAGATGATCAAAGAAGAGATGGGACCAGTACCGGGGACTATCGCGCTGTTTGGCTGTTTCTTAATCATGATCATCATCCTCGCCGTCCTGGCGCTGATTGTGGTTAAAGCCCTGGCCGAAAGTCCGTGGGGTGTCTTCACCGTTTGCTCAACCGTACCAATTGCGCTGTTTATGGGTATCTACATGCGCTTTATTCGTCCGGGGCGTGTGGGTGAAGTCTCTGTTATTGGTATCGTGCTGCTGGTTGCCTCTATCTACTTCGGTGGCGTGATTGCTCACGACCCGTACTGGGGTCCGGCACTGACCTTTAAAGACACCACCATTACCTTCGCGCTGGTTGGCTATGCGTTTGTTTCCGCACTGCTGCCGGTGTGGCTGATCCTCGCACCGCGCGACTATCTGGCAACTTTCCTGAAAATCGGCGTTATCGTCGGCCTGGCGCTGGGTATCGTGGTGCTGAACCCGGAACTGAAAATGCCTGCGATGACCCAGTACATTGACGGTACTGGCCCGCTGTGGAAAGGCGCTCTATTCCCGTTCCTGTTCATCACCATCGCCTGTGGTGCGGTATCTGGCTTCCACGCGCTGATCTCTTCCGGTACGACGCCGAAACTGCTGGCTAACGAAACCGACGCGCGTTTCATTGGTTACGGCGCAATGCTGATGGAGTCCTTCGTGGCGATTATGGCGCTGGTTGCTGCGTCTATCATCGAACCGGGTCTTTACTTCGCGATGAACACCCCGCCTGCTGGCCTTGGCATCACCATGCCTAACCTGCATGAAATGGGTGGCGAGAACGCGCCGATCATCATGGCACAGCTGAAAGACGTTACCGCACACGCGGCGGCGACCGTCAGCTCCTGGGGCTTCGTGATTTCGCCAGAGCAGATCCTGCAAACCGCGAAAGACATTGGTGAGCCTTCTGTCCTGAACCGTGCAGGTGGTGCGCCGACGCTGGCGGTAGGTATCGCTCACGTGTTCCACAAAGTGCTGCCGATGGCTGACATGGGCTTCTGGTATCACTTCGGTATTCTGTTCGAAGCACTGTTCATCCTGACCGCGCTGGATGCCGGTACCCGTTCTGGCCGCTTTATGCTGCAAGATCTGTTGGGTAACTTCATCCCGTTCCTGAAAAAACCGACTCTCTGGTTGCCGGTATCATCGGTACTGCGGGCTGTGTGGGTCTGTGGGGCTACCTGCTGTATCAGGGCGTGGTCGATCCGCTGGGCGGCGTTAAGAGCCTGTGGCCGCTGTTCGGTATTTCCAACCAGATGCTGGCAGCCGTAGCGCTGGTACTGGGCACCGTTGTGCTGATTAAGATGAAGCGCACCCAATACATCTGGGTAACTGTTGTTCCGGCTGTATGGCTGCTTATCTGCACCACCTGGGCGCTGGGCCTGAAACTGTTCAGCACCAACCCGCAGATGGAAGGCTTCTTCTACATGGCAAGCCAGTACAAAGAGAAGATTGCTAACGGTACTGACCTGACGGCGCAGCAGATTGCCAACATGAACCACATCGTTGTGAACAACTACACCAACGCAGGTCTGAGTATTCTGTTCCTGATTGTGGTGTACAGCATCATCTTCTACGGTTTCAAAACCTGGCTGAAGGTGCGTAACAGCGACAAACGTACTGACAAAGAAACTCCGTACGTTCCAATCCCGGAAGGCGGCGTGAAGATCTCTTCGCACCACTAATCGGTTGCCGGATGCGCTGCGCGTATCCGGCCTACAAAGTGTCTATCGTAGGCCGGATAAGGCGTTTACGCCGCATCCGGCAAATCCCCAGCCCGGACCTTCCGGGCTTTACGCATATCTGGAAGGCAAAATGTTTGGTAACTTAGGACAGGCAAAAAAATATCTCGGCCAGGCGGCGAAGATGTTGATTGGCATTCCAGACTACGACAACTACGTCGAGCATATGAAGACCAACCATCCCGACAAGCCGTACATGAGCTATGAAGAATTCTTCCGCGAACGCCAGAACGCGCGCTACGGCGGCGATGGTAAAGGCGGTATGCGCTGTTGTTAATGGAGAGAGCATGAACCCGATTGCAGTTACCCTACTCACCGGTTTTTTAGGCGCGGGCAAAACCACCCTGCTGCGCCATATTCTTAACGAACAACACGGCTACAAGATTGCCGTGATTGAAAACGAATTCGGCGAAGTCTCCGTTGATGATCAACTGATTGGCGACCGCGCCACGCAGATCAAAACGCTGACCAACGGCTGCATCTGCTGTTCGCGCTCCAACGAGCTGGAAGACGCCCTACTCGACCTGCTGGATAATCTCGACAAGGGCAATATTCAGTTCGACCGTCTGGTGATTGAATGCACCGGCATGGCCGATCCCGGCCCGATTATTCAGACCTTTTTCTCCCATGAGATTTTATGCCAGCGTTACCTGCTGGATGGCGTGATTGCGCTGGTGGATGCGGTACATGCCGATGAACAGATGAACCAGTTCACCATCGCCCAGTCCCAGGTTGGCTACGCCGACCGTATTCTGCTGACTAAAACCGACGTCGCAGGCGAAGCAGAAAAACTGCGTGAACGTCTGGCACGCATCACGCCCGTGCACCGGTCTACACCGTCACCCACGGCGACATCGACCTGGGCCTGTTGTTCAACACCAACGGTTTTATGCTGGAAGAAAACGTCGTCAGCACCAAACCGCGTTTCCACTTTATCGCGGATAAACAAAACGATATTTCGTCGATTGTGGTGGAACTGGATTACCCGGTAGATATCAGCGAAGTTTCCCGGGTGATGGAAAACCTGCTGCTGGAATCGGCGGATAAACTGCTGCGTTACAAAGGAATGCTGTGGATTGACGGCGAACCTAACCGCCTGCTGTTCCAGGGCGTCCAGCGCCTCTACAGCGCCGACTGGGACCGCCCGTGGGGCGATGAAAAACCGCATAGCACGATGGTGTTTATCGGGATTCAGCTGCCGGAGGAAGAGATTCGGGCGGCGTTTGCGGGGTTGAGGAAGTAATTTTGGATGATGGCCGCCATGTGGCGGCCTGAATTATTTTTGTTCTGATCGCGCAGCATCGCTTCACGTAAAATTGCGTTCAGGCGAGTTTGATAGCCTTTGCCAGGTCGCTTCAGCCATTCCATCACATCAGCATCAATACGCACCGAAGCCTGAGTTTTCAATGGCCGATAAAACTTACCGCGTTCTGCGTTAGACCATTGCTCATCGCTGGAAGGTGGGATATCACTATAATCAATATCTTCGTCGGATTTATTCGCCAGCGCCTTCAGTTCGGCCTCATGCTGCACATCGAGTGTAGAGGAGGTCCCTCGTTTATGTTTAACCATGCTCATAGCGATTCCGTTCGTTGTGAATCATCAAACACTAACACCGCATCTTCAAAGCAGATGCCATGTTTCACCCGATTACCTTTGGCCTTGTTTGCATCCCATTCAAACTCCATTGGCATAGTTGCCATCCCTAATTGTATATACAAAAATGTATGTACAATTATTCTGCAATTATAGCGTTGATGTTGGAAATAGCATCACGTTTCGAATAATCAACCATGAAATTGACAATGTGTGAGTTGGACTTGATTCATCCAATAGAATTTCTCGCCTGACATGGCACACTAAGCACCTCGCTGTCGTTAAGGGATTACCGTGAAAAACTACAAAGTTATTACTCCGCTTTTTCCTACCTATGCGCAAGTTAAGGCTATGATGAAAGCCGTATCAGGCTATTCCCTGAAAGCGGTGCGCAATATGATTACTGCCATTCACGAGCAAACCGGAACGCCGCAAAAACCCGTTGACTGGTCGGAACCTGACCTGTGGATCAGCGAACGCTTAACGGGTGAAGATGCCGACATCGCCCGTCGTATTTGGGATACCGATAATCACATATTGAACCCGCGCCACAGCTACGGCTGCTACTTATTCCTCAACTATCCCCAGTTTGAGCTGATGGAAAGCACGCCAGACGATACCTGGCAGCCCACCTCGCGCGGGCAAAAATTCCTGCAAGATGACGAAAAAACGCTGCGTTCACTGGACGATCAGGAAGGCATTCTGCAACTTCTTGAACTATTAGCTGGCCGCGAAATGTCGCGCCGCGCCGATTTATTGCCGGAATGGCAGGCCTTTTTGCATCAGCATTCGAAATTCGCGTCTGCAAGTTCAGTGAAAAGTACGCTCTACTCCCGTCTCTATAACCTTATCGACCGTGACATGGTTAACCGTGAAGGCATGAGCTATCGCATCACCGATACCGGGCGCGCCTGGCTTGGAAAAGCGTTGCCGGCACGAAAAAGCGATCCACGTAAAGAGCTGCTGGAAGCGGTGAAACGCTACAACGAGCAGCAAAAAGAGCTGCTGCGCGAACAAATCAGCACGATGAACCCGTACAAGTTTGAGCAACTGGTCGGTCAATTACTGGAAGCAATGGGCTACGAGCAGGTCGAAGTGACCAAAGCCTCAGGCGATAAAGGCGTGGACGTGATTGGTCAGGTGCAGGTCGGCATCACCACCATTACAGAAGTGGTGCAGGTCAAAAGAATGCAGAACACTATCACTCGCCCGTATATCGACCAGTTGCGCGGGGCGTTGCCTTACCACAAAGCCATTCGCGGTACGCTCATCACCACCGGGAAATTTGCGGCGAAATGTGCAGAAGCGGCGCTCTTTCCGGGGGCAGCGCCCATTACGCTTATCGACGGCGATCGCTTACTGGAACTGTTAATCGAAAATAACGTCGGCATTCGCCGCAGCAATGCAGTGGAATTGCTGGATGTAGATTTGCAGTTGTTTGATGAGCTGGAGATGGATTAAAGGGCGAAATCTGCCGTCTCTACCATTACAATAGCGACCCAATTTATCTGAACAGAGTTCATCATGGCCAAAGCACCAACTAAAAAAGCCAAAGCAAAGAAAGGCTTTGAAGAAACATTATGGGATACCGCAAACCAACTTCGCGGTAGCGTTGAGTCCTCCGAATACAAGCACGTGGTGTTAAGCCTCGTGTTCCTGAAATTCATCAGCGATAAGTTTGAAGCACGCCGCAAAAAAATGATTGCCGATGGGCAAGCTGACTTCCTTGAGATGGAAGTGTTCTACCAGCAGGACAACATTTTCTACCTGCCGGAAGAGGCGCGCTGGTCGTTTATCAAACAAAATGCCAAACAGGACGATATTGCGGTCCGTATTGACACCGCCCTCTCGACCATAGAGAAACGTAACCCAACCCTGAAAGGCGCGCTGCCAGATAACTACTTCAGCCGTCAGAATCTGGAAACCAAAAAACTGGCGTCACTCATTGATACCATCGACAACATCGAAACGCTGGCACACGAAACTGACGTTGAAACATTATCGAAAGAAGACCTGGTCGGACGCGTTTACGAATACTTCCTCGGTAAGTTTGCCGCTACCGAAGGCAAAGGCGGTGGTGAGTTCTACACGCCCAAATGTGTGGTTACGCTGTTAACTGAAATGCTCGAACCCTTCCAGGGCAAAATTTATGACCCGTGCTGCGGCTCGGCAGGGATGTTCGTGCAGTCGGTGAAGTTTGTCGAGAGCCATCAGGGTAAAAGCCGTGATATCGCGCTGTATGGTCAGGAACTGACAGCCACGACGTATAAACTGGCAAAAATGAACCTCGCCATTCGCGGTCTTTCAGCTAACCTCGGCGAACGCCCGGCAGACACTTTCTTTAGCGACCAGCACCCGGATCTGAAAGCCGACTACATTCTGGCAAACCCGCCGTTCAACCTGAAAGACTGGCGTAATGAAGCCGAATTAACCAAAGACCCACGTTTTGCCGGTTATCGTATGCCGCCAACCGGTAACGCCAACTACGGCTGGATTTTGCATATGCTCTCCAAGCTGTCGGCTAACGGCACAGCAGGTTTTGTGCTGGCAAACGGTTCGATGAGTTCTAACACCAGCGGTGAAGGCGAGATCCGTGCACAGATGATCGAAAATGATCTGATTGACTGCATGATCGCCCTACCTGGACAGTTGTTTTACACCACGCAGATCCCGGTGTGTTTATGGTTTATGACCAAATCGAAGGCTGCCGATCCGGCCAAAGGTTATCGTGATCGTCAGGGCGAGACGCTGTTTATTGATGCGCGTAACCTCGGCACCATGATTAGCCGCACAACTAAAGAGTTAACGACGGAAGATATTGCCACCATCGCCGATACCTATCATGCCTGGCGCAGCACGCCGGAAGAACTGGCTGCACGGATTGCGCGTGGTGACAGCAAGCTGGAAAAATATGAAGACCAGGCAGGCTTTTGCAAAGTTGCGACCCTGCAAGATATTAAAGATAACGACTACGTACTGACACCGGGCCGCTATGTGGGTGCAGCCGAGCAGGAAGAGGACGGCGTGGCATTTGAGACGAAAATGCGTGAATTGTCGAAGACGTTGTTTGAGCAGATGAAGCAGGCGGAAGAACTGGATCGTGCGATTCGCAAGAATTTGGAGGCGCTGGGTTATGGGGAATAAGTGGCCAGAATTCCGTTTGGATGAAATTACGACTTTAATTGTTGATTGTCCTCATTCAACGCCAGAATGGACAGACTCAGGAGTTATTGTTCTCAGAAGTAATAATATCCGCAATGGTGCTTTAGATTTAGCAACCCCTAGTTTTACAACAGAAGAAGGTTATCTAGAACGTATCAAGAGAGCCATTCCCTCTGAAGAAGATATAGTTCTAACCAGAGAAGCGCCAATGGGTGAAGTATGTATAATTCCAAAAGGGATAAAATGCTGCCTGGGACAAAGAATGGTATTAATACGTGCGGATAAATCTCAAGTCATCCCAGAATATCTACTATATGTAATGCAGAGTTCATATATTCAACATCAAATTAGCTGGAATGAAGGTACTGGAACAACCGTAAGCAATATCAGAATACCTAATATTAAAGCATTAAAAATACCTTTACCAAAAATCACTATTCAACGGACAATTGTTTCTAATTTATTAGTGATTGACAAAAAAATAGCAATAAATACTGGGATCAACCAAACCTTGGAACAAATGTCCCAAACCCTTTTCAAATCCTGGTTTGTGGATTTTGATCCAGTGATTGATAACGCTCTGGATGCGGGAAACCCCATCCCGGAAGCCCTGCAAACTCGCGTCGAATTGCGTAAAAAAGTACGTAATAGTGTAGATTTCAAACCACTTTCGGCGGATATCCGCTCGCTTTTCCCAAGTGAATTTGAAGAAACGGAGTTGGGTTGGGTGCCAAAGGGCTGGCATTATAAAAATGCAGAAGAAATAGCAACGATCTCCATAGGAAAAAACGCCGCCTCGTACTCAAAAAGAATGTTTTTGCGACAAAAAAGACAGTAACTATGCATGGGTCTCGATTAAGGATCTAGGAAATTGTAGTGTATTCATTAAAGATAGTAGTGAGTATTTAACTTCTGACGCAGTTAATAGTTATAATGTAAAAATTGTCCCTAAAGATGCTGTATTATTAAGTTTCAAGTTGACAATCGGTAGAATAGCGATAGCCGAAAACATATTAACTACCAATGAAGCAATTGCTCATTTTTATAATATGAAGCATGACGTTAACAAAGAATATTTATATTCATATCTAAAAAAGTTTTGATTATAATTCTTTAGGAAGTACATCTTCTATTGCTACAGCAATAAACTCTAAAATAATAAGAAAAATTCCAGTTCTTGTTCCTGATGGAGACATATTAGAAAAATATAAAAAATCAACAGATATAATATTTCAAAAGATAAAATTTAATAATGGAAACATATGTAACTTAACAGCCCTCCGCGACACCCTGCTCCCGAAACTCATCTCCGGCGAGCTATCCCTGGAAGATCTTCCCGATCTCAGCACCGATACAGAAGCTGCATAACGCATTTTGCCCCTGTAAAATCAGGGGCTTTCTGGTAAGGTTTTCTACTGATACGGGAATGCTTACCAGAAAAGCCAGGGTTGGAGCGCGATATGAGTCTCTCTTTCAGTGAAGCAAAATTAGAACAAGCGATCATTGAACTGTTACAAGATCAGGGGTATCAACACCTGATCGGCGATAATGTCCCACGTTCGAGTCTCGATCAAGTCATCATCGAAGACGATCTCCGTCATTATTTAGCAGCACGCTACCAGCCTGATGGCATTACTGAAGAAGAGATTCAGCGACTGATCAAACAGTTCACCACGCTTCCGGCCTCCGATCTTTATGAAAGCAACAAAACATTTTGTCGCTGGCTGGCAAATGGTTTTCTGTTCAAACGCGACGATCGGCAACAAAAAGATCTCTATATTGAATTGCTCGACACCCGGCATCTACCTGCCGCACTGCGCCAGATATTTGACGCCGAAGATGTCCCGTTGCAACAGGCGGCGGAACTCCCGCCCTCCTATATTAATCCGCCGCTTAACCGGATTAAGATTGTTAACCAGCTTAAAATCTCCGGCAAAGATAATCAGACTCGTATTCCTGACGGCATTCTCTATATCAACGGTCTGCCACTGGTCGTCTTTGAATTTAAAAGTGCGGTGCGCGAGCAGGAAGCCAGTATTGGCGATGCCTGGAAACAGCTCTGTAAACGCTATCGCCGGGATATTCCGCAACTGTTTATCTACAACGCGCTCTGCATTATTAGCGATGGCGTAAATAACCGGATGGGCAACCTGTTTGCGCCCTATGAATATTTTTACTCATGGCGCAAAGTCACCGGTAATGAAAACCGTGAACAGGACGGAATTCCATCATTGCACTCAATGATTCAGGGGCTGTTTCATCCGGTACGTCTGCTGGACGTGATTAAAAACTTTATCTGCTTCCCGGATAAAGCCAAGCACGAAGTAAAAATTTGCTGCCGATATCCGCAGTACTATGCCGCTCGCAAACTCTATTACAGCATCAAGCAAGCGCGTAAACCTTTCGGTAGCGGTAAAGGCGGCACCTACTTTGGCGCAACGGGCTGTGGCAAAAGTTACACCATGCAATTTTTAACGCGTCTTTTGATGAAGAGCGTGGAGTTTGCCAGCCCGACCATTGTTTTGATCACCGACCGCACCGATCTGGACGATCAGCTTTCTGCGCAAATGTGCAACGCCAAAAATTACATTGGCGACGACACCATCGTTCCTGTTACCAGCCGTGAAGATTTGCGTAATCAACTGGCGGGACGCAATAGTGGCGGTGTATTCCTGACAACGATCCATAAATTCACCGAAGACACCGAACTCCTTTCTGAACGCAGCAATATCATTTGCATCTCGGACGAAGCACATCGCAGCCAGGTTAACCTCGACCAGAAAGTCATCGTCGATAAAGAAAGCGGAAAAGTGCGCAAAACTTATGGCTTTGCGAAATACCTGCACGATTCACTGCCAAATGCCACCTATGTTGGCTTTACCGGCACACCGATTGACGCGACGCTCGATGTCTTCGGTGAGGTGATCGACAGTTACACCATGACCGAATCCGTTCAGGATGAAATCACTGTACGCATCGTGTACGAAGGCCGTGCAGCTAAAGTGATCCTGGACTCCAGCAAACTGGAAGAAGTCGAAAAGTATTACGAAGAGTGCGCAAACGCAGGCACCAATGAGTGGCAAATCGACGAAAGCAAAAAAGCCACCGCAACCATGAATGCGGTTCTGGGTGATGAAGATCGATTAAAAGCCCTCGCGGAAGATTTTGCCAAACATTATGAAAAACGCGTAGCCGAAGGCTCCACCGTAAAAGGCAAAGCCATGTTTGTTTGTGCCAGCCGTGAAATTGCCTGGGATTTCTACCGTCAGCTTAAAGCTATTCGCCCTGCCTGGTTTGAAGTGAAGCAAGCACCCGATGGCGTCGTCCTGACGGAACAGGAGCAGAAAGAGTTACCGCCTTCTGAAATGGTGAAGATGGTCATGACGCGCGGTAAAGATGACGACGAGGCGCTTTATGATTTACTGGGCACAAAAGAATATCGTAAAGAGCTGGATAAGCAGTTCAAAAACGCTAAATCGAATTTCAAAATTGCCATTGTTGTTGATATGTGGCTGACCGGTTTCGACGTCCCGGAACTGGATACCATTTATATTGATAAACCCTTACAAAAACATAATCTTATCCAGACCATTTCTCGCGTTAACCGTAAACTGGAAGGTAAAAGTAAAGGGTTAGTGGTGGACTACATCGGCATTAAGAGTCAGATGAACCAGGCACTGGCAATGTATTCCCGCATTGATGCCACCAACTTTGAAGATATTCAGCAATCGGTAATAGAAGTTAAAAACCATCTCGATTTGTTGGGGCAAGTCTTTTACGAATTTGACAGTCGGGATTATTTTAGTGGTGAGCCACAAGCGCAATTATCCTGCCTCAACCGCGCGGCGGAATTCGTTCTGCGTACCCAGAAAGTTGAACGTCGGTTTATGGGACTGGTTAAACGCATGAAAGCCGCCTACGACGTCTGCTGCGGCAGCGAAGCATTATCACAGACAGAACGTGACTATATTCACTATTATCTTGCTGTTCGTTCAATTGTTTTCAAACTGACGAAAGGTGACGCACCGGATGTCACTCAGATGAATGCACGCGTTCGTGAAATGATTGCAGAAGCGTTAAAAGCTGATGGCGTAGAAGAAATTTATTTTCTTGGCGATAAAAAAGCAGAATCCATCGATATTTTTGACGAAGATTATCTGGCGCGAATTAACAAGATCAAACTTCCGGCAACGAAGATCCAGTTATTACAAAAATTACTGGAAAAAGCGATCAGCGACTTCAAGAAAGTGAACCAGTTGCAAGGGATTAACTTCACCCGCCGCTTCCAGGCGATTATAGATCGTTATAATGAGCGGCGAGAAGATGATGTACTCAACGGTGAAGAATTCGATACATTCAGTCAGGAAATGACCGATATTATCTATGATATTAAAACCGAAATGGGCACCTGGGCCGATTTAGGTATTGATATTGAAGAAAAAGCGTTTTACGACATTCTTGCTCATATGCGCGATAAATATCAGTTTACTTATGATGATGAAAAAATGCTGTCACTGGCAAAAGAGATGAAAAGCGTGGTTGACAACACATCGAAATATCCTGACTGGAGTAAACGCGATGATATTAAAGCGAAACTGAAAGTTGAACTTATTCTGCTTCTACACAAGCATAAGTTCCCGCCAGTAGCGAATGATGATGTTTATATGGGTGTGCTGGCACAGGCAGAGAATTTTAAAGAACATCATATGAGTGCTTTAAATTAATTATGAAGGCCGGATAATTCAATAATTATTCGGCTTACTCATTTATAAATATGGTAAAAACATCGTAACAATATCTATAATATCATAGTCTAAAAAAATCACGCTTACTCATTAAAAATATAAGTATTTTCACATTATGGGTAAAAATACCATTCTCTTTTTGAGCTTAACAAATACAGACTCTATCCATTCATAAAAGATCCGTGCATAAATTTCATTTATCGCAGCACAACCAGAGCACAACATAACAACCACAGAAATTTAACTTAAGTTAATAAATTTAAAACATATAATACACAAAATTGGTCATCTGATCTTTAGCGGAAAAAAAATCATGACTGTAGAGTCATCATGTATTAACTATTTTTCCAGATATCACACCATTAAAAAATAACAAAAAAAATCAATAAGTTATAGAATTTTCAAAAATAACACATAACATTAATCTGATGCTCTCCAAAAAAATTAAGCAGTGCAGGGTGACAACCCCATAGCAGTACGCTACCTTACTGAAAAATTGCTTAGTACGATACTGAAAGTTAGAAGGAGCCACACCATGAGGAAAAAGAAAGGGTTAAACCGAGTTATTTGCTTGTTTTTGATAACAATTTTATCACATTTAGTGTCTGATGATGATATCCTATTATTTCAGTTAGAGGATCTGTCAAAAGCAAATACCTCTATGGGTATTCATCTTTCCGTTGATTTCAAACATGAGACCAAATGATGATGAAAAATCTATCAGAGATAGCATATGTTTTTGGTGGACACTCATTTCGTACCAAAGCTGAAACTGCAACAGGTTGCATCAAACTTATTCAGATAAAAGATATACAGGCAGGCATATTTGGTGATTTCTCGTCACTTCCCTTTGCAGATCTTTCAGAAAAAAAACTAAAATTCAACCTAAAAACAAATGATATTCTTTTACCTTTAAGGGGCGAAAGGATAGCTGCAATGATGATAGATAATGAAAATAATGTTGCAGTTACTACAACGAATCAAATTGCCATTATAAGAATTAATAGCAATTTGATCTATCCAGAGTATTTGTTATATTTTTTAAATGCACCGAAAGGTATTAATCTGATAAATGAACTACAAGGTAACGGATTGGTTACAAACCTTAGCATAAAAAAAACTTGCAACATTAACATTACCGATTCCATCATTGGATATTCAATATGAAGTTATTAACCTTTATAACATGTGGACAGAACAAAAAGAGACCTTGTGTAGTTTAATAGAAAATGGTTCTGCATTGTGTCATGCAACAATTAATAAGTTAATCTACAAAGGAGAGTAAATGTGAAAATACAAGATTTTATAAGCATATTACAATCAATCCCCTGCAATTCCCTGGATAAATACCAGAAAATGCTTATTTGTTTTGAAGCTACTGTACTAACTTATTTACATGAGGAATCTACCAAGAAAATTACATCAGTAAGCGAAATGGATATTGAACACATTTATAGACACTCGCCGTCACTAAATAAAAACAAAGTAACATGGGATGAGTTTTCTTATATATTTTTCAGATATAATCTTTCATATAAAATCCTCTAACATGGATGTCAATCAATATATATCAAATATATTTCACCACCTTTGTTATGATTATTACCACAAAGAATTCTCTAAAATAGACATTATTAATATAATCACCTCGAATATTGAGCAACTAAGACCTCTATCTCAAAGGCATCATACCCCTAATGAGTTGGTTGAATTAATGAGTAAAATAGTCAACATCCAAGATGGCGATATTTTTTATGATCCTGCATGTGGTTCAGGTGAGTTCATTTCTGCAATGTTTAATAAAAAATGTCATGATTTATGGTACTGAAAGTATCATAGAAAGATCTAAAATATCAAAATTGAAAATGCTCGTAACCGAAAACAATCCTTTAAATATTACAACACCATATTTTAACGATAACAATCTACCTGAAAAATTTGATATTATTTTATCCAATCCACCTTTCTCTCTAAAAATACCTAAAAATACGCAAAAACATTTTTGTATTTATGGAGAACCAGTTGTTTCAAATGCTGACTTTATATTTTTACAATTCTGCATTTACAAGTTAAAAAATAATGGGCGCGCTGCTATCATCATGCCGGATAGCGTTTTATTTAGAAGTGGGAAAGAACAAGAAATACGTAAGTCATTTATTGAAAAAGGTCATATTTCCACCATTATTTTTTTACCGAAAGGTATTTTTAGAAACACTTCTGTACCAACAAGCATTTTGCTGCTACGCAAGCAAAATGACTATGATGACATCCTATTCATTGATGCAAGAGATAAAACAACCTTCAACAACGACCTTATAATTAATTTGTTTACTGAACGTAAAAATAATAAGTTATCGAAGATTGTAAAAAAATCAGAAATTGCTGATAATGATTATAACTTGTCAGCAGCATTATATTTTAAAGAAGAAACAGAAACACCAGAAATAGAACAATTAATAGGCAATCAAAAATACCTCAGCAGTAAATTACAGGATTTGCATTATGATTTCATTCACACTATATCCAGATTATCACAAAAAATTTAATAATTTGCTGCAAAACGCCACGCTAAGTCTCTCTCCCCTTCCCCACACAGGAAGGGGAATTTTCCCCCCTCACTCCACATCCTCCCTGCGTAACCCAATATCCCTCAACCGCTCATCACTCATCTGCTGTAACACGCGCCGGGTCTGCTTTTTCAGCCACCAGGTCCTCACCGCCTGCCAGAGTTGTGCGATGCCAGTAAACGGCGCTTTAGCTTTGTTTTCGTGAAATTCCATCTGCTGCCTCCTCATCTTTCAGAGGCTTCATCATCCGCCTTCTGGCAGTTCACAATACAGATGCAAATATTACTTTTATTTAACATACAGACAGGTTAAAACAGCATCTGCATCCGGTTTTTTAGCCTCATCTGTACCGGTTTTTCTCTCTGTATGGTCCAAATAAGGAATACAGCATGACGCGTTATCAACATCTGGCGACTCTACTTGCCGAGCGGATTGAGCAAGGGCTGTATCGTCACGGGGAGAAATTACCGTCGGTGCGCAGCTTAAGTCAGGAGCACGGCGTCAGCATCAGCACCGTGCAGCAGGCGTATCAGACGCTGGAGACGATGAAGCTCATCACTCCGCAGCCGCGTTCGGGTTATTTTGTCGCACAACGTAAAGCCCAGCCGCCAGTACCGCCGATGACGCGTCCGGTGCAGCGCCCGGTGGAGATTACCCAGTGGGACCAGGTACTGGATATGCTGGTAGCGCACAGCGACAGTTCCATTGTTCCGTTAAGCAAAAGCACGCCGGATGTCGAAACGCCCAGCCTGAAACCGCTGTGGCGGGAGCTAAGCCGGGTGGTGCAGCATAATCTGCAAACCGTTCTCGGTTATGACTTGTTAGCCGGTCAGCGAGTGTTGCGAGAGCAGGTTGCCCGCCTGATGCTCGACAGCGGCTCGGTGGTCACCGCCGATGACATCATTATCACCAGCGGCTGCCATAACTCGATGTCGCTGGCGTTAATGGCGGTATGTAAACAGGGCGATATTGTCGCAGTCGAATCCCCCTGTTATTACGGTTCAATGCAGATGCTGCGCGGTATGGGCGTGAAAGTGATTGAAATCCCAACCGATCCAGAAACAGGCATCAGCGTTGAAGCGCTGGAACTGGCGCTGGAACAGTGGCCGATTAAAGGCATCATTCTGGTGCCAAACTGTAATAATCCGCTGGGATTTATTATGCCGGACGCGCGCAAACGGGCCGTTCTCTCTCTCGCTCAGCGTCATGATATTGTAATTTTTGAAGATGATGTCTACGGCGAACTGGCAACGGAGTATCCGCGCCCGCGGACCATTCATTCCTGGGATATCGACGGCCGGGTGCTGCTGTGCAGCTCGTTCAGTAAAAGCATTGCGCCTGGCCTGCGCGTGGGTTGGGTCGCGCCGGGACGTTATCACGATAAACTGATGCATATGAAATATGCCACCAGCAGCTTTAATGTGCCGTCCACGCAAATAGCGGCGGCAACGTTTGTGCTGGAAGGTCACTATCATCGCCATATCCGGCGGATGCGGCAGAACTATCAGCGCAATATGGCGCTTTATACCTGCTGGATACGGGAATATTTTCCCTGCGAAATCTGTATTACGCGCCCGAAAGGCGGATTTTTACTGTGGATAGAATTGCCTGAACAGGTCGATATGGTCTGCGTCGCGCGGCAACTGTACCGCATGAAAATCCAGGTGGCGGCAGGCTCGATTTTCTCGGCTTCCGGTAAATACCGTAATTGTCTGCGTATCAACTGCGCTTTGCCGCTCAGCGAAACCTATCGCGAAGCACTGAAGCAAATTGGCGAGGCCGTGTATCGGGCAATAGAATAATTTCGAATAAGTGGCGAGGCCCCTGATTTACTCTCACGAATAGCGTGTGACTCGTTTTATCTTTGCAGGGTCATCGCCACGTTCCAGCATGACTTAGGCAAAGTGCGCTTTGTTCATGCCGGATGCCATGTGAACGCCTTATCCGGCCTACAAACCGCGCAAATTCAATAGATTGCAGAGATAATGTAGACCTGATAAGCGTAGCGCATCAGGCTGCTTTGCGTTTGTCATCAGTCTCTGATTAGTACTCGATCCATGGATCGCGCTTGCTTTCAGGCAAGGGCTGATCTAATGCCTGCATTTGCTCTGCCGAAAGTCCGGTATATCGTTGTATCCATTCAGGATCCGCCCCATTCTGCAACAACAATCGGAGGAGGCTCTGTTCCCCTTCTTCTTTCCCTTCTTTCCTCCCCCTCTCCCTTCCCAACAGCCATCCATCATTATGAATTCGCTCTGCAATCGTCATTATTCGCTCCCTGTGTTGAGGCATTCGACGGGTTAGTTCGCTGATAAACTCTTTAAAACTCGCTTCATCGCCAGCCAGTAAAATGTAATTTAACAGCGCGGTTATCTGGCTGTCATTAGCGCACCCTGTAACCAGTAATACTGCCAGTTGATCAATAAGCCCCATTAGATCGCGCTGGCGAATATGCTTTTGGATCAACTCCAACAGGGCGACTCTGCGGTGCTGCACAATCTCGTCGTCTGGCACGACAGTGATATCCACCAGCGGGAACGCGGCGGTATAAAGCTTCCGTGCGGTAGTCGGGTCGGCAAATTCGTCCAGCCAGCACAAAGACCAGGGGTAAGGACTACGGCTACCGTGATAAAACAGCATCGGGATGACCAGCGGTAGCGGCTGGCGTTTATCATGCTCGATATGGCGCTGCATCACCGCCATGGAATAGCGCATCAGGCGAAAGGCCATATGAATATCCTCACGGCTCTGATGTTCAATCACTACATAGATATAGCCATCGCCTTCGCGGGTCTTTACCGACCACAGAATATCGGAATGTAGCGCCCGCAATTTTTCATCGACAAAGCTGGCGGATTCCAGTTTTAAGGTGTCGAGATCGCACAGTTCACGTAAATCTTTAGGTAAGTGGATCTCCATAAAATCCCGCGCGGTGTCAGGGTGCGTGAGAAAGGATTTAAATAATGCGTCATGCGGCGTGCTGGTCGTGAAGTTTGTCATGGCGATCCGTCACCTGTTGATAAGATAGCCCGACTTTAGCGACTAACAAAACCATTCTCACCTGGCAATTTCCCATTCCCCGAGGCACTTTCCAGGCTATTTTTGTTCTCCTGCAAGCGATACATTTTTATGGAAGATATCTCGCTTTTTGCGTTTTCTTACCGTCAGGCTCTATTCTTACGATATGAATAAAATCATTGAACTCCGACGCGCCAAAATGCTGGCGCTCTCTTTGCTGCTCGTTGCTGCCGCGACTTTTATCGTTACGCTGTTTTTGCCGCCCAATTTTTGGGTGAGCGGCGTGAAGGCGATTGCCGAAGCGGCGATGGTCGGCGCGCTGGCGGACTGGTTTGCGGTGGTGGCGCTGTTTCGCCGCGTGCCGATTCCGATCATTTCTCGTCATACGGCGATTATCCCGCGTAATAAAGACCGAATTGGCGAAAATCTCGGTCAGTTCGTGCAGGAAAAATTTCTCGATACCCAATCGCTGGTAGCGCTAATCCGGCGTCATGAACCGGCGTTGTTAATTGGCAACTGGTTTAGTCAGCCGGAAAACGCCCGTCGCGTTGGGCAGCATCTGTTGCAGATCATGAGTGGTTTTCTCGAACTGACCGATGATGCGCGTATTCAGCGTCTGCTTAAGCGCGCGGTGCATAAGGCGATCGATAAAGTGGATCTTTCCGGCACCAGTGCATTGATGCTGGAGAGCATGACCAAAAACGATCGTCATCAGGTACTGCTCGATACGTTGATCGCACAACTGATCGCCCTTCTCCAGCGCGATAAATCGCGCAAGTTTATTGCCCAGCAAATTGTTCGCTGGCTGGAGAGCGAGCATCCGCTGAAAGCCAAAATTTTGCCTACCGAATGGCTGGGCGAACACAGTGCGGAGTTGGTTTCTGACGCCGTGAATTCTTTGCTTGATGATATCAGCCGCGATCGCGCACATCAGATCCGCCATGCGTTTGATCGCGCTACCTTCGCGCTGATCGAGAAACTGAAAAACGATCCGGAAATGGCGGCGCGGGCCGATGCCGTGAAAAGTTATCTGAAAGAAGATGAAGCATTTAACCGCTATCTTGGTGAATTGTGGGGAGATTTGCGGGAGTGGTTGAAAGCGGATATCAACAGCGAAGATTCTCGCGTGAAAGAACGTATTGCTCGTGCAGGACAGTGGTTTGGCGAGACGTTAATTGCCGATGATGCCCTGCGCGCCTCGTTAAATGGTCATCTGGAACAGGCCGCGCACCGCGTCGCGCCAGAGTTTTCAGCATTCCTGACTCGCCACATCAGCGATACGGTAAAAAGCTGGGATGCGCGCGATATGTCGCGGCAGATCGAGTTAAATATTGGCAAGGACCTCCAGTTTATCCGTGTTAACGGCACGCTAGTCGGCGGTTGTATTGGGCTGATATTGTATCTTTTATCGCAAATTCCGACCTTGTTACCCCTCGGCAACTTTTAGAAATCGATGATAAAAGCTAAATGGCTAACCGCGAGAGAGATCAAATAAACCACACTTAAAACATGGTAATAATGTGGCCTCTTTTCATTATCTCCCGTGTTACGGGGAAGGAAAATCATGTCACTTGTCACCGATCTACCCGCCATTTTCGATCAGTTCTCCGAAGCTCGCCAGAAAGGCTTTCTCACCGTCATGGATCTCAAAGAGCGCGGCATTCCGCTGGTTGGCACCTATTGTACGTTTATGCCACAAGAGATCCCGATGGCAGCCGGCGCTGTTGTGGTTTCGCTCTGTTCCACCTCTGATGAAACCATTGAAGAAGCCGAGAAAGATCTGCCGCGTAACCTCTGCCCGCTAATCAAAAGCAGCTACGGCTTCGGCAAAACCGACAAATGCCCCTACTTCTACTTTTCTGATCTGGTGGTCGGTGAAACCACCTGCGACGGCAAAAAGAAAATGTACGAATACATGGCGGAGTTTAAGCCCGTTCATGTCATGCAATTACCAAACAGCGTGCAAGACGATGCCTCGCGTGCATTATGGAAAGCCGAGATGCTTCGCTTACAAAAAGCGGTGGAAGAACGTTTTGGGCACGAGATCACCGAAGACGCGTTGCGCGATGCCATTGCACTGAAAAACCGTGAACGTCGCGCACTGGCCAACTTTTATCATCTGGGGCAGTTAAATCCTCCGGCACTCAATGGCGGCGACATTCTGAAAGTGGTCTACGGCGCAACCTTCCGGTTCGATAAAGAGGCGTTGATCAATGAACTGGATGCGATGACTGCCCGCGTTCGTCAGCAATGGGAAGAGGGCCAGAGACTGGACCCGCGGCCACGAATTTTAATTACCGGTTGCCCGATTGGCGGCGCGGCAGAAAAAGTCGTGCGCGCGATTGAAGAAAACGGTGGCTGGGTGGTTGGTTATGAAAACTGTACCGGCGCGAAAGCGACCGAGCAATGCGTGGCGGAAACGGGCGATGTGTATGACGCGCTGGCGGATAAATATCTGGCAATTGGCTGTTCCTGTGTTTCGCCAAACGATCAACGCCTGAAAATGCTCAGCCAGATGGTGAAGGAGTATCAGGTCGATGGCGTGGTCGATGTAATTTTACAGGCGTGCCATACCTACGCGGTGGAATCGCTGGCGATTAAACGCCACGTTCGTCAGCAGCATAACGTTCCTTACATCGCCATAGAAACAGACTACTCCACATCGGATATCGGACAACTCAGTACCCGCGTCGCAGCCTTTATTGAGATGTTGTAAGGAGCGGTGGTGACATATTCGATTGGCATTGATTCTGGTTCTACCGCCACCAAAGGGATCTTACTGGCAGACGGCGTGATTACGCGCCGTTTCCTTGCTCCTACGCCATTTCGTCCGGCAACGGCAATTACTGAAGCCTGGGAAACTCTGCGTGAAGGGTTAGAGACAGTGCCGTTTCTGACGCTGACCGGTTACGGGCGGCAACTGGTGGATTTTGCCGATAAACAGGTGACGGAAATCTCCTGCCACGGGCTGGGCGCACGCTTTCTTGCGCCAGCAACGCGCGCGGTAATCGACATCGGTGGTCAGGACAGCAAAGTCATTCAGCTTGATGCCGACGGTAACCTGTGCGACTTCCTGATGAATGACAAATGCGCGGCAGGCACCGGGCGTTTTCTGGAAGTCATTTCCCGCACATTGGGCGCCAGCGTCGAGGAACTCGACAGCATCACCGAAAATGTACCACCGCACGCCATCAGCAGCATGTGTACTGTGTTTGCCGAATCGGAAGTGATCAGTCTGCGTTCTGCGGGCGTACCAGCGGAATCGATTCTCGCCGGAGTGATTAACGCTATGGCGCGGCGCAGCGCCAATTTCATTGGTCGCCTCTCTTGTGAAGCGCCGATTCTGTTCACTGGCGGCGTGAGTCACTGTCAGAAGTTTACCCACATGCTGGAAAACCATCTGGGAATGCCGGTACAAACTCACCCTGATGCGCAATTCGCTGGCGCAATTGGCGCGGCGGTGATTGGTCAGCGGCAGAGAAAACGCACATGAAAGAGTATCTGTTTTTATTTCACTCAACCGTCGGCGTTGTACAAACGCGTAAGGCGTTACAGGCAGCAGGGATGACTTTTCGCGTCGCCGATATTCCCCGAGAGTTACGCGGCGGCTGTGGGTTATGCATCTGGCTGACCTGTCTTCCTGGCGAAGAAACACAATGGGTAATCCCCGGTCATACGGAATCAGTTTATTGCCAGCAGGATGGTGGCTGGCGCTGCATTGCACATTACGGGGTTTCTCCGCGTTAAGGATTCATTAAGATCGCTACGTATACTTCTCGATATCTTATTGATTTGCCTTAAAGGGATTACCGTGACAAAAAGTATTTCGTTAAGTAAACGCATCTCCGTTATTGTGATTCTTTTTGCCATTGTGGCAGTGTGTACTTTCTTCGTGCAATCTTGCGCCCGTAAAAGCAATCATGCAGCGTCATTTCAGAATTACCACGCCACCATTGACGGCAAAGAAATTGCAGGCGTAACGAATAATATCTCCTCGCTGACCTGGTCGGCACAGAGCAATACCCTGTTTAGCACTATCAACAAACCTGCCGCCATTGTTGAAATGACCACCAATGGCGATTTGATCCGCACTATTCCTCTGGATTTTGTTAAAGATCTCGAGACGATCGAATACATTGGCGATAATCAGTTTGTCATTAGCGATGAGCGCGATTATGCCATTTATGTGATTTCACTAACCCCAAACTCGGAAGTAAAAAATCCTCAAAAAAATAAAAATCCCGCTGCAGGAATCCCCAACTAATTGCGGTTTTGAAGGGTTGGCCTACTCTCGCCAGGATCACACTTTCTGGTTTTTTAAAGAGAAAAACCCGATTGAGGTCTACAAAGTTAACGGGCTGTTAAGTAGCAATGAATTGCACATCAGCAAAGACAAGGCACTACAACGGCAATTTACTTTAGATGATGTGTCCGGCGCAGAATTTAACCAACAAAAAAATACGCTTCTGGTGCTGTCTCATGAATCACGCGCACTCCAGGAAGTAACGCTGGCTGGCGAGGTTATCGGTGAAATGTCACTAACCAAAGGCAGTCGAGGTTTGTCGCATAACATCAAACAGGCCGAAGGGGTTGCGATGGATGCCTCTGGTAATATTTATATCGTTAGCGAACCAAATCATTTTTATCGCTTTACCCCTAAATCATCACATTAACAGGCTGGCATGTTTCGCCTTTTTGTTATTAACTTGTTAACTACAAAAAATACAAACAAGGTTAAACATGCCCCCGTCCTCGCATCCCGTAGAACGCTTTTCTTTCAGCACCGCGCTTTTCGGGATGCTGGTTCTGACCTTAGGTATGGGATTAGGTCGCTTCCTTTATACACCTATGTTGCCCGTCATGATGGCGGAAGGGGCGTTTTCATTTAGCCAGCTCTCGTGGATTGCCAGCGGCAACTATGCGGGGTATCTGGCTGGCAGTCTGCTATTTTCGTTTGGCGCATTTCACCAGCCGTCGCGCCTGCGCCCATTTCTGTTGGCTTCTGCCCTGGCGAGCGGATTGTTGATCCTCGCAATGGCATGGTTACCGCCATTTATTCTGGTGTTATTGATTCGCTTCCTGGCGGGTGTCGCCAGCGCCGGAATGCTGATTTTTGGTTCGACACTGATTATGCAGCACACGCGCCATCCTTTTGTGCTGGCAGCTTTGTTTTCTGGCGTTGGCATTGGCATCGCGCTGGGCAATGAATATGTTCTGGCAGGCCTGCATTTTGCCCTCTCCTCGCAAACGTTATGGCAAGGCGCCGGGGCGCTTTCTGGCATGATGCTGATTGCACTTACGCTTTTAATGCCCTCGAAAAAACACGCCATCGCACCAACGCCATTGGCAAAAACGGAGCAACAAATAATGAGCTGGTGGTTACTGGCTATTCTGTACGGCCTGGCGGGATTTGGTTATATCATCGTCGCGACTTACCTGCCGCTCATGGCGAAAGATGCAGGCTCACCATTGTTAACCGCCCATCTCTGGACGTTAGTCGGCTTATCAATTGTGCCTGGTTGCTTTGGCTGGCTATGGGCAGCCAAACGTTGGGGGGCTTTGCCCTGCCTGACGGCGAATTTACTGGTGCAGGCTATCTGTGTGCTGCTTACTCTCGCCAGCAACTCGCCTCTCTTGCTTATCATCAGTAGTATCGGTTTTGGCGGTACCTTTATGGGCACGACATCTCTGGTGATGACTATCGCCCGCCAACTGAGCGTACCGGGAAATCTCAATCTTTTAGGCTTTGTGACGCTCATTTACGGCATTGGGCAAATCCTCGGCCCGGCGCTGACCAGTATGCTCGGCAATGGAACATCGGCGCTTGCCAGCGCCACTCTCTGCGGCGCGGCGGCGTTGTTTATTGCTGCGCTTATCAGCACAGTGCAATTATTTAAGCGATAAGTGGTCGCTTCATAAGGGCTGTTTCCCTTACCACTCAAGAAACTCAACCGCAATCGTTGATGTCAGCCAGACCCCGTTTTCCGCTTGCCAGAAAGGGATCCCTCGTTTCGCCATTTCCTGTGCTTTGACGGTTAAGATAACCGGCGAACCGTGTCTTGCCCCGACTTTGCGGGCCGTTGCTTCATCAGCAGAGAGATGCACATGATGACGCTCCCCTGCAATCAGCCCCTGTTTTTTTATCGCCTCAAGAAAACGGCTTGCCGTACCGTGGTAGAGAAATTGTGGCGGTGTTTTTTCGATGAAGGCAATGGCGACCTGCGAAGTCGAATGCCCCTGAACGGCGCGAATACACGTACCATCACTGGAATAACTAAAGCGCTTCTTATCGCTGGTGGCGACCACAGTATCCAGTAATGCGCGGGTTAACCGCTTGCCCGCTTTTTGTGCACAGAGTATGAGCTTATCGATATCCGCCCATCCTTCACGGTCCAGCACGATGCCAATCGCCTCCGGTTTATGTCGGAGGACAAAACTTAAAAACTTGCTCGTCTCTGCCAGCTCTTTGTCGTTGTATTTTGCCATTTTGCATTCGTCCTTGTATTCACCGCCTTTACTCACCAGCCATTATTGTCACTGTGTTTATGAATTTTCTGCAACTCAATCCTTACTGGAAGGTTCTCCTCGCAGCGTAATTTTTCCACTATGCAAAAAACGCATAGCCAGAAACATACTTGCATTTTCCCCATACCCACATGGCTGATAAGGTTTTTCAGCTCCAGGAATTTTCCTGGTAGTCGCAACACACATACACAAAAAAATAATGGGGATTGTTATGACACAACAAGGGGATGCTGTAGCTGGGGAGCTGGCGACAGAAAAAGTGGGTGTTAAAGGGTATCTGGCCTTTTTTCTCACGATTATCTTTTTTTCCGGAGTTTTTTCCGGGACAGACAGTTGGTGGCGCGTTTTTGACTTTTCCGTTCTGAACGGATCGTTTGGGCAACTGCCTGGTGCGAATGGAGCTACCACCTCGTTTCGCGGCGCAGGTGGCACAGGAGCTAAAGATGGCTTTCTCTTCGCGCTGGAACTGGCACCGTCAGTGATTCTCTCTCTGGGGATTATCTCGATTACCGATGGTCTTGGCGGATTGCGCGCCGCGCAGCAGTTAATGACGCCCGTGCTAAAACCGTTGTTGGGCATTCCAGGCATCTGTTCACTGGCGCTCATCGCCAACCTGCAAAACACCGATGCCGCCGCTGGCATGACTAAAGAACTGGCGCAGGAAGGGGAAATTACCGAGCGCGATAAAGTGATTTTCGCCGCTTATCAAACCAGCGGTAGCGCCATCATCACCAACTATTTCTCTTCTGGCGTCGCCGTATTTGCCTTTCTGGGGACGTCCGTAATCGTACCTTTAGCTGTCATCCTGGTGTTTAAATTTGTCGGTGCCAACATTTTGCGCATCTGGCTTAACTTCGAAGAACGTCGCAACCCAACGCAAGGAGCGCAAGCATGACAACTCAGGTCCGCAAAAATGTCATGGATATGTTTATCGATGGCGCACGTCGTGGCTTTACTATCGCCACCACCAACCTGCTGCCGAACGTGGTGATGGCATTTGTCATTATTCAGGCGCTGAAAATTACTGGTCTGCTCGACTGGGTGGGACATATCTGTGAACCGGTGATGGCGTTGTGGGGATTGCCCGGCGAAGCGGCAACTGTCCTTTTAGCCGCATTGATGAGTATGGGCGGCGCGGTCGGCGTTGCCGCCAGCCTGGCGACCGCTGGCGCATTAACCGGCCACGATGTCACGGTATTACTTCCCGCGATGTATTTAATGGGCAACCCGGTGCAAAATGTTGGTCGCTGCCTGGGAACAGCCGAAGTGAATGCCAAATATTACCCGCATATCATTACGGTCTGCGTGATTAACGCATTGCTGTCGATCTGGGTTATGCAGCTTATTGTTTAACAAGGAGTTACCATGATTGATTATTCCGCAGCCGGTTTACCCTGCTGCAGGGAGCGCATTTGTATGCGCCCGAAGATCGGGGAATTTGCGATGTCCTCGTCGCTAACGGCAAGATTATTGCCGTTGCCAGTAACATCCCTTCTGACATCGTACCGGACTGCACGGTTGTCGATCTCAGCGGGCAGATCCTCTGCCCAGGTTTTATTGATCAACACGTCCATTTAATTGGCGGCGGTGGCGAAGCTGGCCCTACCACACGTACGCCGGAAGTGGCATTAAGTCGTCTGACAGAAGCGGGCGTCACGTCAGTGGTTGGTCTGCTCGGCACCGACTCTATCTCTCGCCACCCGGAATCCTTACTCGCCAAGACTCGTGCGCTCAATGAAGAAGGCATCAGCGCCTGGATGCTGACCGGTGCTTATCATGTGCCTTCCCGTACCATTACAGGCTCGGTGGAAAAAGATGTGGCGATTATCGATCGCGTGATTGGCGTGAAATGCGCCATCTCAGATCACCGTTCTGCCGCACCGGACGTTTATCACCTGGCCAATATGGCGGCGGAATCCCGCGTTGGAGGTTTGCTCGGCGGTAAACCTGGCGTCACCGTGTTCCACATGGGCGACAGCAAAAAGGCGTTACAGCCTATCTATGACCTGCTGGAAAACTGCGATGTGCCGATCAGCAAGTTGCTGCCGACCCACGTTAACCGCAACGTTCCGTTGTTTGAGCAGGCGCTGGAGTTCGCGCGCAAAGGCGGCACCATCGATATCACCAGCAGCATTGACGAACCGGTCGCCCCTGCCGAAGGTATTGCCCGCGCCGTTCAGGCGGGTATTCCGCTGGCCCGCGTTACCCTTAGCTCCGACGGCAACGGCAGTCAGCCGTTCTTTGACGATGAAGGGAATTTAACGCATATCGGTGTTGCAGGTTTTGAGACGTTGCTGGAAACCGTGCAAGTGTTGGTCAAAGACTATAGCTTCAGCCTTAGCGATGCCCTGCGTCCACTCACCAGCAGCGTCGCTGGTTTCCTCAACCTGACCGGTAAAGGCGAAATTCTGCCGGGCAATGACGCAGATCTGTTAGTGATGACACCGCAGTTGCGTATTGAGCAGGTATACGCTCGCGGCAAACTGATGGTCAAAGACGGCAAAGCGTGTGTGAAAGGAACGTTTGAAACTGCATAAGCAGTTGTCAGCCGCCCGAATGGACGTAGAATGCCCGCAAGGGCGGCTGACAGAGTAAAACGCAATGGATGACAATGGTTCGGTCTTGCATAATATTGAAACCAAATGGCTTTACGATTTTTTAACGCTGGAAAAATGCCGTAACTTTTCCCAGGCGGCAGTCAGTCGCAACGTATCACAACCGGCATTCAGCCGCCGGATACGCGCGCTGGAACAGGCGATTGGCGTTGAGTTATTTAATCGCCAGGTAACGCCGCTACAACTCTCGGAACAAGGGAAAATATTCCATTCGCAGATCCGTCATCTGTTGCAACAGTTAGAGAGCAACCTTGCAGAACTCCGTGGTGGCAGCGATTACGCGCAACGCAAAATTAAAATAGCCGCTGCACACTCTCTTTCCCTCGGACTGTTACCGTCCATTATCAGCCAGATGCCGCCGCTCTTTACCTGGGCGATTGAAGCTATTGATGTCGATGAAGCAGTCGATAAACTGCGCGAAGGGCAAAGTGACTGTATTTTTTCGTTTCACGACGAGGACTTACTGGAAGCGCCGTTCGACCACATTCGGTTGTTTGAATCACGTCTGTTCCCCGTCTGCGCCGTTAACGAACTGGGGGAAGCGCTTTTTAGCCTCGCGCAGCCGCACTTTCCTCTACTCAACTACAGTCGTAATTCCTACATGGGGCGATTGATTAATCGCACCCTGACGCGCCACAGTGAGTTAAGTTTCAGCACCTTTTTCGTGTCTTCGATGAGCGAGTTATTAAAGCAGGTTGCCCTCGACGGCTGTGGGATTGCCTGGCTACCGGAGTACGCCATACAACAAGAAATTCGCAGCGGGCAGCTCATTGTCCTGAATCGAGACGAATTAGTTATCCCGATTCAGGCCTACGCATACCGGATGAACACACGGATGAATCCCGTTGCAGAGCGTTTCTGGCGTGAACTGCGCGAGCTGGAGATTGAACCAGGCTGAAAGTTTTCTGCAGAAAATCTTCCAGCGCTGGGAATTATGATTGAGGTTCCTGCCGCAGTCATGATTGCAGACAAATTAGCCAGTGAAGTCGATTTCTTTTCCATCGGCACCAACGATCTGACGCAATATATTATGGCGGCAGACAGAGGAAATAGTACCGTCGCGGAACTGGTCGATTATCGTAATGACGCGGTGATTAACGCTATTGCTATGGTGTGTCAGGCCGGACGTAATAATGAAATTCCGGTCAGTATGTGCGGCGAAATGGCTGGAGATACCCAGCAAACAGCACGACTGCTCACTATGGGGATTGATAAGCTCAGTGCCAGTCCATCCCGGCTTCCGGCCTTGAAAGCAGCAATCAGAACCTCCCACTAATTGTGACCTAACGCGATACGTCTTGCGCGTATCGCGTTTCCCGTCATTTACTGCGGCATCGTGCGATGCCAGCTCCCCTTCTGCCAGACCAGGTCAAACGTTAGCGGCTCATCATCGTGGTACAGCATCATCTCCAGACTAATGACCAACTCGTGGCAATAGACTGCTTTCAGATTGACCTGCAATGCCGCAATACGTGGCTCATGAAATAAAAGCGCGGAACGTAACTGGCGGCAATACCAACTCTGGAGAAGCTTGTCGCTCTGATTATGCCCTTGCCACTCAGGCATGCCTGAAACAAGTAATATTGGTAGCGGTGAATGGGGAGAACTAAAAAGTTGAAAGAGATCCCGGCATACGGAATCACGCAGCGATAACGTATTGTTCCCTGTACTTTCAGGTAATACCGTCTGAACTGATTGGCGCATCATTTTGCGCACTCCTGACGTTTAGTGGCATCTGTATCCTGCCCTGGCTGCTGGACACCACTGGGTTGATGCTCATATTCCATAATCATTCCTTTATGCTCATTGCGTCCCTGGCACTTTCATAAGGGATTTATAAGATCCGCCAAAGATAAAACACTGTACAGAAAAGAATATCCACTGACTTTTTATTTAAAAAGGTATCATTTGACAAAAGTCATTAAACATAACGGAAATACGTTAACATATTCTGATTATTCCGAATAATTTCTCAGCGTTAAACTGATATATAATTATTCCAAAACAATATATCGTACGTAATGATTAAATTACGCATAATATATTCTGCAGAACATAATTAATTATTCAGGGAACATACATAGTGCAAAGCGGTTCAACTTTGCACCAGAAATGAGGGATCAGGCGTCCACTTTATCCAACGGCCACGAATCAAACAGATAACCATCGAAATAGATGTCATCGACGTTAGAGAACTCCAGCAAGCGCTGCTTCACATTCTCCAGATGCTGCCACATCGCCAGTTTTGCCGCGCGGGCATCTTTCTTGATTAACGCAGCCAGGATTTGTTTGTGATCGTCCAACCACTCTTTGCGGTATAAGCTGTCATCGAGATGGCTATGTAACTGGATCCACATTGGATTATTTTCCCGCCACTCCCAGGACTGACGGAACAACTCTACCAGCATGCTGTTATGCGTCGCTTCGGCAATGGCGAGATGGAACTGCATGTCGCCGCTTTCGCTGCTGCCCGGCGCACTGGAGGCCAGTTCACGCTCTTCCAGTTGCAATGCCTGACGCATTTTAACGATGTCTTCGCGGGTAGCCTGCAAAGCGGCAAACTCGGCGATGTTACTTTCCAGCAACTGGCGCGCCTGTAACAGTTCAAAAGGACCGGCGTCATTGCAGACGTTGGCCTCAGCGCTCTCTGCATTATGGCTGGGTAAACTGTCGAGAACATAAATACCGGCACCACGTCGTACTTCTACCAGCCCTTTGATCTCCAGCATGATCAGCGCCTCACGCACCACCGTGCGGGTGACATCCAGCATTTCTGCGATTTCACGTTCCGGCGGTAGCCGTTCGCCAGGATTGTACGGCGTCTTAAGGATCAGATCGCGGATCATCGCCCCAACTTCCTGGTAAGGTCTTTGCGCAGAGGTGGCAGATTTCATGATGTTGTGTCCGTTAGATGCGATTAATCAAATTATTGCCGGATGCGGCGTGAACGCCTTATTCGGCCTACAAAGAGTGCGTATTCAATAAATTGCGATTGATCCGTAGGCCCGCCAGGCTTGCTTACCGGGCAATTTTACGTTGACCGTTAATTTCAAACTATACCATTAGCACTGGAAGTTGGCACGTACAGGTGGGCAAAAAACGAAAACTGGTCAACCAAATATGATTTTGATTGACCAGTAAGTCTGTAGGGTAATCAGTCAGTTACAGTGCAGCCACACACTCACGCGCGCCGCGCTCGCACAGCTGCTGATATGCCGCAGTCACCGCGCCAATAAAGTCTGCATTTTGCGGCAGATCATCGGCAAAGATACCGCTCAGGCCCAGCAACGCTTTCACGCGGTCTGCGCCCTGATACTGCGCATTGATCTTCTGGAACTCGGCCAGCATCGGGTCTACCACGTCGATAGCATTACCCTGCTCATCCACGCCCTGGGTGTAACGCATCCAGCCCGCTACGCCAAGCGCCAGGTGACGCCAGCTACCGCCGTTTTGCAGGTGTAAACGCACCGGATCCAGCAAACGCTGCGGTAACTTCTGGCTGCCGTCCATCGCAATCTGCCAGGTACGGTGACGCAGAGACGGGTTGCTGAAACGCTCGATCAGCAGCGTCGCATAGGCGTTCAGATCAGTCCCTTCCGGCATCGACAGCGTTGGTGCTTGTTCCTGCATCATCAGGGCAAAGGCCGCTTTGCGATAATCCGGGTTAGTCATGGTGTCGGCAATGGTTTCATAGCCACCGAGGTAACCGAGGTATGCCAGGAAAGAGTGGCTGCCGTTAAGCATACGCAGTTTCATCATTTCGAACGGCACAACATCGGCAACAAACTGCGCGCCGACTTTATCCCAGTCCGGGCGACCATTAACGAAGTTATCTTCAATTACCCACTGACGGAATGGTTCGCAGGCAATGGCGCACGGGTCATAAACGCCCAGCTGGTCAGCAATTTCCTGTAAGGTTTCTGGCGTCGCCGCCGGAACGATGCGGTCAACCATGGTGCACGGGAAGGTGACGTTCTCTTCAATCCATGCCGCCAGCTGCGGATCACGTGCCTGAGCCAGCCCCAGAACAGCAACCTTCGCCACATGACCGTTTTCACGTACGTTGTCGCAGGACATCACCGTAAACGCTTTCAGCCCTTTTTCACGACGCAGACGCAGGGCTTCTACGATGTAACCAATCGCGGACTTCGGCGCAGTCGGGTTTTCCAGATCGTGCTTGATCAGCGGGTTATTGAGATCCAGCTGACCGCTTGCCGCATCGGCACAGTAGCCTTTTTCCGTGACCGTCAGGGAGACAATCGCCGTTTGCGGACGCGCCATCGCGTTGAGAATACCTTCGCAACCGTCGATTTCCGGATGCAGGGCTTCTTTCATCGAACCGATAATTTTCAGTTCGGTGCTTTCCGCGCCTTTTTCCGCCACGGTGTACAGCAGTTGCTGTTTTTTCAGGTTTTCGATCAGCACGCGGTCGTTGCCTGGCATCAGGTTAACTTCGCAGATACCCCAGTCGCTATCGGTGCTTTCCAGCAGGTGATGGGTATACAGCGCCTGGTGCGCGCGGTGAAACGCCCCGCAACCGAGATGCACAATGCGTGATTCCAGACGAGAATGATCCCATGACGGGCGGGCAACCGGCAGATTGCTGTCAACAATAGTAGTCATCGTAAACTCCAGAATCCGTCTTCAGAGAGTGACGGCAAGGAAGAAGGAACCGGCACGGCGCGCAGCCATGCCGGTGGATATTAACGGCTAAAGAAAGCGCGCTGGATCGCCAGTTCGACACCGCGAACTTCGGCCAGGCCTTTCAGACGACCAATTGCGGAGTAACCTGGGTTGGTTTTCTTCTTCAGGTCGTCCAGCATCTGATGACCGTGGTCCGGACGCATCGGGATCAGGTCTTCTTTGCCTTCCGCTTTACGACGGTGCTCTTCTTCAACAATCGCTTTCACCACTTCGTACATATCAACGTCGCCGTGCAGGTGCGCCGCTTCGTGGAAGGTTTTCGGGTTATCTTCACGCATGGTGGAGCGCAGATGGGTGAAGTAAATACGCGGACCGAACTGCTTGATCATATCAACCAGATCGTTGTCAGCACGCACGCCGTAGGAACCGGTGCACATGGTGAAACCGTTCGCCATGCTGTTTACGGTATCAACCATCCACTGCATATCTTCAATGGTGGAAACGATACGCGGCAGGCCGAGGATCGGGCGCGGCGGATCGTCCGGGTGAACAGCCATACGCACGCCAACTTCTTCGGCAACTGGAATGATCGCTTTCAGGAAGACGGCAAAGTTTTCGCGCAGCTTCGCTTTGTCGATATCTTTGTACAGCTCCAGGTGCTTACGGAACTGGTCGAGGGTATAACCTTCTTCCGCGCCCGGCAGACCTGCGATGATATTACGGGTCAGACGCGCTTTGTCTTCGTCGCTCATAGTGGCGAAGCGTTCTGCTGCCTGAGCAATTTCTTCTTCGGTGTAGTCCGCTTCTGCGCCTGGACGCTTCAGGATGTGCATTTCGAATGCAGCGAATTCGATCTGGTCGAAGCGCAGAGCTTTGGAGCCGTCTGGCAGCACGTATTCGAGGTCAGTACGGGTCCAGTCGAGCACCGGCATGAAGTTATAGCACACGGTGCGGATACCGCACTGCGCCAGGTTGCGCAGGGTCTGCTGATAGTTAGCGATCCACTGCTCATAGTTGCCAGTGTGGGTTTTGATATCTTCGTGAATTGGCACGCTTTCCACGACAGACCACACCAGACCTGCGTCTTCAACGATAGCCTTGCGTTTGAGGATCTCTTCAACGGACCATACTTCGCCGTTCGGGATATGGTGCAGCGCGGTAACCACGCCAGTTGCGCCCGCCTGACGGACATCAGCTAAAGAAACCGGATCGTTAGGGCCGTACCAGCGCCAGGTCTGTTCCATGTTTATTCCTCTTTCACGTAGTGGGTTCAACAGCGAAGAGACGCGGAACCCCGGAGTGTTTAGGTATCCGAATGAACGACCAGACCGCAGCCGTGGCGTTGCATCGGATGAGATGGCGTATAAGTTCTACCTTTTGGTAATACATGTCAACCTGAAATCTAAAATTGGTTAACCACATCACAAGAAATCTACTCTCATGTCGGTTACTGCAAATGACAACACAGGGAGATCAGCGGTTAGTGATCGGGGGATGTGACATTCATCGCAATAATGGTTGACCAATTTACATAACGTGTCGTCCAACATAACAATGGATTAACCTGCTTCCCCATTGCATAAGTTGTGACCAACACAACAAAACTGATGCTGTTGCAAAGATTGCTATTTAGTTTTGGTATAAAAGGTATACAGGCACATGGTGCAACATTTGAATTCCAGCGAGCAGGAGTAATTCACAATGAAGAGAACAATAACGGCGCTTGCTATCATGATGCATCATTTGCCGCAAACGCGTCTGTATTGCCGGAAATTCCAGTGCCATTTAAAAGTGGTACTGGTGCAATTGATAACGACACTGTCTACATTGGTTTAGGTAGTGCAGGAACGGCATGGTACAAGCTGGACACACAGGCCAAAGATAAAAAATGGACAGCTCTGGCTGAATTCCCCGGTGGCGCAAGAGATCAAGCAACGTCCGCATTTATTGATGGTGATTTGTATGTATTTGGCGGTGTTGGCAAAAACCAACAAGGTTTAACCAGGGTGTTCAACGATGTGTACAAATATAGCCCAGCAACTAATACCTGGATTAAATTGATGTCACACGCACCGATGGGCATGGCGGGTCATGTGACATTTGTACACAACGGCAAGGCTTATGTTACTGGCGGTGTTAACCAAAATATCTTCAATGGCTATTTTGAAGATCTCAACGAGGCTGGAAAAGATTCAGCAACTATAGATAAAATCAACGCCCACTATTTTGACAAAAAAGCAGAAGATTATTTCTTCAATAAGTTTTTGTTGTCTTTTGATCCCTCTACACAGCAATGGAGTTACGCTGGTGAATCGCCCTGGTACGGGACGGCTGGTGCGGCGGTTGTGAATAAAGGTGATAAAACCTGGCTTATTAATGGTGAAGCCAAACCAGGATTGCGAACGGATGCCGTATTTGAACTTGATCTTACCGGCAATAACGTAAAATGGAATAAGCTTCCTCCCGTCTCATCACCAGATGGCGTCGCTGGCGGTTTTGCGGGTATAAGCAATGACTCTCTTATATTTGCCGGAGGTGCCGGATTTAAAGGCTCGCGGGCAAATTACCAGAACGGTAAGAACTATGCGCATGAAGGCCTGAAAAAATCATATAGCGCTGATATTTATCTGTGGCATAACGGGAAATGGGAGAAATCTGGCGAACTGTCGCAAGGTCGAGCCTACGGGGTATCATTGCCCTGGAATAATAGTCTATTGATTATTGGCGGTGAAACTGCGGGGGGTAAAGCTGTGGCAGATTCAGTGTTGCTCTCAGTGAGAGATAATAAAGTTACTGTGCGAAACTAACTTTTCAGGGTTTCCATTGCCTGAAAATAAAGATGTTGTTCATCCCGAAATAAAATAACTGGCGCGGTTTGCGCAGATACATCCTGCGCCCGCCATATCACTTTAAAAGAGAACTGACAAACGCGCCTGATGAAAATCCAAATAATTTGAGCAAGGGATATTACGGTTCAGCGTACCGAACGCTGGAGAACTGGACGACGGCGCTACGAAGCCGTCATTTCAGTCGGGGGATGATTGTAGACAAATTTGTTGACGCTATTTTGCAGTTTTGGCGCGAAAGATGAGCGTTCATTAATTTGATTTATTTGCATTCATCAACGCTTTTAACTCCTCCGGCGTAAACGGTGGTTTGCGTCGGTGCAGCATCGCATGGCAATTAGGGCAAACAGGCAGCAAAAAAACAAATGAGATCAAGGTAATATATCTTCACTTGCAGGCTTGAACAGCAGAAAATTTGCGAGCATGATCGCAATTATTTCACTGCCAGGTATATCAATGGCTTCCAGTAAATCGCTACAGCAGGCAATTGCCAATATAAAAATCTGGCACAAGGGTGAACAGCGCGCGCCGCATAAGCCATTGTTATTGCTATATATATTAGCGGGATACCTGAATGGACATCCGCGCCTTTTCGATTATGGCTCGGAAATCTACGAACCTCTGCACAGTTTACTGGAACGTTTTGGGCCACAGCGTTCACAGTACCGACCTGATATGCCGTTCTGGCGATTACAAGGCGACGGATTCTGGCAATTACACAATGCCGAGCTTTGCTCAACAGCAGGGAGCAGCCGACAACCACCAGTGAAGGAACTGACTGAATACCACGTTGCAGGCGGTTTCGATGAACAGCACTACGCCCTGGTAACCGGCAATAAAAAACATCATCAACACTCTGGCACAACAGATACTCGAAGCGCACTTCACCGAGAGTATTCAGGAAGAAATTGCTGACGAGCTGGGTTTTGATCTCCAGCAAATCCGTAAACAGCGCGACCCGTTATTTCGCAAAAATGTATTACGTGCTTATAACTACCAGTGCGCGATATGTGGCTTTAATATGCGCCACGACGACACCACCGTCGCGTTGGAAGCGGCGCATATAAAATGGAAACAGCACGGCGGCCCTTGTGAAATCCCTAATGGCCTGGCGCTTTGCGCAATTCACCATAAAGCCTTTGATAAAGGATCGATTGGCCTGGATGAAAATATGCGGGTACTGGTCTCGGATGCGGTAAACGGCGGAGGGATCGTTGAGAGATTATTCTGGGATTTTGACGGGAAAACTATTGCGTTGCCACAGGTGCGTAAAAATTACCCTTATGAGGGGTTTGTGGAGTGGCATCGGAAAGAGGTTTTTAGGGGGTGAGGTAATACTTATTTTGCTGATTTAACGTCTCTATCTGATTCAATTCGGCATCATAAACAGCTATGATATGCTTAATACGGGGCGAAGAAATTAGACCGTTATGATTGGTTTAGATTTCCGTTATTACTTGCATTCGCTTTAATTCCTAAAAGCCCCTGCCGTTAATGCCAGACGCATTACGCAAAGGAGAATGATTAGTAAACAATAAGATTGAAAATCAGGAAGGCGACTCGCAATAAATCTGAAAGTCGCTTTCACATTGTTAAAATATATCCCTTACCACTCCTGTGTTGTGAACTGTTCATCACACTTATAGCTGACGTTGATCCAGACTGCTATATATCGCCTTTATTTCATTTTTTACGCCTTCGCCACGGTACACCAGAGACGTATCATAACGTTGATATTTATCTTCTCGCGCAGCACTGAACCAGTTAAAAGATCCAACGCACAGCAACTCCTCATCTCTAATCACAATTTTGCTGTGAACGCGATTCACCAATTTTGTAGCAATGCCCATATTATTGAGCTTTTCGACTGCATCATTTAGAAGATGCAGTTTCTCCTGGCGCTTATCATCATCGATATGCGCAATATTGCAGTTTTTATCCGTTACCACGGTAATATCAATACCTCGGGAGCGGGCCAGAGCCATTGACGTCAGAAACCCCGTTTGCTCCACTTTTTGCCAGGATAACCAGGGGGAAATAATCGTGATCTTCTGTTGAGCTGCGGCCAGAGCATTATTCAAGAATTCATCATGCTGCTCCACACCATGCAACGTTGAAATTTTTGTCTGTGCGGAAATTAAATCCTGTCGTTTCTGAAACTCAAATTGCAACGCATTATTATCTGAAGCAAACAGAAATTTTGCCAATAACCCTCGCGGCGAAGATGCGGGCTGCATCTCAATAAGGTCCATATCGCCAAAGACCAGAAAACTATCCTTAGCGCGTGAGACAGCAACATTGAGGATACTGCTGTTGCTATCAAGAAACCTGCCATCTTCATGTTTTGAGTAGACTGGGGAAAAGAGAACAATCGCCCTTTCCGCACCCTGCAAGGAGTGCACAGTCCCCACTGTCAGTGAGCCCTCTTCGTCTTTGTCATTAATCTCCAGCTTACGCAATGACGTTTTGATGGCATTAACCTGCGCCGAAAATGGCGTCACAACACCAACAACTTTGTACAGAGGTTCCCCGTAATGGCGCTCTATATCATCCTTATGTGTCGCCAGCCATGCTGCTATTGTTTCAGCTTCAAGAGGGTTATAACGGCTCCCCCCATTTGGCTTCATGCCTCGGCCATCAATATGCAGATATCCCATTGCGGGAAAAATCGTCCCTTTTTCCATCCCTCTTTTAGGCTGCAACTTACCGTGATAGCAAAGTGAGTTACAGTAGCCGATGATGTTATTGAAACAGCGACGATGCTCATACAGATACATTCCGCGCTCGAACTTGGGATCATACTGGTAGCGGGAGTTGAACTGGGCAACCTGCATTACGCTGCCAGATGCTGCACTTTTTCCAGACCCACACACATGGGAATATGTATTTATTAACTCTTCCTGAGTGCCACCAGAAAGAATATTCTCCTCAAGCATATTGCCCATATCAGTAACGGGTAGACAATTCCAGATTGGAGCTATTTGCTCCGTATCGCCAATCACCAGTGCTTTCTTCGCCAATGCAAAAGAGGCCGCAGCAACCTCCGGGAGTACCTGCCCTGCTTCATCGACAATCAGTAAATCGGCAAAGTTATATAAATAATTATTATCCGATGTTCTGTCCCCACCAAAAGATTTTCTCCTGTTCATATGGTAAGGCAACATGTAGCAGGTCATTACCACACAAGGAGTAAGTTTCATTCTTCTTAGCCAACGAGCCTCGGCGATAGTTGTCCCGGTAATTCCTTTTTCTTTTTGCAGGTTATCAATTGCCGCCATATCCATCAGCCAGCGACCTTCCCAATAATGAGTCGCTAACAAGAACGCTGGAAAACGAATCTGAGTATCGGCAAGCTCGTCCGCTCCGGCGAGGTTCAACTCATCGTCTCCCCTGTAGCCCAGAGCATAAGTCAACCCGCGCCATTGTTTTGCTGCTTCCATTTCGCTTCGGGCTATGTCCTGCGCAAAGTTGATATTCTGTTGGCACACCGCCTGCTCTTGTTGCGCTTTAGCGATCAAACTATCGATAAATTTATCAATATCTTCGGGACAATTTCCCTGGAACGCTGTCATTCTTGCGCCGAACGTAGAGTCCAGGAAGAGGTTAATCTGGTAATGGCGTTTAGCACGAACAGCAGGGAGCCATGACAAAAATGCATACATAAGCGACTCATCGGCACGGTATTGCTGCCACTGCTTTTTACCTCTGGCTAAAAGTGAAATTTCATTGCCAATATTGAGAAGAAGTGTGTTTTTGTCCTGAAGATACTGGTCGAGATTCTCACTGATGACTCGCTGTTCATGGCGGATATCATTGAGTCTGCGCCATGCGGGTTCGATTTGCTGAAGTTGCATAAACTGTGAAGTTAAACGTTCATGCAAAAGCGTCACTACATGCTCTGGCGAATTGCACTCTCCAGCTCCAAACGCCGCCTCCGCTTTTTCAAGGTAAAAAGGCCCGGGCTTTTTCCAGATATTCCTGGGATTCAACGCGGTTAAAAAAATCTTCAGTCTGGTATTTCTTCGCTGCCTCAACCTGACGGCTTTTAGACGGAAAATAAGCGCCATAGCTTATTACCTCCGGCAACCAACGCCCAGACATTACGCCAAAACCAGTAGAGAAATCTTTTCCAAAGGCTTCAATAATATTGGTGACGGCCTGATTGTTAGTCGATGTGGCAATAATTACAGGAGGTTCAGTTTGATTAAGTGCGGCTCTTGTCCATTCGGTGGCAATAATAGAAAGCACCAGCGTAGTTTTACCCGTTCCCGGAGGACCGTTGACAGCGAGCATATCACCCTGCTGTTGAGTCAGATAATGGCTCAGGGCATCGCGCTGCGCCACTGCCAGCGGAAACTTATCGCCGGAATGCCCCAGACGTTCGCAGAACATCGCATTCTTAGCAAGAAGTGGCTCCACTGGAGCCATTTCGTTTGAGGCAAAACGCGTTAATAGCGGAACCTTAACCTGGCTCATCAGAAGATGGTCATACATAGGCAGGATATGAACGCTGGCCCCTACATGCTGGCTAGCTTTAACAATATAACCATATCCAGCCCGTTCGTATGGCTCAGATGTAGCGACCCAATTTCCCGCGACGTTTCTTAAAAGGTTATCTGACTGTTGAAGATAATTTTGCCAATGCTGACGATACCTGGCATGGCGTTCCGCTTTCTCTTCGTCAGTTTCTTCGTAATGTTCTGGTTCATCTTCATTAATGGTGGCTGTGTTATGCGTGGCTTTGTATTTGTCATATTGCGCCAACTCCCCAATAGAAAAATGACCGGAAGGGAGAGGTTCAAGCAGATCGCGGGGAATAGTGGCTGAAGCGGCAGGAAACAAAAAACCTTCCCTATTCAGAAGAGCGGAGGTAACCAGTGGCGTGATAATTGCGGGTGCACCTGCCATTTGCTCTTTGCCATGCTTTACTATGCGGTTCCACACTTGGGGCCGTAACACGACTTCAACGGTTTTTACCGACTCCCCTTCACCGTCAAAAAATGCCCGAATAGTCTCGTCATCCAACTGCCCTGCGGTGATATTTATCCATCGAATGAATGAATCTGTATCTTTACGTGAAAACGTTCCTTTACCAGATTCGGCGTCAGCTAAGGAGTTGCGCCAGTATGAAGTGAATCCCAATGTATTGCTGTCCATTTTCCATTCCGTGACATAATAGAAATCATTGATTTCATTGATGTAAATATTACTTATGATTAAACATTGTCCACGATGCGAGCACGATCGCAATAAATATTGTGCCTGGAGGATGGATTAGATTTTCTGAAAGAGCCGAATCCTTAATAGATAAGCGCAAACATACTTGGTTCGGTATTCTTAAGGGAATTAATATGGATTGAACCAAGTTGACGTTAGTTGAAAAAAACAGCGGAAAAGATTTGCGTGGCGCGGATTTCAGGCATAAAAAAAAGACCTCAGTTGAGGTCTATTTACATACTTTTGGTGTTAAGGCCGCACCGCGATTCCAGACTCAACAATATGAAATCAATGGATTTTTAAAAATGCGAAGTTACTTTGTATACTCACATGTATACTCAGTACCATTTCTTAAGAAATCAATTCATTCAATACTACTCATCATCGTCTTCCACTGGTTCCTGCACATCAAGCGCAACTCGCACCATAGCGATAGAACCAATACGAATGAAAGCATCTTCTCCATCTTCGTCGGTTATCATAAAACGATCCGTGGTTTCAGGCTCGCAATCCAGCGCGTCAAAAAAAGCATACAACTGGCCGATATCATCCGTCTCTTCGTTTTGCGGCGCATCTGGCTCAACACTCAGTGGAATCACTGGTCCGCCGTTTACCAGCGTGATATGGACATTAAAATAATCGTCTTCGTAGGCATCATCCTCTTCGTCAACGATTGGCCGCAGACCATCAGAAAGGAACTGATGAAATACCACTTCACGCATATTTAACGCATAACGATACTCGGAAGAATCAAAAACGAAGAAGCGTTCTATGTTTGGAGTGTTTTTTTCCTGAAAATAATAATAAAACCTCCGCTTATCCGCTGCTGAAATGGGCAACAGCAAATAGTCCCGCTGCCCCTGTAGCCAAAGTTTTACGGTCCAGAGACCGCTATCCATTTCAATGCCGCTTGTGGCTATAGCCTCAAGATCTTCATCAGTTTTACGACGCTTTTTGCGGAAGTTGTTTATCAACCGATCGCTTTCCGGGAACACTACGTTTAGAGGCTTATCCAGAGCATTGCATATTGCCTGTGCGAGACCCAGCTTTGCAGCAACCTTCCCGGTTTCGATACGCTGAATTTGCTGCTGGCTGGTGCCGACCATAAACGCCAGCTCGCGTTGGGTGATAGATAGCTGGGTACGGAGCTGTTTGATGTTGTTCTGTGACATGGCATCCTCCTTCAGAAGGAGTGGAAAGTGCCATTAAAACACAAAATTGAGTATAAACACATAATCGTGTTTACACTCACTAATTAACACCCTTGAACGAAAAGAAAATCTCTTCAGCGCTCTTCTTTGGTATGCCAGAGATCGACTATATAAATGTCATTGTCACGAAGTTCGTAGTGAACCTCATAGTCATCAAATAACACTTTTCGGACTTCCCGAGGTTCATACCGAGTCTGCTGTACGCCAATTGCCGGATGTGCTGTAAGACCAGCACAACCAGTAATCAGGCGATCCAAAACGTCATCGGCGTGCTGGCGGCTATACTGAAGGGCGAAACGGTAGATACGCTCAAGGTCATCCTGAGCTTTAAGCGTCCAGTAAATTTCCATTTATCAGGATTTCTTTAAGCGATTAGCAAAATCCACCATGTCCGAGTGGCTCATCACACGACCGGCATCCACATCCGCAATACCGGCCTGGATGCTCTGGTGACGCCGTTCTCTTTCGGCCAGCATACTGGTCAACGCTTCCTTAATAATCCAGCTTTTAGAACGGTCCAACTCAATTGCCAGATTCTCAACAGCAGCGGCCAATTCAATAGGTATCTGTGCGCTGATGGTTTGTTTAGTAAGCGAACCCATAGGGATTACCTCGTTTAATAACATTTAATAACTCCTATTAATATTAGCATAGAGGTGCCTATAAAACATCACATCTCATTTCGCAGGTAACATCCCCGGAAAGTGCTTCGCCACGATATCATTCATCTTATCCACCAGATCCAGTCGCTTGAATGTGATATGCCCACTGCCTTTCTGGTAATAGCGGATGACAAATAAATCGTCATTAAATACCTGCTCATGCGGGTGAGCACTAACGAAGTCCATAAACCGGATGGAGACATCATGCCGGTTATCGGGAATGGCCTTCCCATCCAGCAGATAGAACATCCGTTCCAGATCGGCAAGCTGATCTCGCCGCCAGCCCCAGTTCAGGCTGTAGCCCCATCTGTCATGCTTCACCAGATTGTTAACGATAATCTTCTTACCGAAGTAACAGGGATTATTGGTTTTGTAATCCCAGCTCAATCCCTTAAATACATTGATAATCCCACGTTCGAAAACGTCCTGCTTGTTATGGTGCAACTGCTCAAAAGTACTCAGGATGTTGGCTTCGCTAATCGCCGGGAGCTCGCCCTCCTCCAGGTTCTTCGCCCACTGACTGCGAGATTCGGCATCCATCAGAGTCAACATCCCGGACTTCAGCATGAGATCGCGCCATATACTGCGGTCGATATTGCGGGTGATCACCGGCATCGCTTTGTCGGTTGGCTGCATCAGCCAGCAATCAAAGGCATATCCATTACGCATTGCCCAGGTTCCAGCCACATCACCGCCAATACTGGATGTCAGGCTGGAGATATCATCCAGTTTTTGGATTAACGCCGCTATCTGGTTCAGTGCACTATCACGTCCTGTGACGATACGCTCGATACTGGTCGAGCAAATTAGTTCGTTATGATCGGTTAAGACTTCAGCTTCTGTCTGCATAATCTTTCATCCGTAAAAAATACACTCGCCGTTAGTAGCAGACGAATTATCCACTGGTGAAAGATTGGGTAAATAATGAGATTGAAAATCGGGAAGGTGACTCGCAATAAATTATCTGATCACCTACGGATGGACGATGGGCATATAAAGTAGCCTCCTGACTCAAGCGGTGAATGCTGAGTAAGATGCACTAACAATCTGGTGCTGAATCCCCTCCTCACCGTCATACAAATCTGAAAAACCAAAAAACTTCCGGTAAAATCCCGGCAAAAGCCGACGTTAAAAACACATTCAAAGGATAAAAAATGACCAGTCTTCAGCAGCGCGCGGAGCTTCATCGCCAAATCTGGCAAATTGCTAACGATGTCAGAGGTTCGGTCGATGGATGGGACTTTAAGCAATACGTTCTGGGCGCGCTTTTCTACCGTTTTATCAGCGAAAATTTTTCCAGCTATATTGAAGCCGGTGATGACAGTATCTGTTATGCGAAACTGGATGACAGCGTAATAACTGATGACATTAAAGACGATGCCATCAAAACCAAAGGCTACTTCATCTACCCAAGTCAGCTTTTCTGCAACGTAGCTGCGAAAGCAAATACCAACGACAGACTGAATGCAGATTTAAACAGCATCTTCGTTGCTATCGAAAGTTCTGCTTACGGTTACCCTTCAGAAGCTGACATCAAAGGTTTGTTTGCTGATTTCGATACCACCAGTAACCGCCTGGGTAACACCGTTAAGGATAAAAATGCCCGCCTGGCTGCGGTTCTGAAAGGGGTTGAAGGATTAAAGCTTGGCGACTTTAACGAACATCAGATTGACCTGTTCGGTGACGCCTATGAGTTCCTGATTTCTAACTATGCGGCGAATGCTGGTAAGTCAGGCGGCGAGTTCTTTACACCGCAGCACGTCTCTAAGCTGATTGCACAACTGGCAATGCACGGCCAGACCCACGTTAACAAAATCTACGATCCGGCAGCAGGTTCCGGTTCGCTGTTGTTGCAGGCTAAAAAACAGTTCGATGACCACATCATCGAAGAAGGCTTTTTCGGTCAGGAAATCAACCATACGACCTATAACCTGGCGCGTATGAACATGTTTTTGCACAACATCAACTACGACAAGTTTGATATCAAGCTGGGCAATACGCTGACTGAGCCGCACTTCAGAGATGAAAAACCGTTTGATGCCATCGTTTCTAACCCGCCGTATTCGGTGAAATGGATTGGCAGCGATGACCCGACGCTGATTAACGATGAACGTTTTGCCCCGGCTGGCGTTCTGGCCCCCAAATCCAAAGCTGACTTTGCGTTTGTACTACATGCGCTGAACTATCTTTCTGCCAAAGGTCGCGCTGCGATTGTTTGCTTCCCAGGTATTTTTTACCGTGGCGGCGCAGAGCAGAAAATCCGTCAGTATCTGGTCGACAATAACTATGTAGAAACCGTGATTTCACTGGCACCGAACCTGTTCTTTGGAACCACCATTGCCGTAAACATTCTGGTGCTGTCTAAACATAAAACGGATACCAAAGTTCAGTTTATTGATGCCAGCGAACTGTTCAAAAAAGAGACTAACAACAACATTCTGACCGATGCCCATATAGAAAAAATTATGCAGGTATTTGCCAGCAAGGAAGATGTTGCTCATCTGGCGAAATCTGTTGCGTTTGAGACTGTTGTCGCGAATGACTATAACCTGTCGGTGAGCAGCTATGTGGAAGCGAAAGATAACCGCGAAATTATCGATATCGCTGAGCTGAATGCTGAGCTGAAAACCACGGTCAGCAAAATCGACCAGTTGCGCAAAGATATTGATGCGATTGTGGCTGAAATTGAAGGCTGCGAGGGGCAGAAATGAGCGAGTTGAGTTATCTGGAAAAATTGCTGGATGGGGTTGAAGTTGAGTGGTTGCCATTGGGTCATATTGCAGCTATAAAAACTGGACAATCTGTAAATAAAAATATGATTTCAAAAAATCCTGGTGTCTATCCTGTTATTAATAGTGGACGGGAACCATTAGGTTTTATTAATACATGGAATACTGACAATGACCCAATTGGTATTACTACTAGGGGCGCTGGTGTTGGCTCTGTAATTTGGCAGGAGGGGAAATATTTTAGGGGAAACTTAAACTATTCAATAACTATAGATAAAAAAAGTCACATAAATATAAGATATATATATCATGCCTTGCTTCACATGAAGAATGATATCCATGAGTTATGTACATTTGATGGTATTCCTGCTCTAAATGCCGGTAGTTTAAAAAAACTACTCATCCCAATCCCCTGTCCGGATAATCCGGAAAAATCCCTTTCCATCCAATCTGAAATTGTTCGGATTCTGGATAAATTTACTGCACTTACCGCTGAGCTTACCGCTGAGCTTACCGCTGAGCTTAACATGCGTAAAAAACAGTACAACTACTATCGCGACCAGTTGTTGAGTTTTAAAGAGGGTGAGGTTGAGTGGAAGACTTTGGGGGAAGTGGCTCAGTTTAAGCGAGGAACGGCAATTACCCAAAAACAGACAAAACCAGGTGAAATACCAGTAGTTGCCAATGGACCAATTCCTACTTATTTTCATAGCGAGAGCAACAGACAAGGTGAAACAATCGTTATAGCCAGATCTGGTGCCTATGCAGGATATGTCAGTTTCTGGAATCAGCCAATATTTTTAACCGATGCCTTTAGTGTTCATTCCGACTTAAAAATTGTAAAACCAAAGTTTATTTACCACGTGCTACAAAATAAACAAGAGCACATCCATGCAATGAAAAAAGGTGCGGGTGTGCCTCATGTCCGAGTTAAAGAGTTTGAAACCTATGATATACCTATACCTCCTATCACCGAACAAGACCGTATTGTTTCTATACTCGATAAATTCGACACCCTGACCAACTCCATCACCGAAGGTCTTCCGCGTGAAATCGAGTTGCGCCAGAAACAATACGAATACTATCGTGATTTACTGTTCAGTTTCCCAAAACCTGAAACTGTCAGTAATTAATTGACCATTACTACCGACCGGACCACCTTAACATCCGGTCTGTATATAGACTATTTTTTACACGCCGGAAGTCACTCTTAACGCCCTTCCGGCCCTTGCCAGACGGCACAAAGGATGCGCTATGACTCATCAGATACACACCATTGCTGAATCCAATAACTTTATCGTCCTTGATAAGTACATCAAAGCTGAGCCAACAGGCGACAGCTACCAGAGCGAATCGGACCTGGAACGGGAACTGATTCAGGACCTGCGAAATCAGGGCTATGAATTTATATCCGTAAAATCTCAGTCGGCGATGCTGTCCAATGTTCGGGAACAGCTTCAGAGCCTCAATGGTGTGGTGTTTAATGACAGCGAGTGGCGGCGTTTCACGGAGCAGTATCTGGACAACCCCAGCGATGGCATTCTGGATAAAACCCGTAAAATTCATATCGACTATATCTGCGATTTTATTTTTGATGACGGACGTCTTGAGAATATCTATCTGATAGATAAAAAGAATCTCATGCGCAACAAGGTGCAGATTATCCAGCAGTTTGAACAGGCGGGTTCCCACGCTAATCGTTATGACGTCACGATCCTGGTCAATGGTTTACCGCTGGTACAAATCGAACTGAAAAAGCGCGGCGTGGCGATTCGTGAGGCCTTTAACCAGATACATCGTTACAGCAAAGAGAGTTTTAACAGCGAAAATTCTCTGTTTAAGTATCTGCAACTGTTTGTCATTTCCAACGGCACCGATACCCGTTACTTTGCCAACACCACAAAGCGCGATAAAAACAGTTTTGACTTCACTATGAACTGGGCGAAATCAGACAACACGCTGATTAAAGACCTCAAAGACTTTACCGCTACCTTTTTCCAGAAACATACTCTGCTTAATGTCTTAGTGAACTACAGCGTGTTCGATATTAGCCAAACGCTACTAGTGATGCGACCGTACCAGATTGCCGCCACTGAGCGTATCTTATGGAAAATCAACAGCTCCTATAAAGCGAAAAACTGGTCTACCCCCGAAAGTGGTGGCTTTATCTGGCACACTACCGGTTCTGGTAAAACCCTGACCAGCTTTAAAGCCGCGCGTCTGGCAACAGAACTGGACTTTATTGATAAAGTCTTCTTCGTGGTCGACAGGAAAGACCTCGATTACCAGACCATGAAGGAATATCAGCGTTTTTCGCCAGATAGTGTTAACGGCTCGGAAAATACCGCAGGTCTTAAACGAAATCTGGATAAGGACGATAACAAAATTATCGTCACCACTATTCAGAAACTTAATAACCTGATGAAAGCCGAAAGCGACATGCCTGTATACAATCAGCAAGTGGTGTTTATATTTGATGAATGCCACCGCAGCCAGTTTGGAGAAGCGCAGAAAAACCTGAAGAAGAAATTCAAACGCTATTATCAGTTTGGTTTTACCGGCACACCTATTTTCCCGGAAAACGCTTTAGGCTCAGAAACGACCGCCAGCGTATTTGGTCGTGAATTGCATTCGTATGTGATTACCGATGCGATTCGTGATGAAAAAGTGCTCAAATTCAAGGTGGACTATAACGATGTGCGGCCACAGTTTAAGTCTTTAGAGACAGAAACTGACGAGAAAAAACTGAGTGCAGCTGAAAATCAACTGGCGTTTCTTCATCCCATGCGTATACAGGAAATTACGCAATATATTCTGAATAACTTCCGCCAGAAAACCCACCGTACTTTCCCTGGTTCCAAAGGTTTTAATGCCATGCTGGCAGTAAGCAGCGTGGATGCTGCAAAAGCCTATTATGCGACGTTTAAACGGTTACAAGAGGAAGCCGCTAATAAATCTGCAACTTATAAACCACTGCGTGTTGCGACAATCTTCTCCTTTGCCGCTAATGAAGAACAAAATGCCATTGGTGAAATTTCCGATGAAACTTTTGATACCAGCGCAATGGACAGCAGTGCTAAAGAGTTTCTCGACGCTGCAATTCGTGAATATAACAGCTATTTTAAAACTAACTTCAGCACCGACAGTAACGGTTTTCAGAACTACTATCGTGATTTAGCCCAACGGGTTAAAAATCAAGATATCGATCTGTTAATTGTCGTGGGGATGTTTTTAACCGGCTTCGATGCTCCAACATTGAACACGCTATTCGTCGATAAAAACTTGCGTTTTCACGGCCTGATGCAGGCATTTTCCCGCACCAACCGCATTTATAACGCTACTAAAACCTTCGGTAACATCGTCACTTTCCGGGATCTGGAACGCTCAACCATTGATGCCATAACGCTGTTTGGTGATAAAAATACTAAAAATGTGGTGTTAGAAAAGAGTTATGCTGAGTATATGGAAGGCTTTACAGATGCTGCCACTGGTGAAGCTAAACGCGGCTTTATGGCAGTAGTTTCAGAACTGGAACAACGGTTCCCTGACCCTGCCAGTATTGAAAGTGAAAAAGAGAAGAAAGACTTCGTTAAACTGTTTGGTGAATACCTGCGTGCCGAGAACATCCTGCAAAACTATGATGAATTTGCCACGCTGAAAGCCCTGCAACAAATCGATCTTAGCGATCCTGTTGCGGTAGAAAAATTCAAAGCAGAACATTATGTGGATGATGAAAAGTTCGCTGAATTACAAACGATTCGTCTCCCTGCTGAACGAAAGATTCAGGATTATCGTTCTGCCTATAACGATATTCGTGACTGGCAGCGCCGTGAGAAAGAAGCTGACAAAAAAGAAAAATCAACCACTGACTGGGATGACGTAGTTTTTGAGGTCGATTTGCTGAAGTCTCAGGAAATAAACCTGGATTATATCCTTGGACTGATTTTCGAACACAACAGACAAAACAAAGGTAAGGGCGAAATGACCGAAGAGGTCAAACGCTTAATTCGTTCAAGCCTTGGGAACCGTGCCAAAGAAGGTCTGGTGGTCGATTTTATTCAGCAAACGAACCTGGATGATTTGCCGGATAAAGCCAGCATCATTGACGCATTTTTTACCTTTGCTCAACGCGAACAGCAACGTGAAGCAGAAGCATTGATCAAAGAAGAAAATCTCAATGAAGAGGCGGCGAAACGCTATATTCGCACGTCTTTAAAACGCGAATACGCCACCGAAAATGGCACGGAATTAAACGAGACATTGCCAAAACTCAGTCCGTTAAATCCGCAATATAAGACGAAAAAACAGACGGTTTTCCAGAAGATCGTCGCGTTTATTGAGAAGTTTAAAGGTGTAGGCGGGCAGATATAATGTATTAATCCGAACCTGATCTGGCAGATAGCTGTCAGATCAGGACTGAGCTAATCCAACTAATTAATGTCGAACCGAAAATACCAACGTCTGTACCAACATTTTTCGTTTGCGATGGGTTGGAATTGGTTAGCCCTGAGAGAGTTAAAATCGCGAGAAAGACAGGTAACTAACGGATCCCAGACACAAAAAAAGCCGCCCTTGAGCGACTCGATTTGCATACGATGTGGTGCCGAAGGCGGACTCGAACCGGCACGTATTTCTACGGTTGATTTTGAATCAACTGCGTCTACCGATTTCGCCACTTCGGCACTGAAGAGGTATGCGGAAAACGTTGTGAATTATACCTGTCACGCGCCACCATGCAAGCGCCAGCTTGTGCCATCCTCGCTAAGTGCTGAAAATTTCAGCGTTGTCTTCAGCGATATGTAACCTTTGTCACACTCCAGGCCCCGCCCTACCATGCTCTACACTTCCCGGGCAACACCAGTGAACGACAAAAGCATGTCGATAATCAATAACGAATAGGGATTCTCGCAATATCCGCTACTTACCGAACATAAGGTGATTCGCCGCGTGGTTGCCCAGGGTAGCGCCGCGCAGTCGTGGTCACTGCGGTGCCTGTATTCGCGATAATCAGATCAACTTCTGGCAAGGTGCGGTGCCTACAATTATGAATTACGGAGGCTTTGTTGGGTCGCTTCTGCCAGGCCTTTAAGATATCTCGCAATCGGCTGAATTTAGTGGTGAAAACTTTTTAACCGTGCCTATACTCCAGACAGGGAACTGGAGGAAATCTCATGAGCGAACCACGTTTAATTGCCCGCACGCCGGACACAGAACTGTTTTTACTACCCGCTATGGCTAACCGTCACGGACTGATTACTGGCGCAACGGGGACAGGTAAAACTGTCACGCTGCAAAAACTGGCGGAATCTCTGTCAGAAATCGGCGTTCCGGTGTTTATGGCCGATGTAAAAGGTGATTTGACCGGAGTTGCGGCAGAAGGTACTACCTCGGAAAAACTGCTCGCTCGGTTGAAAAATATCGGCGTCAACGACTGGCAACCACATGCGAATCCAGTGGTGGTATGGGATATTTTTGGTGAGAAAGGTCATCCAGTGCGGGCAACGGTATCGGATCTCGGGCCGTTGTTGCTGGCGCGTTTGTTGAATCTCAACGATGTGCAATCTGGCGTCCTGAATATCATTTTCCGTATTGCTGACGATCAGGGATTGTTGCTTCTCGACTTTAAAGATTTGCGGGCGATTACCCAATACATCGGTGATAACGCCAAATCATTCCAGAATCAGTACGGTAATATCAGTAGCGCATCGGTTGGTGCCATCCAGCGCGGATTACTGACGCTGGAACAGCAAGGGGCAACGCATTTCTTTGGTGAGCCGATGCTGGATATCAAAGACTGGATGCGTACCGATGCCAACGGTAAGGGTGTTATCAATATCCTTAGCGCCGAAAAACTCTACCAGATGCCAAAACTGTACGCCGCCAGCCTGTTGTGGATGCTTTCAGAGTTGTATGAACAATTACCGGAAGCGGGCGATTTGGAAAAACCGAAACTGGTGTTTTTCTTCGACGAAGCGCATCTGTTGTTTAACGATGCGCCGCAGGTGCTGCTGGATAAGATTGAACAGGTAATAAGGCTTATCCGTTCAAAAGGCGTGGGCGTCTGGTTTGTTTCGCAAAACCCTTCTGATATTCCTGACAACGTGCTTGGGCAGTTGGGTAATCGCGTTCAGCACGCTCTGCGCGCCTTTACACCGAAAGACCAGAAAGCGGTGAAGACGGCAGCGCAAACCATGCGACCTAATCCTGCATTTGATACGGAAAAGGCGATTCAGGAACTAGGAACCGGCGAAGCGTTGATCTCTTTTCTGGATGCGAAAGGAAGCCCTTCTGTGGTAGAGCGTGCGATGGTGATCGCGCCTTGTTCACGGATGGGGCCAGTGACAGAAGATGAGCGTAATGGCTTGATTAATCACTCCCCGGTGTACGGCAAGTATGAAGATGACGTGGACCGGGAATCTGCCTATGAGATGTTGCAAAAAGGCGTACAGGCAAGTACCGAGCAGCAAAATACCCCTCCGGCCAAAGGGAAAGAGATAAGTGAAGATGACGGTATTCTGGGTGGGTTGAAGGATATTTTGTTTGGCACTACCGGACCACGCGGCGGAAAGAAAGATGGCGTGGTGCAAACAATGGCGAAAAGCGCCGCCCGCCAGGTGACGAATCAGATTGTACGCGGTGTGCTGGGGAGTTTGCTTGGGGGGAGAAAAAGGTAAGTCAGGCGCTGTTTGTGTTCTCTCACACCAACTTGCCTTTGCCTGATGCACTACGCTTATCAGGCCTACGCCACTTTGCTAACAATAATAAAGGGAGCTTTAGCTCCCTTTATTCGTTCATCAGGTTACGATTTTCTCATTAACAGCCACAGGCTGATCAAGAAGAAGCTGGCGCTTGGCAACAATGCGCCGATAATCGGCGGGATGCCGTAAACCAACGTCAGCGGGCCGAAGATCTGGTCCAGTACGTAGAACACAAAACCGAAGCTAATACCAGTGACCACGCGCACGCCCATCGGCACGCTGCGCAGCGGGCCGAAAATAAATGACAGCGCCATCAGCATCATTACCGCCACGGATAGCGGCTGGAATATTTTGCTCCACATATTAAGCTGGTAGCGCCCGGCGTCCTGACCGCTCGACTTCAGATACTTCACGTAGTTGTGCAAACCACTGATGGAGAGCGCATCCGGATCCAGCGCCACCACGCCCAGTTTGTCCGGAGTGAGGTTGGTTTTCCAGGTGCCGCTCACCGTCTGCGAACCGGTTATCTGTTTGGGATTGGTCAGGTCAGATTCATCAACCTGCGACAGACGCCAGACTTTATGTTCAGGGTCAAACTTCGCGGAAGCGGCATAGCGAACGGATTGCAGACGACGATTCTCGTTAAAGGCATAAATACTGATACCACCTAACTCTTCGTCACCTTTTACTCGCTCAATATAGACAAAGTTGTCACCATCTTTGGCCCATAAACCTTGTTGAGTAGAGAGCAACGAACCACCGTACATCGCCTGCGCGCGGTAGTTACGCGCCATCTGTTCGCCCTGCGGCGCGACCCATTCGCCAATCGCCATCGTCAGCAAAACCAGTGGAATGGCGGTTTTCATTACTGATAACGCGACTTGCATGCGGGTAAAACCAGAAGCCTGCATCACCACCAGTTCGCTGCGCTGTGCCAGCATCCCCAGTCCGAGCAACGCGCCCAGCAGGGCCGCCATCGGGAAGAAGATTTGCACATCTTTCGGCACGCTCAACAGGGTATACATTCCCGCGCCTACCGCGTCGTAACTCCCCTGCCCGGCTTTTTTCAGCTGATCGACAAACTTGATAATGCCGGAAAGCGACACCAGCATGAACAGCGTCATCATGATGGTGGTGAAAATGGTTTTACCGATATAGCGGTCAAGAACACCAAAAGGTTGCATCACACCGCTCCTTTACGCGAAAAACTGGCGCGCAGGCGGCGGACCGGCACGGTGTCCCAAAGGTTGAGAACAATCGCCAAAGCCAGATAAATCAGGTTAACGGTCCACATCCACAGCGTCGGGTCCAGCTTACCTTTACCGCCGTTCGATTTAAGGGAGGTCTGGATCAGGAAGAAAAGCAGATATAGCAGCATGGCTGGCAGCATCGACAGGACACGTCCCTGACGCGGGTTAACCACGCTCAGAGGCACAACCATGAGCGCCATCATAAACACGGTGAATACCAGCGTGATACGCCAGTTCAGTTCTGCGCGGGCACGATCGGTGTCGGTGTTCCACAATGTGCGCATGTCCATCTGGTCGGTATCGTTCGGGTCGAGCGCCACCGCCTGGTGACCAATGATCGCCTGATAATCCTGGAAGTCCGTAATGCGGAAATCACGTAACAGTGCAGTGCCTTCGAAGCGCGTTCCCTGGTTGAGGCTGACGACCTGGGAGCCGTCGCGCAGTTGCGTTAAATGTCCGGAATCGGCCACCACCACAGAAGGACGCGCGTTACCTTTTGGTCGAATTTGCGCGAGGAACACATCTTTGAAATCGCTGCCATCAACACTTTCAATGAACAGCACTGAGCTGCCATTAGTCGCTTGCTGGAATTGCCCTTGCGCCAGCGCCGCCATGCCTGGGTTAGCTTTCGCTTCTGCCAGCACTTCATCCTGATGGCGCGATGACCACGGCCCCGCCCACATCACGTTAACCGCCGCGACAATCGCCGTGAACACCGCGAGAACCATCGCCGCTTTCACCAGAACCGCTTTGCTCAGGCCGCAGGCATGCATTACCGTAATTTCACTTTCGGTATACAGTTTGCCCAGCGTCATCAGCAGCCCGAGGAACAGGCTTAATGGCAGGATAAGCTGCGCCATTTCCGGCACGCCCAACCCGAGAAGGGAGAGCACCAGATTCGCCGGAATATCGCCGTCAACCGCTGCGCCGAGGATCCTCACTAACTTTTGACAGAAGAAGATCAAAAGCAAGATGAAGAGTATCGCCAGCTGGCTTTTGAGCGTCTCCCGCACCAGATATCTTATGATTATCACTTTAAATACGCCCGTAAAAACTCGTCTTTTGCAGGATTTTAGCTTGTTTCATGGCTTAAACGTCATTTATTCTCTTGAGTCGTCGAAATCGTCGCTAAGATAATTATACTCAACGGATTCACCTCTCAGATTTTGTTCTGACGTGCCAATGCCGTAATAACGTTAAGATTAACACGAAGTCATCGCAACAGCGGACATGAGTTACGAAAGCTTGCAATTCTATCTGTAGCCACCGCTGTTGTCTTTAAGATTCAGGAGCGTAGTGCATGGAGTTTAGTGTAAAAAGCGGTAGCCCGGAGAAACAGCGGAGTGCCTGCATCGTCGTGGGCGTCTTCGAACCACGTCGCCTTTCTCCGATTGCAGAACAGCTCGATAAAATCAGCGATGGGTACATCAGCGCCCTGCTACGTCGGGGCGAACTGGAAGGAAAACCGGGGCAGACATTGTTGCTGCACCATGTGCCGAATGTACTTTCCGAGCGAATTCTCCTTATTGGTTGCGGCAAAGAACGTGAGCTGGATGAGCGTCAGTACAAGCAGGTTATTCAGAAAACCATTAACACACTGAATGATACTGGCTCGATGGAAGCGGTCTGTTTCCTGACTGAACTGCACGTTAAAGGCCGTAACAACTACTGGAAAGTGCGCCAGGCTGTCGAGACGGCAAAAGAGACACTCTACAGTTTTGATCAGCTGAAAACGAACAAGAGCGAACCGCGTCGTCCGCTGCGTAAAATGGTGTTCAACGTGCCGACCCGCCGTGAACTGACCAGCGGTGAGCGCGCGATCCAGCACGGTCTGGCGATTGCCGCCGGGATTAAAGCAGCAAAAGATCTCGGCAATATGCCGCCGAATATCTGTAACGCCGCTTACCTCGCTTCACAAGCGCGCCAGCTGGCAGACAGCTACAGCAAGAATGTTATCACCCGCGTTATCGGCGAACAGCAGATGAAAGAGCTGGGGATGCACTCTTATCTGGCGGTCGGTCAGGGTTCGCAAAACGAATCGCTGATGTCGGTGATTGAGTACAAAGGCAACGCGTCGGAAGATGCACGCCCAATCGTGCTGGTGGGTAAAGGTTTAACCTTCGACTCCGGCGGTATCTCCATCAAGCCTTCCGAAGGCATGGATGAGATGAAGTACGATATGTGCGGCGCGGCAGCGGTTTACGGCGTGATGCGGATGGTCGCAGAGCTACAACTGCCGATTAACGTTATCGGCGTGCTGGCAGGCTGCGAAAACATGCCTGGCGGACGTGCCTATCGTCCGGGCGATGTGTTAACCACCATGTCCGGTCAAACCGTAGAAGTGCTGAATACCGACGCCGAAGGCCGCCTGGTATTGTGCGATGTGTTAACTTACGTTGAGCGTTTTGAACCGGAAGCGGTGATTGACGTGGCGACGCTGACCGGTGCCTGCGTGATCGCGCTGGGTCATCACATTACCGGTCTGATGGCGAACCATAACCCGCTGGCCCATGAGCTGATTGCTGCATCTGAACAATCCGGTGACCGCGCATGGCGTTTACCACTGGGTGACGAATACCAGGAACAACTGGAGTCCAATTTTGCCGATATGGCGAACATTGGCGGTCGTCCTGGCGGGGCAATTACCGCAGGTTGCTTCCTGTCGCGCTTTACCCGCAAGTACAACTGGGCGCACCTGGATATTGCAGGAACAGCCTGGCGTTCTGGTAAAGCAAAAGGCGCAACCGGTCGTCCGGTGGCGTTGCTGGCACAGTTCCTGTTGAATCGCGCCGGGTTTAACGGCGAAGAGTAATTGCATCAGGCAAAGTTGTTATTGTCGGATGCGGCATGAACGCCTTATCCGACCTACACAGCATCGAACTCGTAGGCCTGATAAGACGCGGCAGCGTCGCATCAGGCAATGCTGTTATTGTAGGATGCGGCATGAACGCCTTATCCGACCTACACAGCAC
>NZ_PDIG01000014.1:0-207571 GCF_004745185.1 Escherichia sp. E2661
GCATCAGGCAATGCTGTTATTGTAGGATGCGGCATGAACGCCTTATCCGACCTACACAGCACCGAACTCGTAGGCCTGATAAGACGCGGCAGCGTCGCATCAGGCAATGCTGTTATTATCGGATGCGGCGTGAACGCTTTATCCGACCTACACAGCACTGAACTCGCAGGCCTGATAAGACGTAGCAGCGTCGCATCAGGCAATGCTGTGTATTACCAGATGCATATTTAAATCCACCACAAGAAGCCCCATATATGAAAAACGCAACGTTCTACCTTCTGGACAATGACACCACCGTCGATGGCTTAAGCGCCGTTGAGCAGCTGGTGTGTGAAATTGCCGCAGAACGTTGGCGCAGTGGTAAGCGCGTGCTCATCGCCTGTGAAGATGAAAAGCAGGCTTACCGGCTGGATGAAGCCCTGTGGGCGCGTCCGGCAGAAAGCTTTGTTCCGCATAATTTAGCGGGAGAAGGACCGCGCGGCGGTGCGCCGGTGGAGATCGCCTGGCCGCAAAAACGTAGCAGCAGCCCGCGCGATATATTGATTAGTCTGCGAACAAGCTTTGCAGATTTTGCCACCGCTTTCACAGAAGTGGTAGACTTCGTCCCTTATGAAGATTCTCTGAAACAACTGGCGCGCGAACGCTATAAAGCCTACCGCGTGGCTGGTTTCAACCTGAATACGGCAACCTGGAAATAATGGAAAAGACATATAACCCACAAGATATCGAACAGCCGCTTTACGAGCACTGGGAAAAGCAGGGCTACTTTAAGCCTAATGGCGATGAAAGCCAGGAAAGTTTCTGCATCATGATCCCGCCGCCGAACGTCACCGGCAGTTTGCATATGGGTCACGCCTTCCAGCAAACCATCATGGATACCATGATCCGCTATCAGCGCATGCAGGGCAAAAACACCCTGTGGCAGGTCGGTACTGACCACGCCGGGATCGCTACCCAGATGGTCGTTGAGCGCAAGATTGCCGCAGAAGAAGGTAAAACCCGTCACGATTACGGCCGCGAAGCTTTCATCGACAAAATCTGGGAATGGAAAGCGGAATCCGGCGGCACCATTACCCGTCAGATGCGCCGTCTCGGCAACTCCGTCGACTGGGAGCGCGAACGCTTCACCATGGACGAAGGCCTGTCCAATGCGGTGAAAGAAGTTTTCGTTCGTCTGTATAAAGAAGACCTGATTTACCGTGGCAAGCGTCTGGTAAACTGGGACCCGAAACTGCGTACCGCTATTTCTGACCTGGAAGTGGAAAACCGCGAATCGAAAGGTTCGATGTGGCACATCCGCTATCCGCTGGCTGATGGTGCGAAAACCGCAGACGGTAAAGATTATCTGGTGGTCGCGACTACCCGTCCGGAAACCCTGCTGGGCGATACCGGCGTAGCCGTTAACCCGGAAGATCCGCGTTACAAAGATCTGATTGGCAAATATGTCATTCTGCCGCTGGTTAACCGTCGTATTCCGATCGTTGGCGACGAACACGCCGACATGGAAAAAGGCACCGGCTGCGTGAAGATCACCCCGGCACACGATTTTAACGACTATGAAGTCGGTAAACGTCACGCCCTGCCGATGATCAACATCCTGACCTTTGACGGCGATATCCGTGAAAGCGCCCAGGTGTTCGATACCAAAGGTAACGAATCTGACGTTTATTCCAGCGAGATCCCCGCAGAATTCCAGAAACTGGAGCGTTTTGCTGCACGTAAAGCCGTCGTTGCTGCGGTTGACGCGCTCGGCCTGCTGGAAGAAATTAAACCACACGACCTGACCGTTCCTTATGGCGACCGTGGTGGCGTGGTCATCGAACCGATGCTGACCGACCAGTGGTACGTGCGTGCCGATGTCCTGGCGAAGCCGGCGGTTGAAGCGGTTGAGAACGGCGACATTCAGTTCGTACCGAAGCAGTATGAAAACATGTACTTCTCCTGGATGCGCGATATTCAGGACTGGTGTATCTCTCGTCAGCTGTGGTGGGGTCACCGTATCCCTGCATGGTACGACGAAGCAGGTAACGTTTATGTTGGCCGCAACGAAGAAGAAGTGCGCAAGGAAAATAACCTCGGTGCCGACGTTGCCTTGCGTCAGGACGAAGACGTTCTCGACACCTGGTTCTCTTCTGCGCTGTGGACCTTCTCTACCCTTGGCTGGCCGGAAAACACCGACGCCCTGCGTCAGTTCCACCCAACCAGCGTGATGGTATCTGGTTTCGACATCATCTTCTTCTGGATTGCCCGCATGATCATGATGACCATGCACTTCATCAAAGATGAAAATGGCAAACCGCAGGTGCCGTTCCACACCGTTTACATGACCGGTCTGATTCGTGATGACGAAGGCCAGAAGATGTCTAAATCCAAGGGTAACGTTATCGACCCGCTGGATATGGTTGACGGTATTTCGCTGCCAGAACTGCTGGAAAAACGTACCGGCAATATGATGCAGCCGCAGTTGGCGGACAAATCCGTAAGCGCACCGAGAAGCAGTTCCCGAACGGCATTGAGCCGCACGGTACTGACGCGCTGCGCTTCACCCTGGCGGCGCTGGCTTCTACTGGTCGTGACATCAACTGGGATATGAAGCGTCTGGAAGGCTACCGTAACTTCTGTAACAAGCTGTGGAACGCCAGCCGCTTTGTGCTGATGAACACGGAAGGTCAGGATTGCGGCTTCAACGGCGGCGAAATGACGCTGTCGCTGGCGGATCGCTGGATTCTGGCTGAGTTCAACCGGACCATCAAAGCGTACCGCGAAGCGCTGGACAGCTTCCGCTTCGATATCGCCGCAGGCATTCTGTATGAATTCACCTGGAACCAGTTCTGCGACTGGTATCTGGAGCTGACCAAGCCGGTAATGAACGGTGGCACCGAAGCCGAACTGCGTGGTACTCGCCATACGCTGGTGACCGTGCTGGAAGGTCTGCTGCGCCTGGCGCATCCGATCATTCCGTTCATCACCGAAACCATCTGGCAGCGTGTGAAAGTACTTTGCGGCATCACTGCCGACACCATCATGCTGCAGCCGTTCCCGCAGTACGATGCATCTCAGGTCGATGAAGCCGCACTGGCCGACACCGAGTGGCTGAAGCAGGCGATCGTTGCGGTACGTAACATCCGTGCAGAAATGAACATCGCCCCGGGCAAACCGCTGGAGCTGCTGCTGCGTGGTTGCAGCGCGGATGCAGAACGTCGCGTAAATGAAAACCGTGGTTTCCTGCAAACGCTGGCGCGTCTGGAAAGCATCACCGTGCTGCCAGCCGATGACAAAGGTCCGGTTTCCGTTACCAAGATCGTCGACGGTGCAGAGCTGCTGATCCCGATGGCTGGCCTCATTAACAAAGACGATGAGCTGGCGCGTCTGGCGAAAGAAGTGGCGAAGATTGAAGGTGAAATCAGCCGCATCGAGAACAAGCTGGCGAACGAAGGCTTTGTAGCGCGCGCACCGGAAGCGGTCATCGCGAAAGAGCGTGAGAAGCTGGAAGGTTATGCGGAAGCGAAAGCGAAGCTGATTGAACAGCAGGCTGTTATCGCCGCGCTGTAATCAACACAGTGAAGAAAACGAAGGCCGGAGCATGCTCCGGCCTTTTTATTTAGATAAACGGAACATACGGCATAATACCGCGAGATATCCACATTAACGGACCGCTATCCTGCGGTTTGTCATCATTGGTTAACTCCAGCGAATCAAGGTCGCCCTGGACATGGGTATTGTTAGCAATCCAGCTAACCATCCACATTTTCAGCCAGGGATAAGCCAGACCACACGTAATTGAGGCCCCCATTAATACCGCCAACATGCGCAGAAGCATACCGATCGCGGTAACAGATGAATGAAAACGAATAGTGCCATTTGCCAGCGTCAGGTTATTCAAAAACAGATTGCGTAACGTGACATAGAGATAACTGGCAAAAACAAGAATCGCGACAAAATACAGGAAATAAGAAGCCGTAATCTGCGGGTAATATTGCAATACTAGCTCCCTGCCCGCATCAGACCTACCCAACATGGTCATCATCATTAACTGCTGAAATACTGGCGCAATCATAATACCAATCACAATGATGAAAGGAACCATGGTTAATATTGCGAGCATACAACCTTTAATGCATTCTTTTACGTTGACCTTAATGGAAAATTGATGGACACCAAAAGTCGCGTTATTACCCAGTAATGGCATCCACTTGCTATAGGTAATACCGTTGATAACACCCAGTCCGATGACGGAAAGCAAACTTAAGACCACTAAGTTAAAGAATAACCCACCTATCGATGTCGTCACTTGCGCAATAAGGTACAGTACGAGCCAAAAAGCTAATGCCAACAGAACAGGCAGACCTAACATAACCCACCATGCACGAAGCATTGAGCAGTTAAAGCCAAAGCGAATACCATTCAGTGAGGTCATGTTCGCCTGATACTGCAGACTCTTCACTGCCATGCAAGGAATACCGCAGATCAAGAGAGCAAACAGGAGAAAAGCAAGAACAAAGTGTTGGCCTGCAAAACAAGAAATACTGAAAAAATAAACGATCATAATAAGTAACATGCTAACAAAAATGGCACCACCTGTTCCCTTATAACTAAATGGTTGCCCCTTGAGTGTCACATGTTGATAAATATAACGACGGCATTTCACTAATGCCCACGGCCCATATATTCCCAGAGTAATAATTGTCAGTAAAAAATTCACAAGACAAATAAGAAAATACTCACCACCCTTGCCTGTAAAAACAAATGCGTGACGAGGATTATCTTTCCCTACGTTTACACCATTCATGAACTATATCCCTAAAATAAATTCCATTCATATAGATAATAATTCCAGTCAATTAATACTGGACCATCTAGAATACGCTTTATCTAAGCGATATATGCTTAATATTTTCTGATTTATCTTCTTCTTGCACCACATAAGCGAGGGTGGTATTAAAGGGAGCTATAAATCATACATTTGAAATTGAGCTATGCTATGAATGTTGTCGTTTCGCCCGCGCTCCGTTTGCGCAAACTTACCGCCGCCGATAATGCTGCTATTGCCAGCGTCATCCGCCAGGTGTCCGCAGAGTACGGTCTTACCGCTGATAAAGGCTATACCGTCGCCGATCCCAATCTCGACGAATTGTATCAAGTGTATAGTCAGCCCGGTCATGCCTATTGGGTAGTTGAACACAATGGCGAAGTGGTGGGCGGCGGCGGGATTGCGCCATTAGCAGGTAGTGAATCGGACATTTGCGAACTGCAGAAAATGTATTTTCTTCCCGCCATTCGCGGCAAAGGGCTGGCGAAAAAACTGGCCTTAATGGCGATGGAGCAGGCACGAGAAATGGGCTTCAAACGCTGCTATCTGGAAACGACTGCTTTTTTGAAAGAAGCGATTGGTTTGTATGAACATTTAGGTTTTCAACATATCGACTATGCACTTGGCTGCACGGGCCATGTTGATTGTGAAGTGCGGATGTTGCGCGAACTCTAAAAAAATGCCCGCTAGTGTGTGCTATCGGGCATTTTAATCAATTAATTAATGGCGAACACCGTCATCGTCTTCGTCGACATAATCTTCATCGTCGCCATCTTCGCCGTTAGGATCTTCAAAATAAGTCCCCCAACCGTCGTATTCAACGTCGAATTTCTCTGCCAGGTTCATCAATTGCTCAACCTGGGCATCGATCAGATCGGCATTCAACGCGCATTCGCTGAGGATGTCACAGCAAATTACGATATCGCCATCTTCCACTTCCAGCTCTTCCGGATCGGTCACTTCGTAGCCGAGTTTAAACGCTTCAACCGCTGCTTTTTCCAGGGTTTCCAGATCGTCTGCGGAAAGGTGATGTTCGATGGTGTACAGCGCGTCCGGATCGCTGCCATCTTCCAGTAATTCTTCAATAATCAAACGTGTTTCTTCACGCTGTTCTTCGAGTTGTTCCGGGTTTGCCATGACTTATTCCTCTTAATGTCCTGCTGATACTCTTATTGTCACACACCACTGACATTGCCTCCACCTTTGTGAGAAAGTTTTATGCTTTAGGCTTGCAAATGAATATTCATACATATAAATTGAATTTTAATTCATTACGGCGTAAGCCACAGGAGGGATCTATGTCCGGGTTTTATCATAAGCATTTCCTGAAATTACTTGATTTCACGCCAGCTGAACTCAACACCTTGCTCCAGCTAGCCGCTAAACTAAAAGCAGATAAAAAAAAGCGGTAAAGAAGAAGCCAGACTCACTGGTAAAAACATCGCGCTCATCTTCGAAAAAGACTCGACTCGTACCCGATGCTCTTTCGAAGTTGCCGCATATGACCAGGGCGCTCGCGTCACTTATCTCGGCCCAAGCGGCAGCCAGATTGGCCATAAAGAGTCAATTAAAGATACCGCCCGCGTGCTTGGCCGCATGTATGACGGTATTCAGTATCGTGGCTATGGTCAGGAGATTGTCGAAACACTGGCGGAATACGCTGGCGTCCCGGTATGGAATGGGCTGACCAATGAGTTCCACCCCACGCAACTGCTGGCAGATCTGCTGACCATGCAAGAACATTTACCGGGTAAAGCGTTTAATGAGATGACGCTGGTCTATGCCGGAGATGCCCGCAATAACATGGGCAATTCGATGCTCGAAGCTGCGGCGCTGACCGGTCTGGATTTGCGTCTGGTGGCGCCACAGGCATGCTGGCCGGAATCTTCGCTGGTTATGGAATGCCGCGCCCTGGCACAACAAAATGGCGGGAATATTACCCTGACAGAAGATGTCGCGACTGGCGTTAAAGGTGCTGACTTTATCTATACCGATGTATGGGTGTCGATGGGTGAAGCAAAAGAGAAATGGGCTGAAAGGATTGCATTGCTGCGTGGTTATCAGGTGAATAGTAAGATGATGCAGTTAACTGGTAACCCGGAGGTCAAATTCCTCCACTGCCTGCCCGCGTTTCATGATGACCAAACAACGCTTGGCAAAAAGATGGCTGAAGAATTTGGCCTGCATGGTGGGATGGAAGTAACGGACGAGGTTTTCGAATCTCCTGCCAGCATTGTTTTTGATCAGGCGGAAAACCGTATGCATACTATCAAAGCGGTAATGGTCGCTACGCTTGCCAAATAATTTCAGTACCGGAGGCGGCTTCACGTCGCCACCGGCAGGTACTCGCTTAAGCCATCAGCATCTTAACAACCGCTTTGCGAACCTGAGCAGGCTCACCCACTGCGCACAGCGGTTTGTGCACTTCACCCGGATAAAACACAACAAAATCGCCTTCATTAAGGATAACTGTTTTCTCTTCAATACCTTCAGGCAAAAAGGCGATGTCTTTATCAGCTAACCAGTCAGTATCCGGCGTACCCGCAGGCTGTGTGCTAAAAGTCATTCCTTCCTGCCCTTTTAACACAATCTGGATGTCGAGATAGCGGGCATGATACTCCGCGCGACGCGCTTCATACGGCTCAGTCATATCTTCAGAGATAAGATAAAACAGACGGTTGCCTTCGATATCATGCTTACCTTTTGGCGTTTCTGCCGTAACGTGCATTTTGATATGTTCAATGGCCTGGCGTAACTCTTCTGGCAACCACGGCTGGAGATTATGAATATTTCCGATGATCATCTTTTTCATTCCTCAATTAAAACAATGTTTCATTTCTCTCGTTATACGTAATTCCTTACTGCCATACCAGCATTTTTTGCTGTCCGATTGCGCCAAAGCATGTTTTCCTGCCCGCTTACCACAAAAACAAGCATTGTTAAAAACTCAATTTTAAAGCATATAAATTCACTACAATCGTTTACCTGCGTAATTTTTTGCATCAATCGCTTGATCCCACTTTCTGGCTGAGTATAATGCCGGACAATTTGCCGGGAGGATGTATGGTTCAGTGTGTTCGACATTTTGTCTTACCGCGTCTGAAAAAAGACGCTGGCCTGCCGTTTTTCTTCCCGTTGTTCACCTATTCCCAGCCCCTCAATCGAGGGGCTTTTTTTTGCCCAGGCGTCAGGAGATAAAAGATGGCTAATCCGCTATATCAGAAACATATCATTTCCATAAACGACCTTAGTCGCGATGACCTTAATCTGGTGCTGGCGACAGCGGCGAAACTGAAAGCGAACCCGCAACCAGAACTGTTGAAACATAAAGTGATTGCCAGTTGCTTCTTCGAAGCATCAACCCGCACTCGCCTCTCTTTCGAAACCTCGATGCACCGCCTGGGCGCTAGTGTGGTGGGATTCTCTGACAGCGCAAACACCTCACTGGGAAAAAAAGGTGAAACGCTGGCTGATACCATCTCGGTTATCAGCACTTACGTCGATGCGATTGTGATGCGCCATCCACAGGAAGGTGCGGCACGCCTGGCAACCGAATTTTCCGGCAATGTACCGGTACTGAATGCCGGTGATGGCTCCAACCAACATCCGACGCAAACCTTGCTGGATCTGTTCACCATTCAGGAAACTCAGGGACGTCTTGACAATCTTCGCGTCGCAATGGTCGGCGACCTGAAATATGGTCGCACCGTTCACTCCCTGACCCAGGCGCTGGCGAAGTTCGACGGCAACCGTTTTTACTTCATCGCCCCGGATGCGCTGGCAATGCCGCAGTACATTCTGGATATGCTCGATGAAAAAGGTATCGCCTGGAGTCTGCATAGTTCCATTGAAGAAGTGATGGCGGAAGTGGACATTCTGTATATGACTCGCGTGCAAAAAGAGCGTCTGGACCCGTCCGAATACGCCAACGTAAAAGCGCAGTTTGTCCTGCGCGCCAGCGATCTCCACAACGCCAAAGCCAATATGAAAGTGCTGCATCCGCTGCCGCGTATTGATGAAATTGCGACGGATGTCGATAAAACGCCGCACGCCTGGTACTTCCAGCAAGCAGGCAATGGGATTTTCGCTCGCCAGGCGTTACTGGCACTGGTTCTGAATCGCGATCTGGTACTGTAAGGGGAAATAGAGATGACACACGATAATAAATTGCAGGTTGAAGCTATTAAACGCGGCACGGTAATTGACCATATCCCCGCCCAGATCGGTTTTAAGCTGTTGAGCTTGTTCAAGTTAACCGAAACCGATCAGCGCATCACCATCGGTCTGAACCTACCTTCCGGCGAGATGGGCCGCAAGGATCTGATCAAAATCGAAAATACCTTTTTAAATGAAGATCAAGTAGACCAACTGGCACTGTATGCGCCGCAGGCCACGGTAAACCGTATCGACAACTATGAAGTGGTCGGCAAATCACGCCCCAGCCTGCCGGAACGTATTGATAATGTGCTGGTCTGCCCGAACAGCAACTGTATCAGCCATGCAGAACCGGTTTCTTCCAGCTTTGCCGTGAGAAAACGCGCCAATGATATTGCGCTCAAATGCAAATATTGTGAAAAAGAGTTTTCGCATAATGTGGTGCTGGCCAATTAATTGCGGTTGGTAATAAATGTCAGGCTCCCTATAATGAGCCAGACTTTTTACCGCTGTAATAAAGGAGAAATCATGAGCAAAACTATCGCGACGGAAAATGCACCCGCAGCTATCGGTCCGTATGTTCAGGGCGTTGATCTGGGCAGTATGATCATCACTTCCGGTCAGATCCCGGTAAACCCGAAAACGGGCGAAGTACCGGCAGACGTCGCTGCACAGGCGCGTCAGTCGCTGGATAACGTAAAAGCGATCGTGGAAGCGGCAGGTCTGAAAGTGGGCGATATCGTTAAAACCACTGTATTTGTGAAAGATTTGAACGACTTCGCAACCGTAAACGCCACTTACGAAGCGTTCTTCACCGAGCACAATGCCACCTTCCCGGCACGTTCTTGCGTTGAAGTTGCACGTCTGCCGAAAGACGTGAAGATTGAGATCGAAGCGATCGCTGTTCGTCGCTAATCTTGAGGGAAATCCGGGCTATCATGCCCGGATTAAGTCTGATGACAAAAGCAAAATCGCCTGATGCGCTACGCTTATCAGGCCTACGTGATTCCTGCAATTTATTGAATTTGTAGGCCGGATAAGGCGTTTACGCCGCATCCGGCATGAACAAAGCTCACTTTGTCTGCAATCTGAATCCGGGCCACCATGCCCAGTTAATTCTTTACTGCCAGCCGTAACGACGACTATAAATCCCTTTAACCAACTGCGTTAACACCATATACCCTGCCAGAATCGCAATCAGCCACGGGAAGTAACTTAACGGCAGCGCCTGCAATTGCAGATAACTGGCCAGCGGTGAAAACGGCAACGCGATCCCCACGACTATCACGATCGCGGTCATCGCCATTAATGGCCACGACGCACAACTCTGAATAAACGGCACACGGCGGGTGCGGATCATATGCACAATCAGCGTTTGCGACAGTAATCCCACCACAAACCAGCCCGACTGGAACAGCGTTTGCGTTTCCGGCGTATTCGCATGAAATACCCACCACATCAGGCAAAACGTCAGAATATCGAAGATCGAGCTGATCGGTCCGAAGAAGATCATAAAACGCCCCAGATCCGCCGGATTCCAACGCTGCGGCTTTTGAATTTGCTCGTCATCAACGTTATCAAACGGGATCGCTACCTGCGATACATCGTACAGTAAGTTCTGGATCAGTAAGTGCAATGGCAACATCGGCAGGAAGGGCAAGAAAGCACTCGCCACCAGCACGCTGAACACATTACCGAAGTTAGAACTTGCCGTCATTTTGATGTATTTCAGCATGTTGGCAAAAGTTCGGCGTCCTTCAATAACCCCCTCTTCCAGTACCATCAGGCTTTTTTCCAGCAGAATGATATCAGCCGCTTCACGGGCAATATCTACCGCCCCGTCCACAGAAATACCGATATCCGCAGCACGTAAGGCGGGCGCATCATTAATACCATCGCCCATAAAGCCAACCACATGCCCTTCGCGCTTCAGTAAGGTCACGATGCGTTCCTTATGCATCGGCGTCAGGCGGGCAAACAACGTGGTACGCTGCGCGAGATTTGCCAGTTCGTCGTCAGATAGCGTTTCAATATCACTACCAATTACCACCTCTCCCGCATCTAGTCCCACTTCATGGCACACTTTCGCCGCCACTAATTCACTGTCGCCAGTAAGGATTTTGACGGTAATTCCACTCGCTTTTAATGCCTTCAGTGCCGGAGCGGTTGTCTCTTTTGGCGGATCAAGGAAAGCAATATATCCTTCGAGGATCAGGTCGGATTCATCCGCCCGCTGGTAATCTCCTTCACGTGCTGGCAGGTATTTCGTCGCCACCGCAACCACGCGCAGCCCCTGACGATTCAGCGTATCGGTTACCCGCTTAATCTTACGCAGCATGGTGTCATCGAGCGGAACAATAGCGCCATTGTGACGCACCTGCGAACACACATTGAGGATTTCCTGCAATGCGCCTTTGCACACCAGTTGATGGTATTCGGCATTTTCTGCCACTACCACCGACATCCGGCGACGCTCAAAATCAAACGGAATCTCATCAATTTTTTTGCCAACGACTGGCCAGCGAGCGCGCTGACTCTTCATCCGTACCTTCGAGCACCGCTGTATCAAGCAGGTTTTTAAGTCCGGTCTGGTAATGACTGTTCAACCACGCGCTATGCAGCACGCGCTCACTGGTTTTACCGGAGATATCGGTATGATTCTCCAGCACAATTTTATCTTGCGTCAGGGTGCCTGTTTTATCAGTGCACAGAATATCCATTGCACCAAAGTTCTGAATCGCATCCAGATGTTTGACGATCACTTTCTGTTTCGACAGTTTTACCGCACCACGCGCCAGCGTCGAGGTGACAATCATCGGCAACATTTCCGGCGTTAAGCCTACCGCTACCGAAAGCGCGAATAGCGCCGCTTCCCACCAGTCGCCTTTGGTGTAACCGTTGATCAACAGCACTACGGGCGCCATCACCAGCATAAAGCGAATCAGCAGCATACTGACGCGGCTGATCCCTTGCTGAAACGCATTCGGCTCGCTTTCCTGCTCGCTGACACGCCCCGCCAGTTGACCAAACCAGGTGTTGGCACCTGTGGCAATCACCATTGCTTGTGCCGTACCGCTCACCACGGTGGTGCCCATAAAACACAGGGTATCGCACTCCAGCGGATTGCTGTGCTCTGGCTGGCGAGTGGTTGCGGCTTTTTCCACGGGCAGAGACTCACCGGTTAATGACGCCTGAGCGACGAACAGATCCCGCGCCTGCAAAATACGTAAATCTGCCGGGATCATATCCCCCGCCGCCAATTTAATAATATCGCCAGGCACCAGCTGGTCGATCGGGATCTCCAGCCAGCCATTTTCGCCTTTGTCGTTAATTACGCGCAGCACCGTCGCGGTATTACTGACCATCGCTTTCAGAGCATCTGCTGCTTTGGTGGAGCGCGCTTCCTGAATAAAGTTCAGCAACGTAGAAATAGCGACCATTAACGCAATAACGCCCGCGGCAAATAAATCTTCCGTGGCGTAAGAAATGCCGCCGAGGATCGTGAGCAAAATATTAAAAGGGTTGCGATAACAGACCCACAAATGTACCCACCACGGCGACGGTTGTTGCGCGGGTAGTTTATTTTCACCGTGTTGTTCGCGGGCTAATTCCACTTCCGCCTGATTTAACCCTTCTGGATGCGTGCCGAAGGTTTTCCATAATTCCTTTTCTGGCATCACCGCCATTTTCAGGCAATGCGCGCTTAAGGAAGGCGGGATCGGAATATTCGTTGTCTGTTGCGCGCCAGGCAACGGATCGCGATGGACCAGACGAGAAGGTAAATGGCGAATGAGCCGGGTAAAAATTTCTTTAAACATAGGAAGTCCCTCCGCACCCTGTAAGCATGGTGCAGAAAATATCTTCAGGCGTCGCAAAGCCTTACCTGAAGGTAATAAACATGAGCTGGGACGTTAAAACGTCACGGCCTTACACATCCGGTAATGCCGTGAAAAGACAGGCTTACCAGAAAAGTTTTAATCTCCGTCGAGGGAGAGGCGTGGGATCAGGTTCCATATAACCTCCGGTAAGTGAAAAAAAGCGCCGCAAATAATAAGGAGAATCCAATAATATTCGTAGCATTTATGCCGATATAATATCTGCAAGCAACTAAACCAACGATAAACCAGACTTTACCCATTGCTGAATGCGTGGGTAAAGTTAGGCTCAAATAATTAAACGCAAATTACGGGACAACAGGATGCAAAATCGGCTGACCATCAAAGACATTGCTCGTTTAAGCGGCGTGGGGAAATCCACGGTTTCCCGAGTGCTGAATAACGAAAGTGGCGTGAGTCAGCACACGCGCGAGCGCGTGGAAGCAGTGATGAATCAGCATAGATTTTCCCCTTCCCGATCCGCGCGTGCTATGCGTGGGCAAAGCGATAAAGTGGTTGCTATTATCGTCACCCGTCTGGATTCGTTATCAGAAAATCTCGCCGTTCAGACGATGCTGCCGGCATTCTATGAACAGGGTTACGATCCGATCATGATGGAAAGCCAGTTTTCGCCACAGCTGGTTACTGAACATTTAGGCGTTCTGAAACGTCGCAATATTGACGGAGTGGTGCTGTTCGGTTTTACCGGCATAACGGAAGAAATGTTAGCTCACTGGCAATCATCTCTGGTACTGCTGGCGCATGACGCAAAAGGTTTTGCTTCGGTCTGTTATGACGACGAAGGGGCGATTAAGATTCTGATGCAATGCCTCTACGATCGGGGGCATCGCAATATTAGTTATCTTGGCGTACCGCACAGCGACATTACCACTGGTAAGCGGCGTCATGAGGCTTATCTGGCATTCTGCAAAGCACATAAACTACGTCCCGTCGCCGCCCTGCCCGGCCTGGCCATGAAGCAAGGTTACGAGAACGTGGCAAAAGTGATTACGCCAGAAACCACTGCGTTGCTGTGCGCAACCGACACGCTGGCGCTCGGGGCATGTAAGTACCTGCAAGAGCAACACATCGACACCCTGCAACTGGCGAGCGTTGGTAATACGCCGTTAATGAAGTTTCTCCATCCGGAGATCGTCACCGTTGATCCAGGCTACGCCGAAGCCGGACGTCAGGCTGCCAGCCAGTTGATCGACCAGGTAACCGGACGCAGCGAACCTCAACAAATCGTCATTCCAGCAGCCCTTTTCTGAGAGTTACCTTCTACCAGATTTATCCAAAGAGTGTTCAGAACACTACTGGCAGCTTCTGATGTATAGCTTTGAAGAAGCCTCACCGCAACTCTGCGCCACGACATTACGGTCTTTTGAGGCTGTCTGGTGGTTTCAGAGATAATCCTTCTCCAGACCATGCTAAAGCGAGTATTTCCGGGGACTTACCGGGTAGTATATTGTTTTTGTTGATTTTATAACCAGAAAATCATCAAAAAATTTACACATCGCTCTAGCGCCCGCCATCCGTACTCTCTGCTTTTTACTTTGAGCTAAATCAAAAAAAACGCAAACATCCTTAATGCAAAGCACTATATATAGACTTTAAAATGCATCTCAACCCAATATGTTGTATCCATCGTCTAAACTTGCAACAAGATACACGTCAACGAAGCCGACACAATTGTGGATAAAGCGAATTGGGATTGCAGTAAATCCCCGTAACAAGAGCTGAATAAACCGGGGCGCACTTCCCAACTTTCTGTGGATAACCTGTTCTTAAAAATATGGAGCGATCATGACACCGCATGTGATGAAACGAGACGGCTGCAAAGTGCCGTTTAAATCAGAGCGCATCAAAGAAGCTATTCTGCGTGCAGCTAAAGCAGCGGAAGTCGATGATGCAGATTATTGTGCCACTGTTGCCGCTATCGTCAGCGAGCAAATGCAGGGGCGTAACCAGGTAGATATCAACGAAATCCAGACCGCTGTTGAAAACCAACTGATGTCTGGCCCGTACAAACAACTGGCCCGTGCATATATTGAGTACCGTCACGATCGCGACATTGAACGTGAAAAAACGCGGTCGTCTGAACCAGGAGATCCGTGGTCTGGTCGAGCAGACTAATTCCTCGCTGCTCAATGAAAACGCGAATAAAGACAGTAAAGTCATTCCGACCCAGCGTGACCTGCTGGCCGGGATTGTTGCTAAACACTATGCACGTCAGCACCTGCTGCCGCGTGACGTGGTGCAGGCACATGAACGTGGTGATATCCACTACCACGATCTCGATTACTCGCCGTTCTTCCCAATGTTCAACTGCATGTTGATCGACCTGAAAGGCATGCTGACGCAAGGCTTTAAGATGGGGAATGCCGAGATTGAACCACCGAAGTCGATCTCTACAGCTACCGCAGTAACTGCGCAAATTATTGCTCAGGTCGCCAGCCATATTTATGGTGGCACCACCATTAACCGTATCGACGAAGTTCTGGCGCCGTTTGTCACCGCCAGCTACAACAAACACCGTAAAACTGCGGAAGAGTGGAGCATTCCTGACGTCGACGGTTACGCTAACTCTCGTACCATCAAAGAGTGCTACGACGCATTCCAGTCGCTGGAATATGAAGTAAATACCCTGCACACCGCCAACGGTCAGACGCCGTTTGTGACCTTTGGCTTTGGTCTGGGTACCAGCTGGGAATCGCGCCTGATTCAGGAATCTATCCTGCGTAACCGTATCGCGGGCCTGGGTAAAAACCGTAAAACCGCCGTGTTCCCGAAACTGGTGTTCGCAATTCGCGATGGCCTGAACCATAAAGTGGGCGATCCGAACTACGACATCAAACAGCTGGCGCTGGAGTGCGCGAGCAAGCGCATGTATCCGGATATCCTGAACTACGATCAGGTAGTGAAAGTCACCGGTTCGTTTAAAACTCCGATGGGCTGCCGCAGCTTCCTCGGCGTGTGGGAAGACGAAAACGGTGAGCAGATCCACGATGGTCGTAACAACCTCGGCGTGATCAGCCTGAACCTGCCGCGCATTGCTCTGGAAGCGAAAGGCGATGAAGCCACCTTCTGGAAGCTGCTGGATGAACGTCTGGTGCTGGCGCGTAAGGCACTGATGACCCGTATCGCCCGCCTGGAAGGCGTGAAAGCGCGCGTAGCGCCGATCCTCTATATGGAAGGTGCCTGCGGCGTACGTCTGAATGCAGACGATGACGTGTCTGAAATCTTCAAAAATGGTCGAGCGTCTATCTCGCTGGGTTACATCGGTATCCACGAAACCATTAACGCGCTGTTCGGCGGCGAGCATGTTTACGACAACGAGCAGCTGCGTGCGAAAGGTATTGCGATTGTTGAACGTCTGCGTCAGGCGGTGGATCAGTGGAAAGAAGAAACCGGCTACGGTTTCAGTCTCTACAGTACGCCGAGTGAGAACCTGTGCGACCGCTTCTGCCGTCTCGATACCGCCGAGTTTGGCGTGGTGCCGGGCGTGACCGATAAAGGTTACTACACCAACAGTTTCCACCTTGATGTGGAGAAGAAGGTGAACCCGTACGACAAGATCGACTTTGAAGCGCCTTACCCGCCGCTGGCGAACGGTGGTTTCATTTGCTACGGCGAGTATCCAAACATTCAGCACAACCTGAAGGCGCTGGAAGATGTCTGGGATTACAGCTATCAGCATGTGCCGTATTACGGCACCAACACGCCGATCGATGAATGCTACGAATGTGGCTTTACCGGCGAGTTTGAGTGCACCAGCAAAGGCTTCACTTGTCCGAAATGTGGTAACCATGACACCTCCCGTGTGTCGGTAACTCGCCGCGTGTGCGGATATTTAGGTAGTCCGGATGCGCGTCCGTTTAACGCTGGCAAGCAGGAAGAAGTTAAGCGCCGCGTTAAACATTTAGGAAATGGGCAGATCGGTTGATCTCCACGCTGCGTTAAGCAAATGCCGGATGTGATGTGAAAGCGTCGCATCAGGCATTGATTGCCGGATGCGGCGTAAACGCGGACTGATAAGCCAGGCGAAATATGAACTTCCATCAATACTATCCTGTCGACATCGTCAACGGCCCCGGCACTCGTTGCACCCTGTTTGTCTCCGGGTGTGTTCATGAATGCCCCGGTTGCTATAACAAAAGCACCTGGCGGGTAAATTCCGGTCAGCCATTTACCAAAGAAATGGAAGACCAGATCATCAACGATCTGAACGACACTCGCATCAAACGCCAGGGCATTTCCCTCTCCGGTGGCGATCCGCTGCATCCGCAAAACGTGCCGGATATTCTGAAACTGGTACAACGCATCCGTGCCGAATGTCCGGGTAAAGACATCTGGGTGTGGACAGGGTATAAACTCGACGAACTCAACGCTGCACAAATGCAGGTTGTTGATTTGATCAACGTGCTGGTTGATGGCAAATTTATGCAGGATTTAAAAGACCCTTCCCTGATCTGGCGCGGCAGCAGCAACCAGGTGGTACACCATTTGCGTTAATCACTCTTCCAGCCGTTTATCCGCATCTTCATAAACGGCTGAGTTCTCTCTCTCACCAATAGCTATCACCAACACGAGCAACTCTTTATCGTTAACCTGATAAACCAGGCGATATCCCAGAGTGCGAAGCTTAATTTTGTAGCTGTCCGGTAAATCCCGCAGTTTAGCCGATGGATTGCGCGGTCTTTTCAGCACATCCTCAAGCTTTTTTTTAAATTGTTCCCGGACTGTCACGCCCAGTTTTTGCCACTCTTTCAGCGCTCGCGGATCAAAGGCCAGCTCATAGTTCATCCAGTCGGACCTTAATGGCCTCTTGTGGGTTGGCCAGTCGTTCCCTGACAGTGCGTAACAAGGCTTCTTCACTATCACTGACAGTGAGCGTTTTTACCGGCATTCGCCCATTTTCCGCAACGTACTGAAACAGCAGCCGTACGGCTTCGGTAGGCGTGATATTTAATTTTTCCAGCACCGCATAAGCCTCATTTTTCAATTTGTCATCCAGACGGACGTTAAGTGTGGCCATTATGCCTCCGGTAATTATGAAAATTGTAATGCATTATAGCATTACATATGCATTACATTCATTTCTGGAAAAACGCCTCGCAAAAATGGCGGCGACACGCAGAAATATGCCGTAGTGAAGAGAGATTTGGTGGTGATTTTACGAAGGGAGAGGAGAGCATTGGGCGGCGACGTTTCACCGCCCAATGAGGAATTAACGATACTTCTTGTGATATGAATTGCGGGTCGTTTTCAGTTGCTCTGCGGCGGCCTGCGCTTCTTTTACTTTACCTTCATTAGCCAGCTTCAGCGCGTCGTCAATCTGGCCAACCAGAATGTCGAAACCGTGGCGGAAGTCTTTCATTTCCGGGCTGTCTGGCGATTTTCCTTCCAGCTTCGGCGGCGTTGCTTTTTGCGCATCCAGCGCCGCGGCACGCATTTTGGTTAACGCGTCTTTGACTTGCGCCGCGTTATCCGCTTTTTCGACCACTTTTAAATTGTCGTTGAGGGTTTCCATATTGTCTTCCAGCTCAGCGGCAAACGACACCGAACTGAATACCAACGAGGAGACTGCAAGAATAGCTAACAGGCTTTTACGCATTGCTCACTTCCTTTTTTATTTACACTTCATCCTTCACACTGCCTCATCGACGGCTACGCTCATTCGCCCGAGTCACGTACTACGAGTACACTCCCCGGCCCTCATTCACTTTCCGTCTCGATGCAGTGCGAATGATTTTGTGTAATTTTTTTAGTTTATAGCGCGGCAGGTCGCGCCAGTTTTTTTACTGTCCGGCGATTTTCATCTCCGGCAACAGCACAGAACCACACTGTATATTACTGCGTGTTTCAATATCGTTACCGACGGTGACAATATTGCGCCACATATCTTTTAAATTACCTGCGATGGTGATTTCGCTAACCGGATACTGAATTTCGCCGTTTTCTACCCAGAAGCCCGCCGCACCACGGGAATAATCACCGGTAATTGCACTCACGCCCTGGCCCATCAATTCCGTCACCACCAGCCCAGTGCCCATCTCTTTGAGCATCTGCTCGAAGCTTAGACCTTGTCCGGCAATGCGCCAGTTGTGAATACCGCCCGCATGTCCGGTGCTTTTCAGCCCCAGTTTGCGCGCCGAGTAGCTGGTCAGCAGCCACTGAGTCAGGATGCCATCTTTAATAATGTCGCGACGTTCGGTACGAACACCTTCGCTGTCGAATGGCGTCGACGCCAGCCCTTTCAGCAGATGCGGATGCTCTTCAATGGTCAGCCAGTCTGGCAGAATTTGTTTACCCAGCGAGTCGAGCAGGAAGGTGGATTTACGGTAGACCGCACCACCGGCAATCGCGCCAACCAAATGACCAAACAGCCCCGTGGCAACTTCATTGGCAAAAATTACCGGCGCTTTCATGGTGGAGAGTTTACGCGGCGACAGACGCGATAAAGTACGGCGAGCGCAGTCGGCCCCGACCCACTCTGGCGTTTGTAGATCGCTCATCGCGCGGCCAATGGTGTAGGCATAATCACGCTCCATATCGCCATTTTCTTCGGCAATCACGCAACTGGAGAGCGAATGACGCGTTGAGCAGTAGCCTTGCAACATACCGTGGCTATTACCGAAAACTTTGACACCGTAGTGGCTGTTAAAACTGCCGCCTTCGGTATTGGTAATGCGTTTATCCGCCTGTAATGCCGCCTGTTCAGCACGGGCCGCCAGTTCAATGGCTTCGTCCGGAGAAACTTCTGCGGGGTGGAACAAGTCAAGATCCGGCGCGTCGAAAGCCAGCAGTTCTTTGTCTGCCACGCCTGCATACGGATCTGGCGAAGTGTAACGCGCAATATCCAGCGCCGCCTGTACGGTGCGGGCAATGGCCTGCGGGCTTAAATCGGTGGATGATGCGCTACCTTTGCGGTTCTGGTGATAAACGGTTATCCCCAGCGCGCCATCGCTATTGAATTCGACATTCTCCACTTCACCATAGCGCGTGCTAACGCTAATGCCGGTGGTCTTGCTGACGGCAACTTCCGCACCGTCCGATTTGCCTGAGGCCAACTCCAGCGCAGTCGAAACTGCTTCTTCCAGAATCTTGCGCTGCGCTTCAACTTGAGAGATTACTTTCATTGCAAGTGCCATAATGTAGAGAGTTTCTCTGAAGTCTAACAGAGAACCGTTTTTCAGTGCGCATCTTAACTGGTAACATTAGCCTCTTTTTTTTAAGGAGCCTGACATGACTAAGCAGCCCGAAGACTGGCTCGACGACGTTCCCGGTGATGACATCGAAGACGAAGACGATGAAATTATCTGGGTCAGTAAAAGTGAAATTAAACGTGACGCCGAGGAGCTAAAACGCCTGGGCGCAGAAATTGTTGATCTGGGGAAAAACGCGCTGGATAAGATCCCGTTAGATGCGGATCTGCGTGCGGCTATTGAGTTAGCCCAGCGTATTAAGATGGAAGGTCGCCGCCGCCAGTTGCAGCTCATTGGTAAAATGCTGCGCCAACGCGATGTAGAGCCTATCCGTCAGGCGCTGGATAAGCTGAAAAACCGCCACAACCAGCAGGTGGTGTTGTTCCATAAACTGGAAAACCTGCGCGATCGTCTGATCGATCAAGGGGATGATGCTATCGCTGAAGTATTGAATCTGTGGCCAGATGCCGATCGTCAGCAGCTGCGAACTCTGATCCGCAACGCGAAGAAAGAGAAAGAAGGGAATAAGCCGCCGAAATCCGCACGCCAGATTTTCCAGTATCTGCGCGAGCTGGCAGAGAACGAAGGGTAATTTTCGTTGTTGATGTGAGTAGGGTTTGCCGGATGCAGAGCACCGCCAGATCTGTAGGCCTGATAAGACGCGTCAAGCGTCGCATCAGGCGCTATGCTCAAATGCCGGATGCGGCATGAACGCCTTATCCGGCCTACAAAAGTAGGCCTGATAAAACGTCTCAGGATTGCTGCGCAACTTCCGCTTTCTTCGCCAGACCATCCAGCAGTTTCTGATGGATCCCACCAAAACCGCCGTTGCTCATCACCAGAATATGGTCGCCAGGCTGAGCGGTTTTCACCACCATTTCTGCCAGCGCATCAACATCTCCACTCCAGTGCGCAGGCTGAATACATGCTTCTGCCACTTCTGCTACCTGCCACGGAATATGTGACGGTTGCAGCAGGAAGACTTCATCGGCACGACCTAGTGACGGTGCCAAATCATCTTTGCAGACTCCCATCTTCATGGTGTTGGAACGCGGCTCAAGCACGGCAATAATACGCGCCGTACCGCCAACTTTGCCGCGCAGCGCCGCCAGCGTTGCCAGAATTGCCGTTGGGTGATGGGCAAAATCGTCATACACCGTCACGCCGTTAGCTTCGCCACGCAGTTCCAGGCGGCGACGGGCATTGATAAACAATCCCAGCGCGTTAGCAGCATCAGTCGGTGCGATGCCAACATGACGGGCCGCAGCAATCGCCATCAAACCATTGTGCATATTATGTTCGCCCACCAGCGACCATTTCACTTCGCCCACTTTTTCGCCATCCAGCAAGACTTCCCATTCGGAAGCGTCAGTGGTCAGCTTTTTCGCCTGCCAGTGACCTTGCTCGCCCACCAGCTCCTGTTCACTCCAGCAACCCATCGCCAGGGTTTGTTTCAGGTTGATGTCGTTTTCCGGCCAGATAATACGCCCCTGACCAGGAACAATACGCACCAGATGGTGGAATTGTTTCTGAATCGCTTTCAGGTCGTCGAAGATATCGGCGTGGTCGAACTCAAGGTTATTGAGGATCAGCGTTCGCGGGCAGTAATGAACAAACTTAGAGCGTTTGTCGAAGAAGGCGCAGTCATACTCGTCTGCTTCGATAACAAAGAAGTCGCTTTCGCCCAGGCGTGCAGAAACGTCAAAGTTCCCCGGTACTCCACCGATCACAAAACCTGGTTTATAGCCGCACTGTTCCAGAATCCAGGTCGCCATTCCTGCCGTGGTGGTTTTACCGTGTGTACCAGCAACGGCCAGCACCCAGCGGTCGCGCAGCACAAAATCGTGCAACCACTGCGGACCTGACATATATGGAATGTTTTTTTCCAGTACCGCTTCCACACACGGATTTCCACGGGTCATGGCGTTGCCAATAATCACCAGATCTGGCTGAGGATCGAGCTGGTTGGCATCATAACCCTGAATCAGTTCAATGCCTTGCTTCTCAAGTAAGGTGCTCATCGGCGGATACACATTGGCGTCCGACCCCGTTACTTCATGGCCCAACTGACGCGCCAGAATCGCCAGACCGCCCATAAACGTGCCACAAATTCCTAATATATGAATGCGCATACGTCACTATCCTTTTTTAATCTACCGTTCATTTTACGCATATGTCGGGCAACAGAGAAACGCATTTCAGGATAATCCGTAATTTGCTGGCGCGATTCACCTGAGCGCAACATTGAGATTATTTGTTAAGATTATTGCGGTCGCTTTACTCCATAAACATTGCAGGGAAAGTTTTATGAAAACGTTAGGTGAATTTATTGTCGAAAAGCAGCACGAGTTTTCTCATGCTACCGGTGAGCTCACTGCTTTGCTATCGGCAATAAAACTGGGCGCCAAGATTATTCATCGCGATATCAACAAAGCTGGACTGGTTGATATCCTGGGTGCCAGCGGTGCTGAGAACGTGCAGGGCGAGGTTCAACAAAAACTCGACTTGTTCGCTAATGAAAAACTGAAAGCCGCACTGAAAGCACGCGATATTGTTGCGGGCATTGCATCCGAAGAAGAAGATGAGATTGTCGTCTTTGAAGGTTGTGAACACGCAAAATACGTTGTGCTGATGGATCCGCTGGATGGCTCGTCCAACATCGATGTTAACGTCTCTGTCGGTACCATTTTCTCCATTTACCGCCGCGTTACACCGGTCGGCACGCCGGTAACGGAAGAAGATTTCCTCCAGCCTGGTAACAAACAGGTTGCTGCAGGTTACGTGGTATACGGCTCCTCTACCATGCTGGTTTACACCACCGGATGCGGTGTTCACGCCTTTACTTACGATCCTTCGCTCGGGGTTTTCTGCCTGTGCCAGGAACGGATGCGCTTCCCGGAGAAAGGAAAAACCTACTCTATCAACGAAGGGAACTACATTAAGTTTCCGAACGGGGTGAAGAAGTACATTAAATTCTGCCAGGAAGAAGATAAATCTACCAACCGTCCGTATACCTCACGTTATATCGGCTCGCTGGTCGCGGATTTCCACCGTAATCTGCTGAAAGGCGGTATTTATCTCTACCCAAGCACTGCCAGCCACCCGGACGGCAAACTGCGTTTGCTGTATGAGTGCAACCCGATGGCATTCCTGGCGGAACAAGCGGGCGGTAAAGCGAGCGATGGCAAAGAGCGTATTCTGGATATCATCCCGGAAACCCTGCACCAGCGCCGTTCGTTCTTCGTCGGCAACGACCATATGGTTGAAGATGTCGAACGCTTTATCCGTGAGTTCCCGGACGCGTAATGGTCTAAAAAACGCCGGATGGTTCCGGCGTTTTTGCGTTTTAATTAACAAAAGTTAATTTGACTCGTTTAGAGACACGGAAATAGGGAATCCAGATCGCCATATGAATGATATTTTTCAGCACCCCCCATGCGTCTAAAGGCTCAATTGTGGCATGAAGAAACTGTACTGCTCCCCAAATATCAGCAACATTAAATACGAAGAGCGACAGAAGAAGGGCAATATAGTAGTGCGGAAGCTGGCGTTTCTTTTTAAAAAACAAAAAAGTAGTATAACTTACCAACAGAAATACCATGGCAAATCCAACTACTTCCAGATACAGCAGAGTTCTGAGCGGTTCTTCCTGATTGCCCTGAACAAGCCCCCATGTTTGTATAAAAGAATAGATGCTCGAAATAATCACCAGCACTAAAGAAATAGCAGGTAAATACAACCAGCCACCAATTCCCGTAAGTTTTTTATCCGCACAACTTTTACAATAATCGTCAGGTGGTAAAACAGCCACACCACAGTTTTTGCATGTTGTACTTAAATCCTCGCCTTCCTTTGCCCACATAAAAATATCCTTATATATCAGTTAAATTTATTCTTTTAGTCTAATTTCCGGACTCACTCTCATTACTGGCGAACTCTGACGATTCTCCCACAACACCGTTAACCCACGCTGTAAGGCAATAAAAATGAATAACAAAATGCCGATGGCGATTTTCGTCCACCATGAGCTCAGCGTGCCGTCAAAGTTTATGTAAGTCTGGATCAGTCCCTGAATCGCCACACCAAAAAGCGTCCCTAATACCGTTCCAACGCCACCGCTCAAAAGTGTACCGCCAATCACCACCGACGCGATAGCGTCCAGTTCCACACCTACACCCGCCAGGGCGTATCCGGCCTGGGTATAAATCGAGAAGACAATTCCTGCCAGTGTCGCCAGTCCGGTAGAGAGCATATAAATGCGAATAGTGGTGCTGCGAGTGGAAATCCCCATCAGGTTCGCCGACGTTGCGTTGCCGCCAATGGCGTATACCTGATTACCAAAACGCGTACGATGCGCGAGGAATATGCCGATAACCACCACCGCCAGCATCAGCAGCCCCATCGCGCTTAAGCGACCACCGCCGGGGATTTTCCACGCCAGGCTTGAAAGCGTGTCATAAATTGGATGGTTTATCGGGATCGACTCTTCCGAAACGAGATAGCTGACGCCGCGCAAAAAGAACATTCCCGCAAGGGTAATGATGAACGCCGGGATCTTCAGGGCGTCGATCAGAAGCCCCATAAATGCGCCGAAGGCACAGCCCATCACCAGCACCAGTGGAAACGCCAGCAGCGGCGAGAGGCCGAAATCGCCAATCACTTTTGCCAGAAACACGCCGGTAAAGGCGATCACCGAACCGACGGAGAGATCGATTCCGCCGGAGAGGATCACAAAGGTCATGCCGACGGCGATGATCCCAAGAAAGGCATTATCGGTCAGGATATTGCAGATCACGCGCGTGGAAGCAAAGCCGGGAAACTGCGTCAGGCAGTAGAGATAGCCCAGCACAAAGACGCCGATGGTGATCATCAGTGGCAAGTTACGTTTTATCACGGCTACGCACTCCTTTAATCAGACTGATAAAGCGTTGCGACTGGACAATCAGCACGCAAAGCACCACCACCGCTTTTACCACCTGGTTCATCTCCGGCGGGAAGCCCGAAAGTAAAATTCCGGTGTTCATTCCCTGAATAATCAGCGCCCCCACCACTGAGAGCAGCAGGTTAAAGCGCCCGCCCATCAGCGATCCGCCACCGATGACCACCGCAAGAATGGCATCCAGCTCCAGCCATAACCCGGCGTTATTGGCGTCGGCACCGCGAATATCCGCCGCCACGATAATGCCCGCAATCGCCGCACACAGCCCGCTCAATACGTAGGTGAGCATGACGATGATTCGTGTGTTGACTCCGGCATTTTTTGCCGCCCGAATGTTGATGCCAACGGCTTCAATAAACATCCCCAGCGCCGTTTTGCGGGTCAACAGCCAGAAGAAGAATAACGTCAGTACAGCGATAATGACTGGTGTTGGAAAGAACAACAGCGATCCGCTGCCGAACCACGAGAGATCCGGCGAGTTGAAGGTGACGATCTGCCCAGAGGTGATCAATTGCGCAACACCACGTCCGGCGACCATCAGGATTAAAGTGGCGACAAACGGCTGAATTTTGAGGATCGCTACCAGAATGCCGTTCCACATTCCGGCCAGAATGCCAGTACCTAACGCACTAAGCAGCACAATCGGTACGCTAAATCCCGCTACCGTCATCGCAGCCGTTGTGGCTCCGGCGATGGCCATCACCGCCCCTACGGAGAGATCAATCCCCCCCGTAGCGATCACCAGCGTCATGCCAATCGCCAGTAACGCAACCGGGGCGGCGCGATTAAGAATGTCGATAGGGCTACCGAACAAACGCCCATCCTGAAGCACCACCTGCCAGAAATGCGGGGCCACCAGGCTATCGACCACCAGCACCAACAATAGCGCCACCAACTGCGGCATCCCCGTCGGCCAGCGAAAGCGCTTTTTCGACGACGCGGTGTCCGGGAGAGATTGAGGCATCACACTGTTCTCCTTAAGCCGCAATGGCGTTCATGATCGCCGGAACGGAAAGCTCTGCCAGCGGGATCTCCGCCACCTGTTTGCGATCGCGCATGATAATCACCCGATCGGCATAGCCCACCAGTTCTTCCAGTTCGGAGGAGATCACCAGCAGCGCCAGACCGTCAGCGCACAGCGTTTCAATCAGGCGAATGATCTCGGCATGGGCGCCAACGTCAATGCCACGCGTTGGCTCATCGAGGATCAGAAATTGCGGACGAGTCAGCAGCCAGCGTGAGAGCAACACTTTTTGCTGATTGCCGCCGGAGAGAAATTCAATCGGTTGTTCGCTGGAAGGCGTACGAATGCCCAGCTGGCGGATAAAGCGTTCGGCAATCTCTTGCTGTTCTTTACGGGAAATCGGCCGTAGCCAGCCGCGCTGGGCCTGGAGAGCAAGGATGATATTTTCCCGCACCGAGGCGGCGGCGATAATGCCATCGGTTTTCCTGTCTTCCGGGCAAAAGCCGATGCCCAGTACCGAAGCCTGATGTGGCGATCGCAGGGTTTGCTGTTTACCTTTGATCAGCGCCGTGCCGCTATCGGCTGGTTTGATGCCGAAGATCACTTCGGCGGTTTCGGTACGTCCTGATCCCAGCAAGCCTGCCAGCCCGACGATCTCACCTGGACGTACTTCCAGATCAAACGGCGCGATCGTTCCTTTCTTGCCGTAATCTTTAAACGCTGCAACAGGATTGTCACTAAGCAATGTTCTTCCGGCACGCTGTAGCGCATGAGTATCCAGCTCACGCCCCAGCATCATTTTCACCAGTTCGATTTGTGGCAGCTCGCGGGTTTCCCGACAGCCAACAAAGTTGCCGTTACGTAAGACGGTGATCCGATCGCTGACCTGATAGACCTGATCGAGAAAGTGAGTAACGAAGATCAGGCTGACGCCGCGATCGCGCAGCTGGCGCATCAGGCCAAACAGCAACTCTACTTCCTGAGTGTCGAGACTGGCGGTGGGTTCATCGAGGATTAGCACTTTGGCGGAGAGATCGATGGCCCGACAAATGGCGACGATTTGCTGCATCGCGACTGAAAAGCGGTTGAGCGGTTCGCGCACGTCGAGGGAGAAACCGTAAGATGCCATCAGTTCGGTGGCGCGCTTTTCCATCTCTTTACGTCGTAGCAGGCCGAAACGCTTAGGTTCGCGGCCGATGAATAGATTATCAGCGACCGACATATTGGGTAGCAGGTTAACTTCCTGATAGACAGTGCCGATGCCGAGCTGCTGTGCGTCGGCGGTGTTTTTCGGTGAAATAGCCTGACCTTCCAGCCAGATGGTGCCGCGATCGGCATGGTAAACGCCGGTAAGTGCTTTGATTAACGTTGATTTACCAGCTCCGTTTTCACCGAGTAGCGCCATGATTTCACCACGGCGCAGGCTGAAATCAACGTTATCTAACGCTTTGACGCCAGGGAAAAATTTGCTTAATCCTTCGGTGCGGAGGATTTCCTGGTGTTGGTCGGTCGTCATGGTTTCCCCCGAAGTAAAGCGTGCTCCAGCCAGGCCTGATAAGACGCGCCAGCGTCGCATCAGGCGCCAGTGCACAACCGCCGGATGCGTCGTAAACGCCTTATCCGGCCTACACTGCGCGTCGAGTTCGTAGGCCTGATAAAACGCGCCAGCGTCGCATCAGGCATCAGCGCACAACTGCCGGATGCGGCGTAAACGCCTTATCCGGCCTACACTGCGCATCGAGCTCGTAGGCATGATAAGACGCGCCAGCGTCGCATCAGCCACCAGTGCACAACTGCCGGATGCGGCGTAAATGCCTTATCCGGCCTACGAGTCGGTATCAGACATTGATGCCTGATACGTCTCAATACCCCATGTTTTTCTTCTTCTCTAACTCTTCTTTTGCGGTATCTGGCAGATAAAGGGTGGACTTGGTCAGCGTCAGCTTTTCAGGCATGGTGCCGTCTTTTTTTATATTTCTCCAGCGCGTCAAAGGCGGGTCCCGCCATGTTCGGCGTCAGTTCAACGCTGGCGTTCGCCTCGCCATCCATCATCGCTTTGTAGATATCCGGCACGCCGTCGATAGAGCCTGTCAGGATATCTTTGCCTGGTTTCAGGCCCGCTTCTTTAATTGCCTGAATTGCACCAATCACCATGTCGTCGTTATGGGCGTAAACCATGCAGATGTTTTTGCCGTTGTTTTCCGCTTTGATAAAGCTCTCCATGACTTCTTTGCCTTTACTACGGGTGAAATCACCGGACTGCGAGCGGATGATTTTAATATTTGGCGCATTCTTAATGGCTTCGGCAAAGCCTTTCTTACGGTCAATGGCGACGCTGGCCCCAACGGTGCCCTGTAACTCAACCACGTTACACGGTTTGCCATTGACCTCTTTGACCAGCCAGTCACCGATCAACTTGCCTTCGAGGATGTTGTCGGCGGTGACGGTGGTCATATAGAGAGATTTGTCTTTCACGTCGATGGAACGGTCAAGCAAAAAGACCGGAATTTCGGCTTCCTTTGCTTCTTTCAAAACAGGTTCCCAACCCGTTGCAACCACCGGGGCGATAAAGATGGCATCTACCCCCTGCGCGACAAAGGAACGCACTGCTTTAATCTGGTTTTCCTGCTTTTGCTGACCATCGGCAATTTTCAGTGTGATACCGCGTTTTTCGGCCTCACTTTTCGCCACATTAGTTTCTGCTGCGCGCCAGCCGGATTCGGATCCGACCTGCGAAAATCCTACGGTTAAAGGAGCGGCCAACGCCATAGACGACATGGCTGCCGAGACTGCAGAGACTACAAGTAAGCGTTTCCACATAGGGTTGTCCTCGTCGGGGTGATTATTATTGGTGAAAAGATGTTCGCGAAAAAACTATAGACAATTGGTTCTGTAACAGATTGCGTTACATCACACTTCAAAAAAGTAAATACATCGTTAATCACAAGTTTGTAATCGCTTTCATATCACTATGAAAAATGCGGCTACGGTTATGGATTTTCCAGCTCTGCGAACCGTCTTAAAACTGGCGAAAAAGGAAAATGAGGGCGAAAACAAGCGAAGACATTCGGCGCGAGTTGGCTATAATACTCGGCACTTGTTTGCCACATATTTTAAAGGAAACAGACATGAGCTTACTCAACGTCCCTGCGGGTAAAGATCTGCCGGAAGACATCTACGTTGTTATCGAAATCCCGGCTAACGCTGATCCGATCAAATACGAAATCGACAAAGAGAGCGGCGCACTGTTCGTTGACCGCTTCATGTCCACCGCGATGTTCTATCCGTGCAACTATGGCTACATCAACCACACTCTGTCTCTGGACGGTGACCCGGTTGACGTTCTGGTCCCGACTCCGTACCCGCTGCAGCCGGGTTCTGTGATCCGTTGCCGTCCGGTTGGCGTTCTGAAAATGACCGACGAAGCCGGTGAAGATGCGAAACTGGTTGCTGTTCCGCACACCAAACTGAGCAAAGAATACGATCACATCAAAGACGTTAACGATCTGCCGGAGCTGCTGAAAGCTCAGATCGCTCACTTCTTCGAGCACTACAAAGACCTCGAAAAAGGCAAGTGGGTGAAAGTTGAAGGTTGGGAAAACGCTGAAGCCGCTAAAGCTGAAATCGTTGCTTCCTTCGAACGCGCTAAGAATAAATAAGTTCTTCTAGCGCAATAACCCTGAACGCCGGGCTTCGGTTAGTAAGGGTTTTTTTATGCCCGCAATTTATAAACTATCTACTCCACTATTATTATTTTCAGCAGTTGAAAGGCTTGAACGGTAAGAACAAGCTAAACTCGACCACCATTTTGCTGTTCATAGCCACTTGCTGGAAGTTAGCCGACCTCACTCATACTCACCGTTCAAAGCGTGCCCCCGTTTTACCCCTGCACATTTGTGAACGCCAGCAGAGTTTTTTATGCGATTGCAGATCTGGAAAGCGACTCGGAGAGAAAAGAAACTGGTGGGAAAGTTACAAAACTGATTGCGAGGGGCATCGCAAAAAACAACGCCACCCGAAGGTGGCGTGTTTATATTATGACTGATCCCTGTCTAACCAGTCGCCGCTTTCAATCAGCGTTAATCCATCGACGGGTCGTTGATAAACGTACATCCATGCACTCCCGTACGGCGTCTGAATCAACTGGCGCGCGTATTCACCGCCCCTGGTGCGCAAGGCATCAAGTTCGGCCAGCGTGGCGTTGTCAATACGATAAACTTCACCATGTACCGTTCCGTTTCCCGGAACTGCGCCTGGATAGTGGCCCAGGCTATACAACTGGTAGTTATCGATACTGAAATCGCCCAGCAACTGGGCATTTGTCATCCAGTGGCTGTTGCCTTGTTTGTGACGTAAACTGCCGTAGACAAATATTCGCATAGCTAAAACTCGAACTGATAGAGCAAATCCAGTGCCTGATCTACACCAGACACGGCTTCCAGATATAGCTTCGGCATCAGGCGATAACGTAACGTGAGTGTTGCTATAGAGTCAAATATCCCCACGCCGTATTTCACTTGTAAGCCTGGTAATACATAGCCGCTGACCACCACCTGGGAAGAATCACCTACCCCTTCGGTGTCGAGCGCTAAATTACTTACACCAAATGTCTCGCCGATTTTACCCACAATCTGACCACTTTGCGCAACCCCCAGACCAATCAGCATCGAAGTCATCGCCGCGCTGTCGCTCTGATCGCTCTCCAGCCCTTGTCCACGCAACAAGTAAGACAATGCAGCCTGTTGTGACATCGCCGGGTCAGAGAAGATCTCCGCTTTCGGCTCATCCGCCAGCCCGGTGACACGAACACCAGCGATTACGTCATCTTCTGTAGCATCCGGGTTACGAATGGCTTCGATATTGAGATACGGTTGATCCGGTGGACCAGAGAACAGCAGCTCGCCTTTGCGCACAATCAGATCCTGGCCATATGCATGGAAGCGCCCTTCAGGGATGTTAATTTGCCCGTTCAGGCCCAGCCCTTGTTTGTCCTGTACGACGTTGAGATCGCCCGTCAGCCGCGCCTTCAGGCCAAAGGCATCAATGCGCACGTTATTGCCGACGTGGACAATCAGGTTGCTGTTGATCGGAATTGACGCGGTTTTCGTCTCCTCCGGTTGCAGGTTATCGTTGAGCATCACCACATCGCTTGAGACACCCACCGCACTTTCCGGCAGATCGTGCACCACAATGCGCGCCCACGGTACATCCACGCGACCATCAAGGGTAAACAGGCTTGGTGTCGCTTCGAATACGATGTCAGGCGACACATCCATTCGCACCATCGGCGGTACGGTGATCCGCACTTTACTGCCTTTCGCCGTTACCCGCGCCCGCCAGTTTTCAATCTGGCTCCAGTCAGCATCACCGTTCAGGTAGATGTCACCCTGCTGAGTCCTCACGGTCCCCGCAAGCGTCGAGCGCATACCGTTAAAATTGACCGCAAGCTGACTCGGCTGCATATCAAATGGCATAAAGTTGCCGTCGATATCCACGCCCGTGACCTGTAGCTGACCAAACAGCTGCGGGCTTTGCACATCACCGCCCAGACGTAGGTTAGCGCTCACCATACCCGCGGCTTTTTCACCACGCGTAAAGATGGGGTTCACCATTGCGAGGTTAAAATTGCGGATGTTGACGTTGCCGCCAAGATTCCTGCGGCCTTGCGGATCGGTCACCTGCACCTGACCATCAAACTGGCCGTTATTGGTCAGACGGATGGTCCAGCCCAGCTCAGCGCGATTATTCCGCAGCTCTGCCGATAGGTTCAGCGTCTGAAACGCCACCGGTAGCGCCGCATCGTTGACGGTTTGCGTCACCTGCACGTTACGCCCCGAAAGAGTGATACTGCCCTGTGGCAGCCCCTCTTTGGTGGTGTCCCAGGCAACGTCCGCTTTACCCGTGAAGATACCGCTGGCCTGAGTAGTTTCCGGCATAAACGGTTTCAGCATGGCCAGGTCGAAGCGGTTGAGATTCACCACCGCACGCCCTTCAGCCCCGGCATCAATGGTTTGCGGCACGCACAGTTCCGCATTCGGGTTAAGCCAGCAGTGTGGCCCAATGCTGATTTTTTGCTCCTGATTGCGGTAGTCCAGCGCGATATCACGCGTCAGCGACCACGGTCCGACCGGCGTCTGGAAGCGCGTATTGCTAAGTGTTCCCTTCCAGCGTTCTTCTTTGCGATCAAAGCTACCCGCCAGGTTCAGTTGACCGGAAACCGGCTCGCCCTGAATCCGCAGTTGTAACTCGTGCTGCTTTTCGCTGCCTTTCGCATTCAGAGTGACAAGGTTGATATTCACATCCGGTTGCGAGATTTGCTCAACGCGCACGTCGAGTTTACCCGCAATCTGATCGGTGGATTTGATGTCGCCTTCCACGCGAACCTGCGACACAGAAAGTTCCTGCCAGCGCAAGCCGCGCGCGGTGATATCCGCCAGCAACTGCGGCGCTTCCACCGTACCGCGAACTTTCACCAGCCCTTTCGCTGTACCGCCAAGTCCTGGCAGCGCGTTATCCAGACCAGGCGCGTTGATCGTGGCGTCAAGATTGAGATCTTTCACCCCAAGCTCGCCTTTCACTTCGGCACTGTTTGGCCCCAGTTCCAGATGCAGACCTGGGATCATCCACTGCATATAACTATTGCCTTTCAGCGTTCCCTCAACGTTCACTTTGTTCTGTTTGACGTTGCCGGTCAGCTTCAACTCCGGCACGTCCATCTGCCAGGTGCCGCCGTACAGGCTACCGCGCGTTTTGATCAAACCATTGAGTTTCGATGGCCAATCCGGGAACTCTTTCGCCGTATTAATGCCGTTGAACGTCAATTCACCGCGCCAACTAATGGCCTGCTGCCAGTCGAGCAGCGCCTTCAGCTCGGTTTTTCCTTCCAGCGCCGCAACGGTGAGTTTATCGAGATTGACCTGCTGTTCATTCCCTTTCGCATCAAGGGTAATGGTCGCTGGCGGGATCTCCTGCCCTTTCACCGCCGTACGCATAGACAGCGTGTAATCGGTCATTTTGCCGGTGAGTTTCAGTTTCAGGTCATCCGCCTGATATTGCTTCTCACCAGTGAACGGCCAGTAAAGTTGTTTGCTGTTCACTTCCACGTTGAGCGGCAGTCCAGCTTCCGCCAGCCGCGTCTGGGCGCGTAAATCCATATCCACCGGGCCGGAAAGGTTAACGCCTATCTCCAGCTGTTCGCGCAGCGCGCCGCCCACTTTCAGCTTCACCTTTTCACCTTTCAACGGCTCCACATTCAAAGTGCTGTTGAGGGTGATATCCACCGGCCAGTTGTTGGACAATTGTGCCGTACCGCTGGCATTGACAATCCCCTGGTTAGAGTCAATATCCAGCGCATCCAGTTTGGTATTGCCGTCGATGCTGCTCACTTTCAGCAGCATGGTGCTCACGGTGATATCCGTGTCGCCTGTCACGCGCAGTTGCTCGCCTTTAAACTCTTCAATGTTCAGGTTGAGCGGCAAATGCACGTCGGTCATTTCCGGCAATACCGGGCGAGAAAAGAGATCTTTCAGCGTTTCGCCGAGCGGTTTTTCCTCCGGCTGCGGATTTTCAATCTTCGGTTCGACCACTTCTTCCTGCGCCACGTCCGCCACTTTCGGCAAGGCAATCAGCAAGCCTTTCAGCGACGTCGGTTTCAGGGTCAGGGTTTTCTCCTGCCAGTTCAGGCCGGAGGTGAAGTCCATCACCGACACCGTGGTGTCATCAATTTTGATGTTGACGTTATCCAGCGCCACACGCGTCAGAGTGATGGGATACGGCGTGGAGAGATCCAGCGGCCCGCTATCTTCCTCTTCTTCAACCTGCTCAGAAGGAGGCATTTTTTTGCTGTCGATGTTGACCTGAATATCTTTCAGCGCCAGATCGTTAACACAAACGCTGCTGTTCCACAGACAATCCAGCCCAACGGCCAGATGCAGATTGCCCGCTTTTACCGCCACACCTGGCTGCTCATAACGAACGTCAGACAGGGTAAGGCACGCCAGCCGCCAGTGACCTTGCCAATGTCCAGCCCTGGCACCCAGCGGTCCGCCGCTTTAAATACCAGATGCAGGCCGCTGGTGGTGCGACCAGAAATGCCACCGAGCCCAGCAGTAGTAAGATGACGATAACCGCGCCGAGGCTGATTTTTTTCCATAAACTCATAATTCTGGCCCCAGACCGATGTAAAACTGTAACCCGTGCTCGTCTTTATCCGCGACCGGTACGGCAAAATCGAGCTTGATCGGCCCGACCGGCGATTCCCAGCGCACGCCAACCCCGGTGCCGGTTTTGAAGTCGCTGCGGCGGATATCACTCACCGCTTCACCGCTATCGACAAACACCGCGCCCCACCATTTTCCGGTCACGTTGTACTGGTACTCCAGTGATCCGGTAATTAGCTTTGATGCCCCTTTCAGGTCACCATTGTCATATTTCGGCGCAATAGATTTGTATTTATAGCCGCGAATACTGCGGTCGCCCCCGGCGAAGAAACGCAGATCCGGCGGTACTTTGTCGAAGTCACCGGTTTCAATCCAGCCCAACGTGCCGCGCGTAACAAAGCGATGGCGATCGTACAGTGTGCGGATCCAGACGTTCTGTGCCTGGAAAACGGAGAAATCGACATCCGATCCCCAGGCTGTGTTGGAATAGTCGATAGAGTAGCGTTGCGAGTCGCCCCAGGTCGGCATCAGGCCGCCGCGTGATCGCGTCCGGCTAATCATCACACCTGGATAAAACAGCATTGTGGTGTTAGTAATTTCACCCTGAGTAAAGTGGTCGAGACTCCAGCGTAGGTTAATGGCGCGCTGCCAGCCGCTGGAAAGATCCCAGTAGCGGGAAGCGACCAGGGTAGTGGAATCGGATTCTGTGTCATTCAGGTCAGTACGCTTAAAACCGCCCTGCACCAAATAATATTGTTCCAGCGGATTCTTCAGCAGCGGCATTTTATAGCTGAAGTCGAGGGTCTGTTCCGGCGCGGAAATACTGGTACTGGTAGTCAGACTGTGACCGTATGAGTTCATCCACGGCTTTTTCCACGTCGCTTTCACGCGCGGTCCCACGTCCGTAGAGTAACCGACCCCGGTTTCGATGGTGTTTTCTGTTCGCGGCGAAACCACGCCCGTCAACGGTAATACTTTCGTTTCGCGCGCTTTATCAAATTGCGGTGCCACTACTACCGAATTAAACCAGCCAGTCGCGGAAAGGCGACGGTTCAGTTCCGCCAGATCTTTTGACTCGTATTCATCGCCTTCTTTGAACGGTACCAGGTTTTGCAGGTACTCGTCGCGAATTTGCGAACCTTCAAAAGTGACATGCCCAAAGCGGTAACGTTCGCCACTGTTGTAATCAATATCCCAGAAGGCTTTATGCAGGCCGAGCGCAATGCCCAGCTGCGCTTTGGTAAATTCGCTATCGAAATAACCTTTACGCAACGCAATGCTGGTTAAGGACTTTTTGAAATTTTCATAATCGCCCTGGTTTAGCACCGTACCTATAGCCGGGCGAGTATCCAGCAACTTCAAATAGTCTTTATCGGTTCGCGCACCGCCGCGCAAGACAACATCGGTGCCGCCAATCAACACGGGTACACCCGGTGTAACTTTAGCAACCAGCACCTGCCGTCCTTTCTTTGGCGGTGGCTGGAGATCAAATTCAATTGTTGGCTGGTAATAGCCCAGTGCTTTTAGACCTTCCCGAATGGCATCATCAACACGTGCGCGAAAGCGCCGGTCTGGCGTCACTTCATCACTTTGAATCGTAGAAAGCTGTGCACGAACGTTTTTTTCCAGCTGTCCCGATAACCCTTCCACCTGTAGACGGACATTCGCGGCGATGGCAGAACCACTAAAGCAGAGTAAGCTTACACAGCATAACTGTCGGATATAGCGCACATTTTCTCCTGAATATCCTTTATTCCTGCCCCTGGAACTCCGTTAAACGGCTTAACAATAATCCAGCAATATGGATTAAAAAGCAGACTAAACCCAAAATATTACTTATGTTTTACTTTAGACCCATTCACGGGGGTTATTGTGTGCAAATACGTCCCTTGTTACAACCTAAACCCCTATGACCGACTTTCGGGAGAACGACACCATGAGTTTATTTGATAAAAAGCATCTGGTTTCCCCCACCGATGCCCTTCCTGGACGGAATACCCCGATGCCCGTAGCTACGCTGCATGCGGTCAACGGTCACTCAATGACAAATGTGCCTGACGGAATGGAGATCGCCATTTTTGCGATGGGCTGTTTCTGGGGCGTTGAACGCCTTTTCTGGCAACTTCCCGGTGTTTACAGCACTGCCGCAGGCTACACTGGCGGTTACACGCCAAACCCGACTTATCGGGAAGTGTGTTCCGGTGAGACCGGCCACGCCGAAGCGGTGCGAGTGGTTTACGATCCGTCGGTAATCAGCTATGAACAACTGTTGCAGGTTTTCTGGGAAAACCACGATCCTGCACAAGGGATGCGTCAAGGTAATGATCACGGCACGCAGTACCGTTCCGCGATTTACCCGCTGACGCCAGAACAGGATGCCGCCGCCCGCGCCAGTCTGGAACGTTTTCAGGCCGCAATGCTCACCGCCGATGACGATCGCCAGATAACCACCGAGATTGCTAACGCCACACCGTTCTATTATGCCGAAGATGACCACCAACAGTATCTACATAAAAACCCTTATGGCTATTGCGGAATTGGCGGAATAGGCGTTTGTCTGCCGCCTGAAGTGTAGTATTAAAAGGTGGCCCCAAAGTGAAATGAGACAAAAATTTAACCCTCTGGCGACTTTACAGTACCTTACGCTATACTAGCCTCTGAAAATGCCGGTTCACTCTCTTCGAATCGGCTTTCAATGTGTATTTCACACAAATTAATCAACTTCCCCTTCCGAGGATCTGACCTGAACGGTTAGATAAGATATGTTAAACAGTATTTTAGTCATACTCTGCTTGATCGCTGTAAGTGCGTTCTTCTCGATGTCTGAGATCTCGCTTGCCGCCTCACGCAAAATCAAACTTAAACTGCTGGCTGATGAAGGCAATATAAATGCCCAACGCGTTATGAATATGCAGGAAAATCCCGGCATGTTCTTTACCGTGGTACAAATCGGTCTGAACGCAGTGGCGATTCTCGGCGGTATCGTCGGTGATGCGGCGTTTTCCCCGGCTTTTAACAGCCTGTTCTCCCGCTATATGTCGGCAGAGCTCTCTGAGCAACTGAGCTTTATTCTCTCTTTCTCGTTAGTGACTGGCATGTTTATCCTGTTTGCGGATTTAACCCCGAAACGCATCGGTATGATTGCGCCAGAAGCTGTGGCTTTGCGTATCATCAACCCGATGCGCTTCTGCCTGTACGTCTGCACCCCGCTGGTGTGGTTCTTCAACGGCCTGGCGAACATGATCTTCCGTATCTTTAAACTGCCGATGGTGCGCAAGGATGACATCACTTCTGATGATATTTACGCGGTAGTAGAAGCGGGGGCGCTGGCGGGGGTATTACGTAAACAAGAGCATGAACTGATTGAAAACGTGTTCGAGCTTGAATCCCGTACTGTCCCGTCGTCTATGACTCCGCGTGAGAACGTCATCTGGTTCGATCTCCACGAAGACGAGCAAAGTCTGAAGAATAAAGTGGCGGAACATCCGCACTCAAAATTCCTCGTCTGTACTGAAGATATCGACCACATCATCGGCTATGTGGATTCGAAAGATCTGCTTAACCGCGTGCTGGCCAATCAAAGCCTGGCGCTGAACAGTGGCGTACAAATTCGCAACACGCTGATCGTGCCAGATACGCTGACCCTTTCTGAGGCGCTGGAAAGTTTTAAAACTGCGGGCGAAGACTTTGCAGTAATCATGAATGAATACGCGCTGGTTGTGGGGATAATCACCCTCAACGACGTGATGACCACACTGATGGGCGATCTGGTTGGTCAGGGTCTGGAAGAGCAGATTGTGGCGCGTGATGAGAACTCATGGCTAATCGATGGTGGAACACCGATTGATGACGTGATGCGTGTACTGGATATTGACGAGTTCCCGCAGTCAGGCAATTACGAAACCATTGGCGGCTTTATGATGTTTATGCTGCGTAAGATCCCCAAACGCACTGATTCGGTGAAATTCGCCGGCTACAAATTTGAAGTGGTGGATATCGATAACTACCGCATCGACCAGCTGCTGGTAACGCGGATCGACAGCAAAGCCACCGTCCTTTCGCCAAAACTGACTGACGCTAAAGATAAAGACAAAGATAAAGAAGAAAACGTCGCATAACCTCAGAAACATCAACGGCTCCTGAATCAGGAGCCGTCTTATTACTGCATAGCACTTTGGTTAAGCCATCTCTGTTTGCAGACGCATAACCTGACGGTTTACTTCGGACATCACTGATAAATGCAGTTTATCCTTCACTTTTGGGATAAGAATTTTACCCTTATCAAATTCAAAAGCGCCAACATCCTTGATGTATAACCGTCCACGAAACAGGATCTTCACGTACTTCGCCACTTGCAGTGGGTTGTACCGTTGGAAAATTTTCATTGTTGTCTCCTGCTGAGTATTACGCCTTTGCGGTACCACAATCGGTCCAACTATTATGAGGCGCAAATTTTAATGCCTAATGACTATAGACTACTGCGGTAATGTTTCCAGCCTGTATGAGTTTTTTTACCGTAACGTTACAATTATTCAGAATTATCTTTTCGCCTAATCAGAATCTTTAGTATAAGCATTCATTTTTCATATGATTTGTGCGCTTGTCCGCAAACTGGCATCACACTTGCGGGATTTTCGATAAATAGCACATATGATTAAAAGTCAGACCCAAGTGGTCGGATCACCTGCATATCATAAGAAGGAAACACCATGACTCTACGCAAGATTCTGGCCCTCACCTGCCTGCTGCTGCCGATGATGGCCTCCGCACATCAGTTCGAAACCGGCCAGCGAGTACCGCCGATTGGCATTACCGATCGTGGCGAGTTGGTGCTTGATAAAGATCAGTTTAGCTACAAAACCTGGAACAGCGCGCAGTTAGCGGGAAAAGTGCGAGTGCTACAACATATTGCTGGTCGTACGTCAGCCAAAGAGAAAAACGCGACGCTGATAGAAGCGATTAAATCGGCGAAGTTGCCGCACGATCGCTACCAGACCACCACCATTGTCAACACAGATGACGCAATTCCGGGTTCCGGCATGTTTGTGCGCAGCAGTCTGGAAAGTAATAAAAAGCTTTATCCGTGGTCGCAGTTTATTGTCGATAGCAACGGCGTCGCGCGCGGCGCCTGGCAGTTGGATGAAGAGAGTTCTGCCATTGCCGTGCTCGATAAAGACGGCCGTGTGCAATGGGCAAAGGACGGAGCGCTCACCCAGGAAGAGGTGCAGCAAGTGATGGACTTGCTGCATAAGTTGCTCAATAAATAGAAACTCTGAATCCTGGATTCAGGAACGATTCACGCGGGGTATAATCCAGCGGTTTACCCTGCCAATCGTGTACGTGCGCTCCGGCTGCGGCAGCAACAGCGTGGCCGGCGGCAGTGTCCCAAATATTGGTTGGTCCGAAACGTGGGTAGAGCTGCGCCTGCCCTTCCGCCACCAGACAGAATTTCAGCGAAGAGCCAATGGACGTCGTCTGATGTTCGCCAAGCTGTTGCAGATACTCTTTCAGCTCTGCATCCGCATGGGATCGGCTGATGACCACCAGCGGCGGCCGCGCATCGCGTACCTGAATCTGCTTGCGCACGCCGCACTCTTCTTTCCAGGCTTTGCCTTCTGCCGCACTGTACATTACGTTCATTACTGGCGCATACACCACACCTAAAATCGGTTTTCCGTGGTCGATGAGCGCAATATTAACGGTGAATTCGCCGTTACGTTTAATAAACTCTTTAGTGCCATCCAGCGGGTCCACCAGCCAGTAACGCTGCCAGTGCTGACGAACTTCCCAGCCGGGAGGATCTTCTTCAGACAGAACCGGAATATCCGGCGTCAGCGTACGTAAACCGTCCATGATTACGGTATGCGCGGCAATGTCCGCCGCTGTCACCGGTGAGTTATCCGCTTTGCTGACGACGTCCATCGGTTTCGTCCCGTCGTAGACCTGCATAATGGCATCGCCCGCAATCCGTGCGAGTTGACATACTTGTTCTAACATTCTCCACCTCTTTTGTTTCAGTGGTGTTAACTCGTTGTTTTACTTATACCCTATCGTTAAAGAATCCGCCAACTGTGATGGCGTCATCGTTTCCTGATTTATTATTTATGGCATCCTTCAACGCTCTGTATGAAAGACGTTTCATCTACTCATTCATAAAAGGATGCCCAGATGGTTAAGTTTAGTGCAACGCTCCTTGCTACGCTGATTGCCGCCAGCGTGAATGCGGCAACAGTCGATCTCCGCATAATGGAAACCTCTGATTTGCATAGCAATATGATGGATTTCGATTATTACAAAGACTCCGCCACAGAAAAATTCGGACTGGTTCGTACTGCGAGTCTGATTAATGACGCGCGTAATGAAGTGAAAAACAGCGTACTGGTCGATAACGGCGATTTGATTCAGGGGAGTCCGCTGGCAGATTACATGTCGGCGAAAGGATTAAAAGCAGGTGATGTTCATCCGGTTTATAAGGCGCTGAATACGCTGGATTATACCGTCGGCACACTCGGCAATCATGAATTTAACTACGGTCTGGATTACCTGAAAAATGCGCTGGCAGGGGCGAAATTCCCTTATATAAACGCCAACGTCATTGACGCTAAGACCAAACAGCCCATGTTTACGCCGTATTTAATTAACGACACCGAAGTGGTCGATAAAGACGGGAAAAAACAGACGCTGAAGATTGGCTACATCGGCGTCGTGCCACCGCAGATTATGAGCTGGGATAAAGCCAATTTATCCGGCAAAGTCACCGTTAACGATATTACTGAAACAGTGCGCAAGTACGTACCAGAAATGCGCGAGAAAGGGGCCGATATTGTTGTCGTTCTGGCTCATTCTGGTTTGTCTGCCGATCCGTATAAAGTGATGGCGGAAAACTCGGTTTATTATCTCAGTGAAATTCCGGGCGTTGACGCCATTATGTTTGGCCATGCTCACGCCGTCTTCCCGAGTAAAGATTTTGCCGATATTAAAGGCGCGGATATTGCCAAAGGTACGCTGAACGGCGTTCCGGCGGTAATGCCTGGCATGTGGGGCGATCATCTGGGCGTGGTTGATCTGCAACTCAATAATGACAGCGGGAAATGGCAGGTGACGCAGGCCAAAGCCGAAGCACGGCCTATTTACGATATCACCAATAAAAAATCTCTCGCCGCAGAAGACAGCAAGCTGGTAGAAACACTCAAAGCCGATCACGACGCCACACGCCAGTTTGTCAGCAAACCGATCGGTAAATCTGCCGACAATATGTATAGCTATCTGGCGCTGGTGCAGGATGATCCGACCGTGCAGGTGGTGAACAACGCGCAAAAAGCGTATGTCGAACATTACATCCAGGGCGATCCGGACCTGGCAAAACTGCCCGTGCTCTCTGCTGCCGCGCCATTTAAAGTCGGTGGGCGTAAGAACGACCCTGCCAGCTATGTCGAAGTGGAAAAAGGCCAGTTGACCTTCCGTAATGCCGCCGATCTCTATCTCTATCCCAATACGCTTATCGTGGTGAAAGCCAGCGGTAAAGAGGTGAAAGAGTGGCTGGAGTGCTCCGCCGGGCAGTTTAACCAGATTGATCCTAACAGCACTCAACCACAGTCGTTGATCAACTGGGATGGTTTCCGTACCTATAACTTTGATGTGATTGATGGCGTGAATTATCAGATTGATGTTACCCAGCCCGCCCGCTATGACGGCGAATGTCAGGTGGTTAATGCCAATGCGGAAAGGATTAAGAACCTGACCTTTAATGGCAAGCCGATTGATCCGAACGCCATGTTCCTCGTTGCCACCAATAACTATCGCGCTTACGGCGGCAAATTTGCCGGAACAGGTGATAGCCATATTGCCTTTGCTTCACCGGATGAGAACCGCTCGGTACTGGCAGCGTGGATTGCTGATGAGTCGAAACGTGCGGGAGAAATCCACCCGGCGGCAGATAACAACTGGCGCCTAGCGCCGATTGCTGGCGATAAGAAACTGGATATCCGTTTCGAAACTTCCCCGTCAGATAAAGCCGCAGCATTTATTAAAGAGAAAGGGCAGTATCCGATGAATAAAGTCGCGACCGATGATATCGGCTTTGCGATTTATCAGGTGGATTTGAGTAAGTAAAACACTTCTTTTTCGGCCTATAAATGATCAACCGCATCCGGCATTTATTGGCGGATGCGATGCTGACGCATCTTATCCGCCCTACAAGCCATGAACCGTAGACCGGATAAGCGCTGCGCATCCGGCAGTTATGTCGCTCGTTCATCTCGCACCGCCAACACCTCGGGCAAATTCAACTCAATCCAGTCCGCCAGTACAGCAACCTTTTCGCTCACCTGCTCGCCCAGCGGCGTTACTCGCGACGTCCGGTTAATGTTAATAACTAGTTAATTAAAGTGGCATCCTCCCGCATCCTCTCTGATAATGACGGGATGCCGGGAGCAATCATGTCTGTTCCCTGAATATTTCTTCTGACAGACCAATGGATGCCAGTAATGATTAGCGGCGTGCTGTACGCCCTGTTAGCAGGGTTGATGTGGGGGCTTATTTTTGTCGGGCCGTTGATCGTACCGGAATACCCGGCGATGTTGCAGTCGATGGGGCGTTATCTGGCGTTAGGTTTAATTGCACTTCCCATTGCCTGGCTGGGGCGCGTGCGTCTGCGTCAGTTGGCGCGTCGCGACTGGCTTACCGCCTTGATGCTCACCATGATGGGCAACCTTATCTATTACTTCTGCCTCGCCAGCGCCATTCAGCGTACCGGCGCACCTGTTTCCACGATGATTATCGGCACTCTGCCGGTGGTGATTCCCGTCTTCGCCAATCTGCTGTACAGCCAGCGCGACGGCAAACTCGCATGGGGGAAACTCGCCCCGGCGCTGGTTTGTATTGGCATCGGCCTGGCGTGTGTGAATATTGCTGAGTTAAACCACGGACTCCCCGATTTTGACTGGGCACGTTATACCTCAGGCATCGTGCTGGCGTCAGTCTCTGTAGTCTGTTGGGCGTGGTATGCCCTGCGCAACGCCCGCTGGCTGCGGGAAAACCCCGACAAACATCCGATGATGTGGGCGACGGCGCAGGCGCTGGTCACGCTGCCGGTTTCTCTCATCGGCTATCTCGTCGCTTGTTACTGGCTGAATACCCAAACGCCGCAATTCTCCCTACCCTTTGGCCCCCGTCCGCTGGTGTTTATTAGCCTGATGATTGCGATTGCCGTGCTTTGCTCATGGGTCGGTGCACTCTGCTGGAACGTCGCCAGCCAGCGATTACCGACAGTGATTCTCGGGCCGCTGATTGTTTTCGAAACGCTGGCAGGTTTGCTGTACACCTTTTTACTCCGTCAGCAAATACCACCGCTGATGACGTTGAGCGGTATCGCGCTGTTAGTGGTTGGCGTGGTCATTGCAGTCAGAGCAAAACCAGAAAAACCTTTAACTGAATCTGTCTCAGAAAGTTGACATGCTGGCAGTGAGTTAAATAAGCCTCTGCTACGTAAGGGTTATAGCTTTTGCCTTAAAGATGCATTTAAAATACATCTTATATTATTAAGAATGAGGTATCAGCTATGGCTTATCGCGACCAACCTTTAGGTGAACTGGCGCTCTCTATTCCTCGCGCTTCGGCTCTGTTTCGTAAATATGATATGGATTACTGCTGTGGCGGTAAGCAAACGCTGGCGCGTGCGGCGGCACGTAAAGAGCTGGATGTTGACGTCATTGAGGCCGAGCTGGCAAAGCTTGCTGAACAACCGATTGAGAAAGACTGGCGTAGCGCCCCACTGGCGGAAATCATCGACCATATCATCGTGCGCTACCACGATCGTCACCGCGAGCAGCTGCCGGAGCTGATCCTGCAAGCTACCAAAGTAGAGCGCGTTCACGCCGACAAACCGAGCGTTCCAAAAGGGCTGACAAAATATCTGACTATGCTGCATGAAGAGCTTTCCAGCCACATGATGAAAGAAGAGCAGATCCTCTTCCCGATGATCAAACAAGGCATGGGCAGCCAGGCAATGGGGCCAATCAGCGTGATGGAAAGCGAGCACGATGAAGCGGGTGAACTGCTGGAAGTGATTAAACACACCACCAATAACGTCACACCGCCGCCGGAAGCCTGCACCACCTGGAAAGCGATGTATAACGGCATTAATGAACTGATTGATGACCTGATGGAGCACATCAGTCTGGAAAACAATGTGCTGTTCCCGCGCGCGCTGGCGGGTGAGTGATTTGTTCGATCAACGATCCTGACATGAGCAGGATCGTTGATTATTAAGTGATTCAGTCATTCAATGGAAGTAATTCATTGTTGTAACTGGTGTATCTGCCTTCAACGGTAAGCAGACTGCCATTTTTATCAAGATGCGCCGCATTGAGTTGTCGAGTCTCATTACGCCGCTTCGCATCACGAACCAGCCCATCGCCTACGTAATAAATATAATGGTCATCATGAGCAAAGGTATCTGATAATCGACCATTAGCGTCTTTAAACCAGGTCCATTGGCCTTTCAGTTCAAAATGCTCAACCGTGTCTCCATTAATAAAATACGTATAGCGATCGTCATGTGCTAAATAATTTAATGGTGTGCCATCGGAGCTTTTATACCACTGCCATTGCCCATTGATATCAAAAATAGTCACATCATCGCTCGCAATGAAATAAACTTTGTTCCCTACAACATTAGCACCTTCCTGTAATTCTTGTTGTGGGCCTGGTAAATGTATGACCGACAGCGTTTTTTCGACTGCAGATATATATTTCACCAGATAGAGCGAATCTTTATATTGCGCCACATTCTCCGTCAGCGGGCGAAAATATTCCGGATCAACATCAGGAATAGTCGCAACCCGGCAATCATTAGCGTGCCGGGAAGCATCACGCGTCAACCATGTTACTTTATCCCGCTGCAGGTCAAACGTACTCCGGCAATTTTTACCGAACGCATAACGTTTCTCCCCGTCTTTATCGCGATAAATCAGCAGTGAACCGGCTATCCAGCGCACAATATGAAAGGTATCCGGATCGGCGTTGATGGCATCTCCATTCACAAAGACCTGCGATTTAGTCCGCCAGATTGTATCCCAGGGTCCCGGATTACTTTTGCTTTCGCAGCTATTAGGTGAATAAATAATGGGACGACGTGTCCAGGGTTTAATGTCAAGAATAGAATACCCTTGCGCACTACCTAACCAGCGCCCCTGAAAGTAAAGATTGCGACGATCTTTCAGCACATCCGCGGAATCAATTGAATTCATCCTCCCTCCCACCTGTTGCAGCGAATCCATATCGACCTGCTTTTCGCCGTGATTATCATCCGTGCGTTCGCCATCAAAATAGAGGCTGTCTTTATCGGCAGCAAAACGCCCCCATGCGCGGAATGTTGCGGCATCGACTTTCGGTATTCCCGGCGGGTTCTGAACTATTTTCCCAGCCCATAAAATATGGCGGCCATCAGTCAACCAGTCGAAACGCCAGCCGCCATTTGAGCGATAGCCAGAGAAGGGAGCCACCCGCACAAAATCATTATTGATATCATCAGGTGAATCATATTTTCCATCAGTGCCGTCAGCTACGCGGCGTAACTGTTTGAACTTCACCTGCGGCAAATGAATATCCGGAAAATCGATACCGTAACCGTCACTATCTTCAACGATATATTTTGTGCCCTGGCCCCACGGCTGGTAGTAAAAAGCGGCATAAGGCACGCCGGAGCAGGCTATTGAAGCGGTTGAAAATAAAGCCAGTGCGAGACAAACGGGTTTAATTGGCAACATAGCATCATCCTGAAGCTGTTAGCGTGTAATAGGTTATTTAAATAAGGGTTTCAGACCGCTCAGAGGTTGCTTCACCGTTGACCATTCTGCTGAAATGGGGTTGTAACGCAGCCATTTAGTTTGCTCGTAGTGTTTTCCGTCAATTGTGGTTAATCCACCAAGTTGGTGACTGTAGAGTTGCCCGTCTGTGGTGATATACATGTAGCCAGTTACCATGCTTCCCCTCTCCAATAGTTCAGAAACATCCTCTGGCCTAGGCATTATCAGTTCACCTTCACCTAATGTATTGGTTTTAACCTTATAGAATTGAGCTTTGTAATAGCCTACCGACCAGGTTAATAAGGTAAATTTTTCCGGTTCTACCCCCGCCAGCGTTTCATAAACACAATCACTCCCCGCTGGCGTTGCTTCTTGTTTAAGCCAGGACACAGTCTTCAAACCAATTTTAAATGACGCACAGCTGTGACCAATATCCTCCAGCTCATAGTCATGTTCACCGCTTTTATCGCGATAAACCAACCGTTCGCCAGGCATCCAACGTTTAATCTGAAAGGTTTTGCGATCGGCAGGCAGCGGCTTGCCATTAACAATCACCTGCGAATTTGTCAGCACAACAAATTGCAGAGCTGAATCATGCCGCATGATTTGAAATCCATCGGCATGGCCCAGCCAGCGACCTTTATGCCAGAGGCTATTTTTATCACGCAGTAAATTCCAGATGTCCGTCTCTTCCAGCGTTGACATATCCACCTGCTTATCACCGCTATTATCATCGGTACGCTGACCGTCAAAATAGATACTGCGTTTATCAGCAGCGAAAGCACCGAATGCCTGGAAACTGGCGGCGTCGACTTTAGGTTCACCGGATGGATTTTTCAGGACTTTGCCTGCCCAAAGAACAGAGCGTCCATCGGTGAGCCAGGTATGCTGGCAATCCCCCTCATCATCGCAATCGAACTTATCGGGATTAAAATCGGACAGTAAGCGGGTTTCTTGGTTATTGGCTAAATTGGCAATACGCCAGAGGCGGGAAAAATTAACGTCCGGCAGTTCGGAGAGGATCTCATCTTTTTCTCCCTTCTGTTCGGCAACATAAACCGTGCTTTTCTCCTGCTGGCGGTAATAAAAATCTGCGCCCCAGGAAGGTGAAATGGAGAGAGGTAATGCGGCGATTAATAACCAACTGTGCTTAGCCATAGTGAACTCTGCAATGAGTGGCAAAGATCCACGGTAAGCCCGCGCCTGAGAGCTGTCGATGACGGGAAGTATTTTTAGGAATGTATAAAGACAAAGGAGATTGCTGACAAAGTGAGCTGTGTTCATGCCGGATGCGACGTAAACGCCTTATCCGGCCTACAAAAGCACGCAAATTCAATATATTGCAGAGGTTCTGTAGGCCTGATAAGCGTAGCGCATCAGGCAATTTTGCAGCCTGAAAGGCACCCGCAGGTGCCTTAGCGGTATTACTTCGCCATGCGTTTTTTACCAATAAACAACCAGCCCAGCCCCAGCGCGATAAACCACAGTGGGGTAACCAGCAGCGCCTGGCGGGTGTCATCTTCCAGCGTCAGCAGCACGATGACGAACACAAAGAATGCCATGCATACCCAGCACATCAGCTTGCCGAGCGGCATCTTGTAGATTGACTTCTCATGCAGGTGCGGACGCTGTTTGCGATACACCAGGTACGAGCAAAGGATAATCGTCCAGACGAACATAAACAGAATCGCGGAAACGGTTGTAATCATCGTGAACGCGCCAATCACGCTAGGATTCACGTACAACATCACCACGCCGCCGAGCAGACAGATACAAGAGAAGGTCAGCCCTTTCGCTGGGACTGCACGTTTAGAGAGTTTAGCGAACGCTTTCGGCGCAACACCTTCCTGCGCCAGACCAAACAGCATGCGACTAGTAGAGAAGACGCCACTGTTAGCAGAAGAAGCCGCAGACGTCAGCACCACAAAGTTGATCACGCTGGCAGCAGCAGGCAGCCCCACCAACACGAACAGTTCAACAAACGGGCTTTTATCCGGGACTACCGAACTCCACGGCGTCACGGACATAATTACAATCAGCGCGAAGACGTAGAACATAATGATGCGGATCGGAATAGAGTTAATTGCACGCGGCAGTGATTTCTCTGGATCTTTGGTTTCCGCAGCAGTAGTACCTACCAGCTCAATCCCCACGAAAGCGAAAACCGCTATCTGGAATCCGGCAAAGAAGCCGCTTAAGCCTTTCGGGAACCAGCCGCCGTCATTCCACAAATGCGCAAATGACGCTTCCACACCGGTCGGTGACTGAAAGTGCATCGCCACCATGACCAGGCCGACGACAATCAGCGACACAATGGCGACGATTTTGATCATCGCAAACCAGAACTCCATCTCACCGAACATTTTCACGGTGGCGAGGTTCAGGGTCAGCAACAGCACTATCACCGCCAGCGAGGCGACCCAGTCAGATAGCCCTGGAAACCAGAACTGCGCGTAAGCGGTAATAGCGACAACATCCGCCATACCGGTAACCACCCAGCAGAACCAATAAGTCCAGCCAGTGAAATATCCTGCCCACGGCCCTAATAAATCGGAAGCGAAGTCACTAAAAGATTTGTATTCCAGATTCGAAAGCAGCAATTCCCCCATTGCCCGCATCACGAAAAAGAGCATAAAACCGATGATCATATAAACGAAAATGATCGACGGCCCGGCAAGACTGATTGTTTTACCGGATCCCATAAACAACCCCGTACCAATGGCGCCGCCAATGGCAATAAGCTGAATATGCCGGTTTGTGAGATTGCGCCGTAGCGACTGTTCAGCCGGAGCCTGATCATCGGCAACGACTTTTACCTGATCTACCATGTTTTTTTCTTCCTGTCTGTGTTGTTCAGGCTCTGCGGCCTTTAGTCAGTCTATGATACGACGAATCTGTATCGGGACTCATCGATATTAGGAAACAATACGTGGGATGAATACTAAGATTTAGATCTAATGTTAATTTTATGTTTAAAGTGAGTGTCATATCACGGTGATAACGCGAAACAGCTCACAAAAATACACGCTTACGGAGCGTTTGCAACACAAAATATCGCCGATTGGCAAACTGAAGGGTTTATTGCTAAATGCCTGCTCCCCTCCTGGCTCGAGGGGAACAGAATACGCTGCTTAGAGGATTTCCAGCAGCTCGACTTCAAACACCAGGGTGCTGAACGGAGGGATGGACGCGCCAGCGCCGCGCTCGCCATAGGCCAGTTCCTGCGGGATAGTCAGTTCCCACTTAGAACCTACTGGCATCAGAGTCAGTGCTTCAATCCAGCCAGGAATCACGCCGTTCACCGGGAATTCAGCCGGTTCGCCACGGGCAACAGAGCTGTCAAATACAGTGCCGTCGATCAATTTACCGGTGTAATGAACGCGGACGCGGTCGGTACGGGCAGGAATTGCGCCTTCGCCCTGGTTGATCACGCGGAATTGCAGGCCGGATTCGGTGCTGTTCACGCCTTCTTTTTTAGCGTTTTCTTCAAGATATTTCACACCTTCAGCAGCCATCGACTGGAAACGCTGACGACGAACAGCATCGGCACGTTCATGGATTTCACGCAACGCGCGGTGCACCACATCAACCGGAACTGCCGGATGTTTGCCTTCCAGCGCGTCGGCAATACCTGCAACCAGCGCTTCTGGCAGCAGCCCTTCCAGACCAGATTCACTCAGTTGTTGCCCTACCTGCAAACCAATGCCGTAGCTTGCTTGCGCTTCGATGGTGTCAAAAGTTGGGGTGGTCATCGTATTTCCTTCCTCAGGGTATAAAGTAACGGGCAGCATATCAGCCACACTTCCTTGGGTAAAACTTTGTCGCGAGAGTGATGACAAATCCCGGGGAAAAAGAAACAATAGCAATATCCCGTATGAATATAATAAAGGCGGGTTTACCACGGACATCATAGCGTTAGCTTATTCATAGGCTATGATTGAGGAACAAGACGCGGAGCAGGAGGAAACCATGCCCGGGCGCTTTGAACTAAAACCAACCCTGGAGAAGGTCTGGCACGCGCCGGACAACTTTCGCTTCATGGATCCGCTACCTCCGATGCATCGTCGGGGGATTATTATTGCCGCCATTATTTTGGTGGTCGGTTTTCTGCTTCCGTCTGAGGATGCGCCCGACTCCCCCGTCGTGACGCGTGAAGCGCAGCTGGATATTCAGTCGCAATCTCAGCCGCCGACAGAAGAACAACTTCGGGCGCAGCTAGTTACGCCGCAAAACGATCCGGATCAAGTTGCCCCGGTCGCTCCAGAACCAATACAGGAAGGTCAACCGGAAGAGCCGCCGCAAGCTACGCAAACGCAACCTTTCCAGCCAGATAGCGGCATTGACAATCAATGGCGCTCTTATCGTGTCGAAGCCGGCAAAACGATGGCACAACTGTTCCGCGACCACGGTCTGCCTCCTACCGATGTATACGCAATGGCACAGGTAGAAGGCGCAGGTAAACCATTAAGTAATTTGCAAAATGGGCAGATGGTGAAAATCCGCCAGAACGCCAGCGGCGTGGTGACGGGCTTAACCATTGATACGGGGAATAATCAACAAGTCTTGTTTACCCGCCAGCCGGATGGCAGTTTTATTCGCGCGCGGTAGATGACCGTTCAACCAGAAGCCAGCTAAGGATCGTATCTTTGATGACCTTACGTCTGGCTTCCAGTGCCTGCGGTGAAACCATACTGATGTGATAAACCAGACCAAGCGTATGCTGGTTGATCAAATAATATCCCCCAAGCGCAGCAATATTAATATTCACCTGCAACGGGTCGATATCTGGCTTAAATATATTGAGTTTCTTCCCTTCATCCAATAAAGATTCCATTAACTGCAAATGCGCATGGTTAATTTCTAAGAGACGTTGTGATTTTGCATAATGCACGCCTTTACTTTGGTTTTCACTATGTACAATTTTTAAAAACCAAGGGTTTGAAACATAATAGTCCCAAGTAAAATCAATGATTTTTTCAATCGCTTTTTGTGGCGGAAGACCTGAGAAATCAAGGGCCTTTTCTTTTTGTCGAATATCGTTCCAGGTATATTCCAGCACTTCGATAAATAAATTTTCTTTATTTCCAAAGTGGTGATAAACCGTCTGCTTACTACACCCCGCAGCCTTAACAATATTATCGACCCTGGCGCCTTCGTAACCATATTCGGCAAATTCATTAACCGCGCATAACAGCAGCTTTTCCTTCAGGCTTTGTACGTTGCTGGTATCAAGATACATAACGCTTCCCCACGTCTTCTTCGTGATGGCTATCATAACCGTATTTGATCTCAGCGACAGCAAAAAGGCAAAACATTGTCTTTCATCGAGTTATCAAATGTCCTGTGATCATTATCGCAGATCAACCAACCAGATGGTTGATCTTTTTACTGACTAGTCGCAAGCTAACCATCACTTAAGGAAACAATATTCAGAAAAAGAGGATTAACCTATGAAATCCACTCGTCCTGTTGCTGTCATCACTGGCGCTGCACGTGGTATTGGAAAGGGTTGTGCGCTGGAACTTGCTCGTGGCGGGTTTAACCTGCTGATTAACGATCGTCCCGATGCCGACAGCGTAGAAAAACTGCATATCACACAACAAGAATGTTTGGCAGAAGGCGTGGAAGTCATTTGCTTCCCTGCCGATGTTGGCGATCTCTCTCTGCATGAAGAGATGCTCGACGCGGCGCAAAACCAGGTGGGGGCGTCTGGACTGCCTGCTCAATAACGCAGGAATTTCAGTGAAAAAACGCGGTGACCTCCTCGACCTCGAACCAGACAGCTTCGATCAAAACATTGCCATCAATACCCGCGCGCCGTTCTTCCTCGCTCAGGCATTCAGTAAACGTCTGCTCGCACAGCCGAAGCCGGAAGCGGAGCTGCCGCACCGCTCGATTATTTTTGTCAGTTCAATCAACGCCATCATGCTGGCGATGAATCGCGGCGAATACACCATTGCCAAAACCGCCGTTTCTGCCGCTGCTCGTCTGTTTGCTGCTCGCCTTTGCAATGAACAAATTGGCGTTTATGAAGTGCGCCCTGGCCTAATAAAAACCGATATGACCATTCCGGCAACCGCCTATTACGACGAATTGATTGCCAAAGGTCTGGTGCCGTGGGGACGTTGGGGTTATCCGGCTGATATCGCCTCCACTGTCCGCGCGATGGCGGAAGGCAAACTGATTTACACCTGTGGTCAGGCGGTCGCCATCGACGGCGGCTTAAGTATGCCGCGCTTCTGAGGCTGAATCATGAGAGATCTGTTACAACGCCCTGATTTATTCAGCATTAATACCGCGACGCTGGGTTATAAAACGCCGCTGCCCGCCATTATTGACGCTTGCGCCGCGCGCGGTATTGGTGCAATCGCCCCCTGGCGCAGAGAATTGCAGGGCGAAGATCTCCAGCAGATCGCCCGCCAACTCGCCGCCAGTAACATGAGCGTTTCCGGTTTGTGCCGTAGCACTTACTACACCGCACCGACGCTGGCGGAACGCAAACTGGCGATTGATGATAACCGCCGGGCGCTGGACGACGCCGCCGTGCTTAACGCCGCCTGTTATATGCAGGTGGTTGGTGGACTGCCAACGGGTACAAAAGATCTGTATGAGGCGCGGGAACAGGTGAAACAAGGGATTCGCCAGTTACTACCGCATTCGAAAGAGGTCGGCGTGCCGATTGCGCTGGAACCGCTGCACCCGATGACCGCAGCCGATCGTTCCTGTTTGTGCACGTTACGCCAGGCGCTGGACTGGTGTGATGAACTCGATCCCGATGGCGAATTTGGCCTCGGCGTCGCGGTAGATGTCTACCACGTTTGGTGGGATCCGGAGCTCGCCAGCCAAATCCTGCGTGCCGGAAAACGCATTCTCGCGTTTCATGTTTCCGACTGGTTAGTACCAACCACCGATCTGGTCAATGATCGGGGAATGCCGGGAGATGGCGTCATCAATATTCCGTCAATCCGTCGGCTGGTTGAAAACGCCGGATTTAATGGCGCTATTGAACTGGAAATATTCTCCCCCTACTGGTGGCAGCAAGATATTAACAGCACGTTGGATATTAGCGTCGATCGCATCGCGCATTATTGTTAAGGAATGATCATGAGTGACCAACCCGTTCTGTTCAGCAGAGCGGCAGCTTCCTGCCGCCTGACATTGAATCGTGAAGATAAATGTCATGCTATTAACGAAGAGATGATTGAATCTCTCGACCATTATTTAAATGAAATTGAAAACGACACCACATTACGATTAGTCGAATTAACTGCTACCGGCGATAAATTCTTTTGTGCAGGCGGCGATATTAAATCGTGGTCAGCCTATTCGCCATTAGATATGGGCAGAAAATGGATTAAACGCGGTAATGACGTTTTTTAATCGTCTGCGCAATTTACCCCAATTAACCGTTGCGAATCTCAACGGTCATACCATCGGCGGTGGGATTGAACTTGCTTTGTGCTGCGATATTCGTATTGCTCGCCCCAGCGCGAAATTCTCTAACCCGGAAGTGATGCTCGGTATGGTGCCTGGCTGGATGGGCATTGAACGCGTGCTTAATCAGGTCGGTCCGGTGGTCGGTCGCCAGATGCTGATGCTGGGGAAACGTCTGACGGCACATGAAGCCCAGGCGGCGAATTTAATTGATGAAGTGGTGGAAAAAGAACAGGTAGAAAGCTGGATGGCGAATCAGTTAGCGCAGCTGGAAAAATGTGGGCCGGTGGCGCTGGCGCATATTAAGCAGCTGATTCTGGCGCTGGAAAATAAACACGCCGATTACTCGCACCAGTTACTGGCAGGGTTAATGTCTGCTACTCAGGATTGCCAGCAGGCGACGCGCGCGTTTGCCGAAAAAAGTAGCGTGAGCTTCCACAATCAATAAGGAAATTGTATGCGTAAGATAACAACCGCCGAGGCACTGGCGGCGCAAATTCAGGACGGCGCAACCATTGCCATTAGCGGTAACGGCGGCGGCATGGTGGAAGCCGACCATATTATGGCAGCCATTGAAGCTCGTTTTCTGCAAACCGGACACCCGCGCGATCTGACATTAATCCACTCGCTGGGTATTGGCGATCGCGACAGCAAAGGTACCAATCGCTTCGCTCATGCCGAAATGCTCAAACGCATAATTGCCGGACACTTTACCTGGTCGCCCAAAATGCAGGAACTGGTGAAAAACAATGCCATTGAAGCCTACTGCTTCCCGGGCGGCGTAATTCAGGCTCTGCTGCGGGAGATCGGCGCCGGACGTCCGGGACTTTTTACCCACGTAGGGTTGGGATCGTTTGTTGATCCGCGTAATGGCGGCGGGAAGTCAAACGCTTGCACCACCGATGATCTGGTAGAACTGATTGAAATTGATGGTGAAACCAAACTCCGCTATCGCCCTTTCAAAGTGGACTATGCCATTTTGCGCGGCACTTATGCCGATCCGCGTGGCAACGTCAGCCTCGAAGAAGAAGCGATTGATATGGATAGCTATTCGATGGCGCTGGCAGCACACAACAGCGGCGGCAAAGTGTTCGTACAGGTGCGCGATGTACTGGAAGCAGGCGCGCTTGAACCACGTAGAGTCAAGCTTCCGGGGATTCTGGTCGATGGCATCGTTGAACACCGCGAACAACCGCAAACCTATCTTGGCGGTTACGACCTGACCATTAGCGGCCAACATCGCCGTCTGAGTTCTAACGACGCTATTGAACTGGTTAGTCATCCGGTACGTCGCCTGATTGCCCGTCGGGCAGCTCGCGAACTGGTGGCTGGCGCTTCAACCAACTTTGGCTTTGGCATTCCCGGCGGCATTCCTGGGGTTGCGCTGCGCGAAGGCGTTCCTTACCAAAGTTTATGGCTAAGCGTCGAGCAAGGCGTGCATAACGGTATGATGCTGGATGATGCGTTTTTCGGCTGTGCCCGTAACGCCGACGCCATTATTCCATCACTCGATCAATTTGAGTTCTACAGTGGCGGCGGCATCGATATCACCTTCCTCGGTATGGGAGAGATGGATCAGCACGGTAACGTCAACGTCTCGCATCTCAATGGCAATCTGATCGGCCCCGGCGGCTTCCTCGAAATTGCACAAAACGCCCGTAAAGTGGTGTTCTGCGGCACGTTTGACGCCAAAGGCAGCAAGATCGATGTAACGCCAGATGGCTTGCATATCGCCCAGTCAGGTCAAATCCCTAAACTGGTTACCCAGGTGGAAAAAATTACCTTTAGCGCCGCGTACGCACAGCAAAGCGGTCAGGAGGTGCTGTATATCACCGAACGCGCGGTATTCCAGTTAACGGCAGAAGGCGTTGAATTAATTGAGATCGCGCCGGGTGTGGAGATTGAGCGCGACATTCTGCCGTTCATGGCCTTCCGCCCGATTATCAATCAGCCGCGCCTGATGGAAAGCAGCCTGTTTACGCCAATGGAGGATGCATGAGTCAGCTTGATGACACCATCCTCGATGCGCTGACGCACGTCACTTTCCCGAAGGGGTTTGTGTCAGCAGAACCAACGTCAATTGTCACCGTTGAGGATGTTGATTACCCGATCTGGCAAGTTGATGCGCTGGTCGTTGGTAGCGGCGCAGCAGGATTACGTGCGGCAGTAGAGCTAAAACGTCGTCAGCAAAATGTGCTGATCGCCACCGCCGGGTTATATATGGGAACGTCGGCATGCTCTGGTTCCGATAAACAGACACTGTTTACCGCCGCTACTGCGGGCAACGGTGACAACTTCGCCAAACTGGCGGAAGCACTGGCGAGCGGCGGCGCAATGGATCACGACACCGCTTATGTCGAGGCGGTCGGTTCCCTGCATACCCTCGGCGGTCTGCAATATCTTGGTCTGGAATTACCGGAAGATCGCTATGGCGCAATTCTCCGTTATCAAACCGACCATGACGAAGCCGGACGCGCAACCTCCTGTGGACCGCGCACTTCTCGCCTGATGGTGAAAGTATTGCTGGAGGAAGTGCAGCGCCTCGCCATCCCAATGTTGACCAGTGCAACGGTGATTAAGCTCCTGCATCAGTGCGGAGAGAATGGCGAAGATCGCGTTGCGGGGGCTATTCTCGCAACCGGTTCCCGCGCCCATAACCCCTGGGGGCTGGCCATTGTGACTACGCCCAATGTGGTACTGGCAACGGGCGGACCGGGCGAACTTTATCGCGACAGTGTTTATCCACATAAATGCTTCGGCTCGCTGGGACTGGCACTGGAAGAAGGTTTGACGCTAACCAATCTGACAGAAAGCCAGTTTGGTATTGGCACGCCGCGCTGCACCTTTCCGTGGAATTTGTCTGGCACCTATGTACAGGTGATCCCGTATATCTATTCTGTGGATGCTGAGGGCAACGAGTATAACTTCCTTGCAGATTACTATCGCACTACCCAGGAACTGGCTTCAAACATCTTCCGTAAGGGCTATCAGTGGCCGTTCCATGCCACGCGGGTGATGGATTTTGGTTCAAGCTTGCTGGATATGGCGGTGGCGCAGGAACAGCAACGTGGTCGCCAGGTTTTTATGGATTTCAATCGCAATCCTGAAGCCGTACCTGGTGATTTGCCGTTCTCATTAGAGCGGCTGGATGCCGACGTTCATGCGTATCTGGAAAATAATGGCGCCCTGGCGCAATCGCCCATCGAACGCCTGCAACGAATGAATCCGCTGTCTATCTCGCTGTATAAGATGCACGGTTACGATCTCACCGCGCAGCCTCTGCAGTTTGCCATGAATAATCAGCATATGAATGGCGGTATAGAAGTGGATATCTGGGGGCAAACCTCCCTGCCCGGTTGCTTCGCGGTGGGAGAAGTTGCCGGAACTCACGGCGTTACCCGGCCTGGCGGCGCGGCACTGAATGCCGGACAGGTTTTTGCCGTGCGCCTGGCGCGTTTTATTGGTTGCTCCCAAAAGCGGTCTGTTAATGGAGATATTGCAAAGCTGGCAGCCTCGCCGTTGTCTACTGTCAGAGAGATCATCACTCAGGCGCTGGCAAACGAGAACGGAATGACGCTGACAACGGCGAAAGAAAAAATCCAGGCACGAATGTCTGATTACGCTGGATTTATTTGTCATGCCGATAAAGTTCGCCACGCCACCCGTGACGCCCTGCTGTTGAGTGAATTTGTGCAGCAACACGGTTTGACCATCAACCACGTAGGCGAAATTGCCGAGCTATTTATGTGGCGGCATATGGCACTGACCTCTGCCGCGGTATTGACACAGTTGACGCATTATATTGATGCAGGTGGCGGTAGTCGCGGGGCGCGGATGGTTATGGATGAAGCCGGTAATTCTATCCCACAAACACGAAATGGTTTTTGTGATGCATGGCGCTTTCGTTCAGAGCGTATAGAGGATAAAAAGAATAAGTTACTCATTCATTATTGCAACGGTGCATTTCAAGTCAGAAATACTACTGTTCGTGAGTTTCCCATTATCCACAGCATCTGGTTTGAAAAAAATTGGCCTGACTTTCTTAATGGGACAATTTACCAGCCACAGGATGAATGATATTGCAAAGGTTAATCACTATGCGAAATATAATTAGATCTATTAATGCTCTGCTTGCAACATTGAATATTACCATTTTGGCGATCATTGTGGCATGTGTGACATGGCAGGTGGCTGCACGATTTATATTTAATAGTCCCAGTATTTTTACAGATGAACTCAGCCGTTTGCTCTTTATTTGTCTTGGACTTTTTGGTGGTGCGTACACCGCAGGGCAAAACCGGCATCTGGCGATTGACCTGCTACCTATGATGCTGAAAGGAAAAGCCCGACGTCATTTATTTTTGTGTATTCAGATTATCGTTATTATCTTCGCTACCATCATTATGGTATATGGTGGTGGGCAATTAACGATGGACACATTCGATTCAGGTCAAACCTCACCCGCTTTAGGCTGGCAGATGGGATATATCTATATGAGCATCCCGATTAGTGGTGTACTTATTATCATATACACCATAGATATGGTTTTAACCGAACTTAAACAACCACTCTAAAGATAACAAACAACAACCAACCATAGTAGGAATGGAGAAATTATGGATTACTGGTTACCTATTATTGTGTTATTTGGTGCCTTCTTTTTTATGTTGGCATTAGGTGTACCTATTGTTTATGCCATTGGTTTATCGACACTGGCATCAATTTCCACACAACTCGATTTCAACTCAGCATTGAGTGTGGTTTCCCAAAAGTTAGCCTCCGGGTTAGATAGTTTTACGTTGTTGGCAATCCCATTTTTTATCTTGTCTGGCAACATTATGAATCACGGAGGAATAGCGCGAAGGCTAATTAACTTTGCCCGAATTCTTGGCGGTCGTCTGCCAGGCTCACTTGCTCACTGTAATATTCTTGCCAATATGCTGTTCGGGGCAATTTCTGGTTCGGCTGTTGCTTCGGCGGCGGCGATGGGCGGTGTCATGCATCCGCAACAGGTTAAAGAAGGCTACGACCCGGCATTCAGCACTGCGGTTAACGTTGCTTCTGCTCCTACTGGTTTACTTATTCCACCAAGCAATACGTTGATCGTCTATTCACTGGTCAGCGGCGGTACGTCTATTGCTGCACTGTTCCTGGCAGGGTATGTTCCGGGAATTTTACTGGGCCTGGCGCTGATGGTCGTCGCCGGTATTATCGCGGTACGTCGCGGTTATCCAAAACCAGAACGTCCGACTTTGCGCCAGGCTGGAGTGGCTATATGGATGGCGATCCCCAGCATTTTCCTGATTGTGTTAATTATGGGTGGCGTACTAAGCGGTATTTTTACCCCAACCGAAGCTTCGGCAATTGCGGTAATTTATACTCTTTTCCTCGCGCTGGTTCTCTATCGTGAAATATCAGTTAAGGATTTACCTAAAATATTTCTGGAATCAGTGATTACCACAGCAATTGTTTTGTTATTGATCGGCTCTTCAATGGGCATGTCATGGGCTATGTCCAACGCTGACGTCCCCTTCCTGATCCTCGATTTGCTCAATACCATTTCTGATAATCCAATAGTAATCCTGCTTATTATCAATATTATCTTGTTGATCATTGGCACATTTATGGATATGACGCCAGCGGTACTGATTTTCACCCCGATATTTTTACCGGTTGTCACCGAACTGGGCATGGACCCGATTCACTTTGGTATTGTCATGGTACTGAACATGTGTATCGGTATTTGTACTCCGCCTGTAGGCAGTGTGTTATTTGTCGGTTGTAGTGTATCTAAATTACCGATTAATAAAATTATCAAACCTATGCTGCCATTCTATGCCGTGATGGTATTGGTGCTGGCAATGGTGACCTATATTCCGCAAATCAGTATGGCATTGCCAAGAGCACTGGGCTACTGATATGCATTCACTGGCGGCACCTGCCGCCATATTTATTAGAAAAGGAACATCTATGAAAATAAAAGTATCCGCTGGCATTATCGGTGCTGTTCTTATGTTATCCGCAAGCCAGTCCTGGGCAGTGACATTAAAACTTAGCCATAATCAGGATAAGTCTCACCCTGTTCATAAAGCGATGGAGTTCTTTGCGAAAAAGAGCAAAGAGTACTCTAACGGTGATATTACTATTCGTATTTATCCAAATGGAACATTGGGTACTCAACGAGAAACAATGGAGCTGATTCGTTCTGGCGCAATTCCACTGGTAAAAACCAATGCGGCAGAAATGGAAGCATTTGAAAATTCTTATAAATTATTTAGCCTGCCTTATTTGTTCCGCGATCGTGATCATTATTATCAGGTCATGCAGGGCGATATCGGAAGGAAAATCCTCGACTCAACAAAAAACAAAGGTTATTTCGGTCTGACGTTCTATGATGGAGGCGCCCGCAGCTTCTACGGCAATAAACCTGTGCTGAAACCAGACGATCTGAAAGGCATGAAAGTCCGTGTTCAGCCAAGTCCTGGCGCAGTTGAAATGATCAAAGTCATGGGCGGTAACCCGACGCCACTGGATTACGGCGAGCTGTATACAGCCTTACAGCAAGGTGTGGTTGATATGGCAGAAAACAGTGTGATGGCGCTGACCACCATGCGTCACGGTGAAGTGGCAAAATCCTTCAGCCTTGACGAACACACTATGGTTCCCGATGTGGTTCTGATGAGCAATGCTGCGTTTGATAAACTTAGCCCAGAAAATCAGTCAGTTATATTAAAAGCAGCGAAAGAATCAATGAGCTACATGAAAGACTTGTGGAGCGAGGAAGAGAAAAAAGAATTCGCTAAACTGGATAAAATGGGCGTGAAAGTCTATCAGGTTGATAAGGCACCGTTTATCGAGAAAGTGCAGCCGATGTACGCAGCCTTTGCTAAGGATAACCCTGCCCTTGCCCCAATGCTGGCTGACATTCAGGCGGCTAAGTAATTATCTTAATAGGGCTGCTTATTGCGGCCCTTACCGTATATATCGAAATAATTGTTCTAGATTGACGCCCTGAACGCCTCTGCCATTAACTCTTGTTCACGACCAGGTAATCTAAGACGCTCGGCAATGGTTCGCCACTGACTGACAATCCCTCTAAAATTAGCAATAATGTCATCTGCTTCTGTCAAACCAAGTCGAAAATACTCCGCAACTTCTCGAGCTAATTCCAAATCAAGTGCGTTATCATTTTCCGTAATATTGAGTTTTAGACCGTCAGACCTGGCAACAGGATTCAAATCATATGCCTCAGAAAGCCGCCAACCTTTTCCCGGTATCAAAATATATCCATGATTACGTAAATGGTCATCGGTATTAGAAACAAGAATATTAAAAACAATCCTGGACCAGAGTTCCTTAAGATCAGTATTAGTCTGCGCGCCATGCCTGATAAGAATATCTGCTAATTCCAGATAACTTACACCTGTAGAGGCATCTTCACCATCCTGATGCCTGGTTAGTGTCATAGCCGAAGCAAAATGCAGACGCCTTCCCGCATTAGTGCGGTCAAAACGACGAACCATAAAACAATGGTAATTGCTGGCAAATTTATGCGCCTGAGCAGGTGCAACATTCAGTCCACAGCCAACAGCAAGTGCATTAACGACCATTTCCCATCCACCAACATCATACTCATCTTTTGCACTGGGAAATTTAGCGATGTAGAGATGTCCGGCTTCATCAACAACACTGGCTTTCGGACGTGCACCCCCTAATGATCCCCCCGGAGCGATTAGCATTCTTAACCATTTTTGCCCCATGAGTTCTCTATTATCAGGATCTTCTTCAATTGCCCGGCTAGCTCTTTCCAGACTCGCTATTTCGGTAAATGGTGGGGCTGCAACATCAATGCGGTTATCAAGAAACTCTCCAGTGTCTTCAAGTTTATATCGAAGAGCCCCAACCCGATAAAGATCATGAACACCTAATAGATAGTCGGACTCATAAAGGTGGGAGTCTTTATCAAATAACCCGTCTCGAATATCCCTCTCAAAACGACGCTTCATTAGCATACGCCCCCAACGATCCGGGCAGGAATCACTAAATGCACCAAATTTATCCTTAGGAGGAATTGGGTACTGTGCTCCCTCATACAACATTATTTCAGGATCTAACTGAATAAAATTAAGTGCAGGATCTGCAAGCGCCTTTTTATCGTACTCAAACTCAAATATCTCACGCGCCCGGGTGCGACGACTGTGTAAATAACCAATCCGCTCCGGACCATCCAGGCCTTCCCAATCCGCATACACTCCGATTAATGCCATAATTAATTTCCTTTTATCGGTTTTTTTATCGGTTGTAATAGTGCAGCAAGAGAGGTGGACGTTTCCCCTGGAATAGTTGGCGTTGAGTCTTTTGCCAGTGCTGTTAAATCCGTGGTGAGATGACCTTCTTTCTCGCGTTTCGTCTGAAATGAGGCTGTCTGAATCTCTTCTTCACTCTTACCGGATGAACGAGAAAGCCCTCTTTTTTTAATCAAACGGGAATCCTGGAGCTGACGCCCTAAGTCGTCTTCAGCTGCAAGCTTATTTAAATCCGTTTCCAGACCTAAAACCTGCATCACAGACAAATATGCCCCTATAGTGACCCCTGCACTTCCTGACTCCAGAGAGCGCAATGTTATTGGCGACATCCCGGCACGTTCAGCAACTTGCTTTGCGGTAAGCCTGCGTCGTAAACGAGCAAGTTTCAGCCGCTCACCAAATTCACTAAGCATCTGATTCGTATAAGGGAGTAACGGTGCTGTTTTTTTACCCATAGTGATAATATTTTATCTTTTTACGACCGTAATAACCATAATATTAGCATTTTTCGGCTAAACGATCTTTTACTTTGCACATCAAGCAATCAGCCCCATAGAAGCGATAATATTTTATCTTTTTATCTAAAAAAACAATAAAATAACAGCGCATTATCACATAACTTATTGTTTTTATTATCTTACAAGGGAGACGCTGTATTGATGCTTTTGTCATGTTTTCCGCGTAAAAAAACATGACACGAGCTACCAGCGGCGAGGCTGGGGCCAGGTATTGGTCCTGAGGATTTTTTATAAAAGGAATAGTAAGAGAACTTTATGAAGGGAACAGCTGTTTCTGAGGTTTTTATCACTAAAAGCAAAACGCCGACACAAGGTCGGCGTTTTTTACGTCTCGTTGAATAACGAATTATTCAGCTACTACGTTTACGATCACTTTCGCGAATACTTCGCTGTGAACCTGGAAGCTCACTTCGTGTTCGCCAGTGGTACGCAGAACGCCGTTCGGCAGACGAACTTCGCTCTTAGCCACTTCAACGCCAGCTGCAGTTACAGCGTCAGCGATGTCGCGAGTACCGATGGAACCGAACAGTTTACCTTCGTCGCCAGCTTTAGACGCGATGGTAACAGTTTCCAGTGCATTGATTTTCTCAGCGCGAGCATTAGCTGCTGCCAGAACTTCAGCCAGTTTAGCTTCCAGTTCAGCGCGACGTGCTTCGAAGAATTCAATGTTTTTCTTGGTAGCTGGAACAGCTTTACCCTGCGGTACCAGGAAGTTACGAGCATAGCCCGCTTTAACATTTACCTGATCACCCAGGCTACCCAGGTTTGCTACTTTATCAAGCAGAATAACTTGCATTACCTTATCCTCTCAAAGTCGTATTAATGGACCGTGACCGATTACTGATGGCGATCAGTGTACGGCAGCAGGGACAGGTAGCGAGCGCGTTTGATAGCGCGAGCCAGCTGACGCTGGTATTTTGCACGGGTACCGGTGATACGGCTTGGGACAATCTTACCGCTTTCGGTGATGTAGTTTTTCAGCGTAGCGATATCTTTATAGTCGATCTCTTGAACGCCTTCCGCGGTGAAACGGCAGAACTTGCGACGACGGAAATAACGTGCCATATGGCTAGTCTCCAGAATCTATCAATTCAATCTGCTCGGCATGCAAAACCATTTTGCTCAGTCCGTTCTTTGCCTTGTGGCATGAAATGAACCCCTGAACGGTTATGCGACTGCCGACCGTTATACTGTGAGTAATGGCCTGGTTTTCGTATCCGCTAACAATAACGGGCATTTGGCACCACGCCTGCCGGTGAAAACCGGCTTCCTCCTGCACAGAACGATGCTCAAGCACGAACTGGCAGTGAGGAATTCCTGATGGACTGACCTTTCGAAGGGGAGTCCTGCACACGGTGCCGGACAACACCAGACGGTTGGTCATCAGAAATTACTCTTCAGAATCCCCAGCTTCAGCATCATCTGCGGTTTCGTTTGCGAAATCATCGCGACGCTCACGGCGCTCGTCTTTCGCTTTAACCATCGGAGATGCTTCGGTAACAGCGTGCTTGGTACGCATAACCATGCTGCGGATAACGGCATCGTTGAAGCGGAAGGTAGTTTCCAGCTCATCGATCACTTCCTGCGGAGCTTCAACGTTCATCAGAACGTAGTGTGCTTTGTGCAGTTTGTTGATCGGGTAAGCCAGCTGACGGCGGCCCCAGTCTTCCAGACGGTGGATCTTGCCTTCTGCACCAGTGATGGCAGCAGTGTAGCGCTCGATCATGCCCGGAACCTGTTCGCTCTGGTCAGGATGGACCATAAAAACGATTTCGTAATGACGCATCGAATTGCTCCTTACGGATTATTCAGCCTCCTGTCTGGGTCAGCCGAATCCCGGGGAGGCAAGGAACGTGTTAAAGGTCGGCTGAAAAATGACGCGTTATAGTACTTGTATGCCCCGCTAAACTCAAGGCCAGCCGACAAATAAATCTCATCTTTCGCTCAAAAGAACTAACTCGCTGATTTGAAGTTCATCACATTCCGTCACAGTGTTTTTTCGAACAACTGCATCAGAAATGGTCACCATCAACTTCTTTATCATTGATTAAAATTAAATCAGAAGATCATCACAGAGGAGAGCACACAAAGTCAGCCGTTGAGGAGGTATCTATGTTCAGCCGTGTTTTAGCCCTTCTGGCTGTGCTTTTGCTAAGTGCAAATACATGGGCAGCCATTGAAATTAATAACCACCAGGCCAGAAATATGGACGACGTACAGAGCTTAGGCGTGATTTATATCAACCATAACTTCGCCACTGAAAGTGAAGCTCGCCAGGCACTGAATGAAGAGACAGATGCGCAAGGCGCAACGTACTACCACGTGATTCTGATGCGAGAACCGGGGAGTAACGGCAATATGCACGCCAGCGCGGATATTTATCGCTAGCACCAGGTATAACCAACGAAACATTGCCATAGTTTGCTTTGCCCCCTTCTCCGGGGGCATTTTTTTGAAAAACGGCTGCGGAATCAGACCAGTTATCTCCCGAAGAAGGAAATTTCCGCAGCGCGTGTTTTACTTCTGCCCGTAATAGGCGTTGGGACCGTGCTTACGCATGAAGTGTTTATTCATCAGGAAGCTGTCGATGTGATTGAGTTGTGGATTAATACTGCGCGCAATCCACGCCATTTTCGCCACTTCTTCCATCACTACCGCGTTATGCACCGCGTCGTGGGCATCTTTCCCCCAGGCGAACGGTCCGTGCTGATACACCACAATTCCCGGCGTATGCAGCGGCTCGGCGTTGCCCAGCGTTTCGATAATCACTTTGCCGGTGTTCAGTTCGTACTCACCCTGCACCTCTTCTTCGCTTAATCCGCGCGTGCACGGGATGTCGCCAAAGAAGTAATCGGCGTGCGTGGTGCCTAACGCCGGGATCGCCAGCCCCGCCTGCGCCCATGCGGTGGCATGAGTGGAGTGGGTATGCACAATGCCGCCAAGCGACGGGTAACGATGGTAGAGTTCGAGATGCGTCGCGGTGTCGGAAGACGGACGATATTCCCCTTCCACCACCTTACCGCTCATATCGACCACCACCATATCGTCTGCTTTCATGGTTTCGTAGGCGACGCCGCTGGGCTTGATCACCACCAGCCCGCGTTCGCGGTCAATGGCGCTGACGTTGCCCCAGGTAAAGGTCACCAGCCCGTAGCGCGGCAGATCCATGTTGGCTTCAAACACCTGCTGTTTTAGCTTTTGCATTATGCCGCCTCCACCATGCCAGCTTTGGCCATGCGCGCTTTCACCCAATCACGCGCTTTCGCCACTTCTGCCGCCGGGTCTTCCGCCGTTTCGCTCCACATCTCAATCAGGTACGGCCCGCAATAGCCACTCTGTTTGAGAGTTTCGAAACAACGTTCGAAATCCACTACACCTTCGCCAAACGGCACATTTTTTGAAGACGCCCGGTTTGGTGTCTTTAACATGCACCGCGACGATATGCCCGATTCCGGCCTGCAACTCCATCTGCACATCGTTGTCCCACGCCGACAGGTTGCCGATATCCGGGTAGAGCTGGAACCACGGGTTGTTGAGATAGTGCGCGTAGCCCAGCGCCTTGCTGATGGAGTTCATCAATGGGTAATCCATGATCTCCATTGCCAGCGTCACCTGCGCGCGGCTTGCCATCTCAACACTCTCTTTCAGCCCGTCACGGAAACGACGACGCGTTTCGTTATTGGCTTCCTGATAGTAAACGTCATAGCCCGCCAGCTGGATCACGCGAATGCCAACGTCCTGGGCGAACTGGATAGCTTTGCGCATAATCTCCAGCCCCTGCGCCCGCACCGCGTCATCTTCGCTGCCCAGCGGGAAACGACGATGGGCCGAAAGGCACATGGACGGCACGCGCACGCCGGTTTCAACAATCGCATTCACCAGCTCCAGACGCTGCTCGCGGCTCCAGTCGAGGCGCGACAGGCGATCGTCCGTTTCATCTACCGACATCTCGACAAAATCGAAGCCCAGCGTTTTTGCCAGTTGCAGCCGTTCCAGCCAGCACTCCCCGGCGGGGAGCGCTTTCTCATAGATGCCAAGCGGGATCTGTTTGGACAACATATCCGCTCCTTAGCCCCACAGTTCGGCGATGGAACGTTTGAACTGACGCGCGGCTTCCACTGGAGAAGCGGCATCACGGATGCTGCGACCCGCGATAAACACATGAATCGGAATACCTTTGAACAGCGGCAGATCTTCCAGCGCCAGGCCACCAGTGACGGTGACTTTAAAGCCCATATCGGAAAGACGTTTGATCGCGGTGATATCTGCTTCGCTCCACGCCACGCCTGCGGCCTGCGCGTCACGGCTGCGGTGATAAACCACCTGCCCAATACCTGCATCGCGCCACTGCTGCGCCTGTTCCCAGGTCCAGTAGCCGGTCAGTTCGATCTGTACGTCGCCGTTAAACTCTTTTGCTACGTCCAGCGCGCCTTTGGCGGTGTTGATATCCGCACAGCAAATCACGGTCACCCAGTCAGCGTTGGCTTCGAAGCACATGCGAGAAAGAATTTTGCCCGCATCGGCAATTTTGGCGTCAGCCAGTACGATTTTGTGCGGGTAAAGCGCTTTCAGGTCACGAACCGCACGCACGCCTTCGCCCACGCACAGAATGGTGCCCACTTCGATAATGTCGACTTCTTCGGCAATCAGGCGAGTGGTTTCGTAGGCGCTATCCATAGTCTGGTTGTCCAGCGCGACTTGCAACATCGGTAATGACATCTTCAATTCCTTCTTAAGCTGCCGCGTTGGTGCGGTCAATGAGATCCAGTACTTCCTGCTCGGTACGGCAGGCACGTAAACGGTCGAAATTCTCTTCATCTTCAAACAGGTTGACGATCTGCATGATGCCCACTTCCTGGTGCGTGTTGGCATCAACCGCCGCCATGGTGATGAGGATATCCACCGGGTCGTTATCTTCGTGGTTGAACTCCAGCGGCTTTTTCAGCGTCACCAGTGCAAAACCGGTTTTCTTAACGCCCTCTTCCGGGCGTCCGTGCGGCATTGCCAGGCCTGGAGCGAGCACAAAGTACGGGCCGTGCTGTTCAACCGCATCCAGAATCGCCTGGTAGTAACGCGGCTCGACAATGTCCGCCGCCACCAGCAGGTCAACGCCGATTTTCACTGCGTCCTGCCATGTCTCAGCTTCAGCCTGCAGACGGATAGATTTATTCTCCGCCAGCGAATCACGTAGTTTCATGGCGCGTCCTTACTTCACGTCCTGCGGGAAATGTTCTTTGATCACTTCCAGCAATTTCGGGCCAAAGTCGGCAGGAGAGAGCATGTTGCGCACGCCAACCACGTATTTGTTGCCGGTCACGGTGATTTCGCCCGCAATGTGCGTAGAAGCGATGATGATATCCGCGCCGCTCAACTCACTTTTATATTCGCCAACCGCGCAGCTATTTACCGTGTGGTCGATGTTCGACTGGGTTAAAAACTGGTCCACTTTCATCTTCATGATCATGGAACTGCCTTGTCCGTTGCCACACACAGCCAGAATACGTACGGTCATAATCAAAACTCCTTATTAAGCAGACTGTTCTGCCAGTTGTTTTTCTGCATCTTCTTCTGCGCGCAGCGCGCGGCCAGCGAAGAACATATAAGCCAGTGCAATTACAATGATGACGGCCATAAAGGCGATACCGATGGAGAAGAAGCCCTGCATCATCGGTGGTGCCAGAATTGACCAGTCCGCCATACCCATCCAGGCACTCATACCGGTGAGTTTCACCGCCCAGACGCAACCAAAGATTTCGATCATTCCCATCACCAGACAAATTTTCAGCGCCGCACGCCAGCCGCCGAAGTGGTTAGCGAACACGCCGATGGTGGCGTTGGAGAAGAACATCGGGATAAAGCCAGGGATAATCAGGATCGAGGAACCGCAGGCGACCAGAATGCCAACCGCAATCAGCTGACCGATGGTGCCCCACATAAAGCCCCAGACCACGGCGTTCGGCGCGAAGCTATAGATAGCCGCACAGTCAATCGCCAGAACCGCACCTGGGATCAGACGCTGGGAGATACCGTTAAATGCTTCAGAGAGTTCCGCCACAAACATGCGCACGCCCTGAGTGATGATGAAGATCGCCACCGCAAAAGAGAAACCGGTTTGCAGGATGTAGACCGTCCAGTTCACTTTGCCTGCCATCGCCTGCACGGTGTCGATACCGAAGGAGAGCAGAATGGCGCCAAAGAAGATGGTCATGACAATCGCCGTGGAGACGATGTTGTCGTGGAAAATGTTCAGCCAGCCAGGCAGTTTGAGATCTTCAACGCTCTCCTCTTTTTTGCCCAGGAACGGCGCGACTTTATAAGCAATCCATGATGCAAACTGTTGCTGGTGACCGATGGAGAAACCGCAGCCGTCCGTCACTTCCTGAGTCGGCTTGTACATCATGTTGGAGGTAATGCCCCAGTAGAGCGAAACCAGAATCGCCGTGCAGATAATGGTGGTCCACATGGAGTAGCCAAAGATGAACAGCGTAACGGCAATCAGCCCGGCCTGCTGGAACATGATGTGGCCGGTCAGCATGATGGTGCGAATACCGGTAATGCGACGCAGCAGCACGTAACAAATGTTCAGCGCCAGTGCCAGCAGCACCGCGTACCCTACCCAGCTATAGGCATCGCCCATGCGCTCGATAGTGGCCATCATCGAAGCGTAAGTATCTGAAATAGCACCGTTGATACCGTAGACTTCCGACATTTTCGCCACCACCGGTTTGAAGGTGCTGGTCAGGATGCCGGACCCGGCCTGCAGCAGCATAAAACCGATAATCGTTTTGATGGTGCCTTTGATAATCACGCTGACGCTTTTACGCAGCAGGATGTAGCCCAGGCAGGTCACGATACCCAGTAACAGCGGGGCATTGGTCATTACCTGATTAAAAAAAACGGTAAAGATGTTGTAGAGGATCTCCATAACGATCTCCTGAAGAAGAGGTAACCGGGTATTCCGCACACCCGGAATGTTGTGCATTCACTCTAATTTTCAAAAGTAATCACAACAAGATTATTTATGATTAAATGTGACGCGGCACGCAAATAATTCCACATTGATAGAGTGGGATTCATGCAAAGAAACAATTACTCATTTAAATTCATTCAGTTAAATGAATTACACATTCCATTAAATCTTTCCACACTCAAAATCCACAACAACTCCCCTGGCAAAAAGTCAAAAAATGGTCATTGCCTTCCTGAAAAAATAGTGTCAGGATTAATCAAAACCAATCACATATTGATTCAAATTGAACATCATGAAGGTAAATGGCGATGAGTAAAGTGAAAAGTATCACCCGTGAATCCTGGATCCTGAGCACTTTCCCGGAGTGGGGTAGCTGGCTGAATGAAGAAATTGAACAAGAGCAGGTAGCTCCTGGTACATTCGCGATGTGGTGGCTCGGTTGTACTGGGATCTGGCTGAAATCGGAAGGTGACACCAACGTTTGCGTTGATTTCTGGTGCGGTACTGGCAAACAAAGTCACGGTAACCCGCTGATGAAACAGGGTCACCAGATGCAGCGTATGGCTGGCGTGAAAAAACTGCAGCCAAACCTGCGTACTACCCCGTTTGTTCTTGATCCGTTTGCGATTCGCCAGATCGACGCCGTACTGGCTACTCACGATCATAACGATCACATCGACGTCAACGTGGCCGCCGCCGTGATGCAAAACTGCGCTGATGATGTACCATTTATCGGACCGAAAACCTGCGTGGATTTATGGATTGGCTGGGGAGTACCGAAAGAACGCTGCATCGTGGTCAAACCAGGCGATGTGGTAAAAGTGAAAGACATTGAAATTCATGCCCTTGACGCGTTCGACCGTACGGCACTGATCACCCTACCAGCGGATCAAAAAGCGGCTGGCGTGCTGCCAGATGGTATGGACGATCGCGCAGTAAACTATCTGTTCAAAACACCGGGCGGTTCTCTGTATCACAGCGGCGATTCCCACTACTCTAACTACTATGCAAAACATGGCAACGAGCATCAGATCGACGTGGCGTTAGGATCGTACGGTGAGAACCCACGCGGTATTACCGACAAAATGACCAGCGCCGATATGCTGCGTATGGGCGAAGCGTTGAATGCGAAAGTAGTTATCCCGTTCCACCATGATATCTGGTCAAACTTCCAGGCCGATCCGCAGGAAATCCGCGTACTGTGGGAGATGAAAAAAGATCGTCTGAAGTATGGCTTTAAGCCGTTTATCTGGCAGGTCGGTGGCAAGTTTACCTGGCCGTTGGATAAAGATAACTTCGAGTATCACTATCCGCGTGGTTTTGACGATTGCTTCACCATTGAACCGGATCTGCCGTTCAAATCGTTCCTGTAATCTGTCGTTTATACCGGGTAGCGTGGATCTGTTCGCGCTATCCGGCGTAGTATTTCCTGGCTATTTCAAATATCATCTAAAAAAATCAAATTTTATCGGAATAGCTCATGACTGAAGCACAAAGACATCAAATCCTCCTGGAAATGCTCGCACAATTGGGCTTTGTGACCGTGGAGAAAGTCGTTGAGCGTCTGGGAATTTCGCCTGCAACCGCGCGACGCGATATCAATAAACTCGACGAAAGCGGCAAACTGAAAAAAGTGCGCAACGGCGCCGAAGCGATTACCCAGCAGCGCCCGCGATGGACGCCGATGAATCTGCATCAGGCGCAGAATCACGATGAAAAAGTACGTATCGCTAAAGCGGCCTCGCAGTTGGTCAACCCGGGCGAAAGCGTGGTCATCAACTGCGGCTCTACCGCATTTCTGCTCGGCCGGGAAATGTGTGGCAAACCGGTGCAAATCATCACTAATTATCTCCCGCTGGCAAACTATCTGATCGATCAGGAACATGACAGCGTGATCATCATGGGCGGGCAGTACAACAAAAGTCAGTCCATCACCTTAAGCCCACAGGGCAGCGAAAACAGTCTCTATGCCGGGCACTGGATGTTTACCAGCGGCAAAGGGCTGACCGCAGAAGGGTTATATAAAACCGATATGCTGACGGCAATGGCAGAGCAGAAGATGTTGAGCGTGGTAGGGAAACTGGTAGTGCTGGTCGATAGCAGTAAGATTGGTGAACGCGCGGGGATGCTCTTTAGCCGCGCCGATCAAATCGATATGCTGATCACCGGCAAAAATGCTAACCCAGAGATCCTGCAACAGCTGGAAGCGCAAGGGGTCAGCATTCTGCGTGTTTAAAGATGCTGGTGGAAAAATGTCACCGCAGCATCTAACGCCTCGGGTGTAATACGGTGGCGCACGCCAGGCTGCCATAAACAGGTTAACTGTTTATCTCGTCCCGTTTCTCTTAATGCCTGCTGCAAACGTAGTGATTCCTCGGCAGGCACAACATCATCGTCAAGGCCATGCCACAACAGCAGTGGCCTGCTTCCCAGTTCGTCCAGGTGGTTTGTCGCTTCCCACTCTGCCAGTGGAGCAATAATGTTATTAAATTCGTTTTGCTGTGCTGGCGTTTCAGGCTTCAACGGTGGAAACAGTGAACGGGCAAGCGATGTGAAATAGCCAGACCCCATCATGCTGGCGGTACATTTCACCGTGGGGTGGCGAGCGGTAATCCCCAGCGCGGTCATTGCGCCCATTGACGCGCCACCAACCGCCAGGCGTTCATCAAGCAGCCAGTTTTCTTCGGCTATTGCCGCACGTAAAGTAGTGAATTCCTGCATACTTTGTAGCAAGATTTGCCAGAATTGATTTAAACGCCGCGCTGCGTCGCCACTAAAACGGCTACCGTGATTGGGCGCATCCGGCATGATCACCCGCAAACCCGCCTGCGCCAGCGCGACGGCAAAATAACTATAAACCAGGCTGGATGAAGTAAATCCGTGATAAAAAATCACACACGGTAACGGGATTTCTTTTTGCCCTACGGGATAAGCGTGAAGAACGGGAATATCAGCCAGCACGCGTGATTCTAATTCAATCATTTTTTTCTCCTTTGAGTCTGGTATGACATGAAGAAATCCTTAGCACAAGTTTCTGCTGACCGTATTAGTTCATAATGTTGAGATGTGGATTACGCTTTCACAACGTTTTCATTCGAAAATCGCGTACCAGGTAACAATTCGGGAACATTCCCCTCAAGTTAAATAAATAAGGCACTACACTATGGTTAGCAGGAAACGTAATAGCGTTATTTATCGGTTTGCCAGTTTATTATTGGTGTTGATGCTAAGCGCCTGTAGCGCACTGCAAGGTACGCCACAGCCAGCACCGCCAGTAACGGACCATCCGCAAGAGATTCGCCGCGACCAGACACAAGGGTTACAGCGAATAGGTAGCGTAAGCACGATGGTACGGGGCTCTCCGGATGACGCATTAGCAGAAATCAGAGCGAAAGCTGTCGCTGCAAAAGCTGATTATTACGTTGTCGTAATGGTGGATGAAACCATCGTGACAGGACAGTGGTATTCACAAGCCATTTTGTACTCTAAATAATTCGAGTTGCAGGAAGGCGACAAGCGAGTGAATCCCCAGGAGCTTACATAAGTAAGTGACTGGGGTGAGTGAACGCAGACGCAGCACATGCAACTTGAAGTATGACGAGTATATACCGTAAATAAATCAGACAACTTATACAGCCAGCTTTACATTGCTTTGCGTCCCTATGCGTTTACCTGTGCACAATAAATTACCGGCGGGAAGCTCGGGCGTTTATTACCGCGATGGAATGCCCTGCCACATGTGGGGAAACGAAAAATGGAGCTGACGATGAAACAATTACTTGCCTCACCCTCGCTGCAATTAGTGACTTGCCCTGCGAGCGCCACGGCACAGTCTGCAGAATTCGCCAGTGCTGACTGCGTGACGGGCCTGAATGAAATAGGTCAGATCTCGGTTAGCAATATTTCAGGGGATCCGCAGGACGTGGAACGTATCGTGGCGTTAAAGGCCGATGAACAAGGTGCGTCATGGTACCGCATTATTACCATGTACGAAGACCAACAGCCTGATAACTGGCGTGTACAGGCGATACTGTATGCGTGAGTGTCATCTGCAGCGAATGAACAATGCCGGATACGGCGCGAGCGCCTTGTCCGGCCTACAATTTTCACATATTTCATTTAGTTAATCGAAACCAGCGTCGTATACGCTTACAAACACACTCCCCCCGTCGCCCGCAGCAATAAATCATTCTGGATCTGCTCTGACAACCGCACGCCACCGCGCGTATTTAACATCACCTGACACCACGCCTGTGCCATTGGCGGAGAGGCATATTTCAACATTTGCGCACCGCAGCCCAGCAGGAATAGCTGATGAGTAATCTCTCGCCCCAGTTCTTCAGCTGGCTTACGCAACTGCTGCTGTAAACGACGAACCGCGCGATCAAAATAACGATCTTGCCCTTTCACTTCCATAAACGCTTCCGACAGCAAATCGTAGACGCCCGCTTGCTTATTAAGAACGCGCAGCACATCGAGGCACATAATATTGCCAGAGCCTTCCCAAATACTGTTTACCGGCATCTCCCGATAAAGTCGCGGTAGTTCGCTCTCTTCGCAATAGCCAATACCGCCCAGCACCTCCATCGCTTCAGCCACAAACGGAATGCCACGTTTGCAGGTAACAAATTTCGCCGCAGGCGTAAATAAACGCGCCCACAGAGCTTCTTTGGCATCGGCACGTCGATCCCACGCCCGCGCCAGACGAAACAACAACGCTGTTTGCCCTTCAAGCTGAAGCGCCATGCGACTTAAGACATGGCGCATCAGAGGCTGTTCGATTAACGGATTACCAAATACATGGCGTTGATGAGCGTGATATATCGCCAGCGAGAACGCTCGGCGCATCATGGCATGGCTACCCAGAGCACAATCAAAACGCGTCATCCCGCCCATTTTCAGGATCAGGCGAATCCCTTCCCCTTCCTGACCCAGCAACCAGCCAATGGCATCCTGAAACTCCACTTCGCAACTGGCATTGGAACGATTACCTAACTTATCTTTCAGACGCTCCAGGCGAATCGCGTTGCGTTGCCCGTCAGGCAAAAATCGCGGCACAAAAAAGCAGGACAAACCGCCCGAGGTCTGTGCCAGCACCAGATGCGCGTCGCTTTGTGGCACCGAGAAAAACCATTTATGCCCCACCAGCCGATAAGACCCATCGTCCAGACGTTCGGCGCGAGTGGTGTTGCTCATCACATCGGAACCGCCCTGCTTTTCCGTCATTCCCATGCCAATCAACAAACCGCGTTTTTGCCCACCTGGCAATAAGTGAGAATCGTAGCGATCGCTCAACAGCGGCGTGGTCCAGTCCTGAAACGGCGCGGGTAGCATCTGTAACAGCAATGGCGTAGCGGCGAAGGTCATCGTTATCGGGCATAACGACCCGGCCTCAACCTGCGCGTGCAACATAAAACGCGCCGCCCGCGCCACAAATGCGCCGGAGCGAGCATCTTCTTCCCAGGCCAGGTTGTGTACCCGATTGGTACATAACGCCTGCATCAGCAGGTGCCATGCGGGATGGAAACGGACATCGTCCAGACGTCGCCCCTGGGCATCGTAGCGCAACAGTTCAGGTGGGTTTACATTCGCCAGCCGCCCCAGTTCAAGGGATTCTGCCGTTCCGAGTTGCTGACCAATACTGGCGAGAAAATCGCTATCCCAACCAGCGCCTTCGCGCGTTACCGCTTCGCAGAGCGCGCCATCAGACAGGTATAAATTGCTGTTATTTAAGGGTATAGGTTGATTAAAAACAGTGTGAGTTTGCCAGTGCACTGTGTCTCCCTCCATCAATGGCAGTCACCATTAGTATGGTCACTGCCACGGATTCCTGACAGAAAGAGATTGCTAAAACATTCTTAACCCGCAATGTAGTGCGGAACAAAACGCGAAGTGTCTTTAGTGATCAGCGTGTTATCTTCACGAATCCCCATACCACACGCTTCATCATCGACAATCCAGCTACCAATCAGCGTGTAACTATCGCCAAATCGCGGTAGCGGTTGAAACGCCTGATAGATCATCGGTTCATCGGCGTAATCACCATCAGCGTGGTCAACGACGTTATTCTGACCGTCGAAAATGGTGACGTTACCGCCCTCGCGTGAGTAGATCGGTTTACGCACATAGCTTTCGCCAGCGGCGATCTGCGGTTTTTCGCCCTCAAACCAGGACGCCAGAAGATTAGGATGACCAGGAAAGAAGCGCCAAAGCAGCGGCATTAGCCCTTTGTTACTCAAGATACTTTTCCATAACGGCTCCACCCACTGCTCACGACGCTTGCGCAGCAGCGGACCGTTATCGTCACGCATCATCCACTCCAGCGGATACAGCTTAAATGCACGCTGGATGACATTATCATCAAGATCGGTCAGTACACCGCCGACGCCCAAACCGAGATCTTCAATGTAGATAAACCGCGACTCCTGTCCTGCCTGCTGAGCGCAGTCCTGCAAGTACAGCACGGTACTCCTGTCTTCGTCGGTGTCCTGACAGCAGCAAAAATAAAACGGCTCCCGGCTATAAAGCTCGCTAAAGCGTGAAATCAGGCGCTCCTGAATGGCATTGTACTGATCGGCATCGCGCGGAATAACGCCGCTGCTCCGGGCATCTTCCAGCCACAACCACTGGAAATAAGCCGATTCATACAACGAGGTGGGCGTATCAGCGTTGTACTCCAGCAGCTTCGCCGGTGCATTGCCACACCAGGCAAAATCCATCCGCCCATACAGCGAAGGATCGCGGGCGCGCCAGCTTTCAGCGATCACATCCCAGTACAACGGCGGGATCGCCAGTTGCGTCAGGATCTCTTCATCTTTAACCGCGCGATCCACCACCTCAAGGCACATCTGATGCAGTTCCGCAGTCGGTTTTTCGATCTGCTCTTCAATCTGGCGCAGAGTAAAACGGTAAGCCCGACTCTCATCCCAATAGATTTCATTGTCGATGATATGAAAGTCAAATCCGTTATCGGCGGCAATCCGGTCCAGATCCCGCCGCACAGGAACGTTGTGTCTCAGCATGATTAGCCTCCCCAATGCCCACGGGCGCTGGAAGAACGACCATAGCCGCCGCGCGAAACGGTAGACGCTTTTTTGGTGGTAAAGCCGCCCGTGGAATAAGACTCTTTTTTGCCAGAACCGGAGCGCCAGGAGTAATCACCGGAAGTGTTGCGCCAGACGGGGCGGGAAGCAAATGAGGATCCACCGCTGTTATAAACAAACTGCTCATCGCGATCTTTACGAATAACCCGGCTTAACAAAAATCCAGATATTACCGGGATCCAACTCTGTTCAACATTGTCGTAGTAGCAATTTTCGTACTTAGACTGACAATTCTGCTGAGTCATATTCTTCGGAACATCGGCATAAAATGCCGCTTTGGCGTTATTCCAGCCACGCGCGCAAATGTCTGCATTATTACCGTCATCAATACAATCCTGCACTGTCGAATAAAACGTTCCGTCACCGTCGTTATCGACATCGCTACTTTCACTCCATCCTTTGATCACTAAAAAACTGCGCCGCCCATAATCGCCAGGGTCAGATATTTTTGTGCGTAGCGATTGCGACGCGGCTCAAAAGGATTATTGGGTCTACCAATGCGACTGATCGCTCCGTGACCAATTTTACTGTTATTTCTTGATTTGCGTTTTCTGGCCATGATCGTCCATTACCATGTCATACAAGCTGCGTTAAAAATACCGCCAGCCAGCGCGGCGGTTCCCATAAACATTCCTGCTGCGGTATTGTGATTAATAATTTTTTCACTTAATGCGGGCATATAAAGTCTGACACCAGCAAAAACGAGTAACTGAATCACCAGTGCAATCCCCGCCCCAGGCGAAATAATCCGGAATGCTCACCGCATTGATTGCCGCACTGGATAAGGGGATCACGTAACCCAACAATGTACCGCTGAATGCCAGTGACGCCGCGGTATTATTGTTTTTGATTAATTGCCATTCGTTGTGCGGTGTAATTTTGGAGTAGATAAACAGAAAAATAATTATCATCGCCACGCCAATAAAAAAATAGGCGCTAAAAGCAAGAAGTGAATCCAGTATATGCATCGTAAACGTCCCTGTAATTAACCAATAATATTAAGTGATGTCAGCGGGATATCGACGCCCAGCGCGCGCGAAAATAACCACTCCGGCTCGCCGAGATCGTTAAAAGATTCCTCACCATTTAACAGCAAATATTCGTAAGTATCTTCGGTCACTTGCCGTTGGTAGCCCATGGTAAAATTATGGACCTCCCATTTGGCATGGTTTTGATTTTCTACTTTTTCCAGCATGTAGACGGGTTCAATATTTCCCGGTTCTTCGCTGTTAAAAAATCGCTGCCAGCGTTTTTCCTGCCAGTTTAAGGTCACCGCCCCCATCGCTTTGGCGTTGATCGCCTCGCGCCAGTAACTCTCTTTGCTGATGCCGTAGCTCTCTTCGTAGACAAAGAGCTTGATATCATCAATGTCATCAATATCTTCGCCGCCAGTAGTATTGATTTGCAGAAATTCATCGCCCGAAGTGTAGTAGCGGAAAATCTGGCTACCGCCGCCCAGATCGATGTGGCTGACGGCGGCCACTGTGTATTCTTCCCCTGGCAACGCAATCAGCAATTCATCTTCCAGTAAACGAAACGCTAATGTGTCGAGCGTAAAGCCACTATTGAGATGGAGTCCCAGCGGACCGCGAGTAATAGCAGGCTTATCAACCTGACCAAACAGGCGCTGGAAAAAACCAGACATATTTTATCCTTAAATTAGCAGCCAGCCTTTTAGTGAGGCTGGCAAAAAAATTACTCGCCCTGTTGGCGTTGCAGTCTTGCCAGCACATCCTGGGCGCTGCTTTTATTGGTGCCGCCAATTCCGGCTTCCGCCAGCTTCTCGTCAAGGTCGCGACCGTCTGCGACTTTTTCCAGCTGTGCGGCGGCATCCAGTCGAGCCTGACGTTCAGCCTGACGCGTTTGCAGGCGTTTTAATGACTCTGCCGCTGTCGAAACGCTGGAAGAGGCGCCAACGGTCGAGGTCGTTACGGCCTGCTGCGCACGCTGCATGGCTTCAGTCGCTTTAACGACTTCCATTTGTTGCTCAAATTGGGCAATACGCTGTGCCGTTGCCGTAACGGCTTTTTCCACGCCATCACGAGAAACTTCCAGATTCGACAACACCTGTTCTTCAGCGGTAATAAGATTCTCAAGGCGCGCAATTTCTTCGGCGACTTCGTTAATTAACGATGGGTTAACGTTCTTACTTAATGCTTCCAGCGCACGGGCTTCCAGACTGGTTTTACGCTCGCGTAAATCTTTCAGCTTATCGTTACTTAATTTCACCCGCGCCAGCAGATCGACGCGAGATTTTCCGGCTTTATCCAGTTCAGCTTTGGCGTCCCGAATATGTTGTTCCAGCATGCGCACGCCCTGGGTTTCTTCAATGGATTCTTCCGCCTGGGAGATAAACGATTTCCCCAGCGTAAATAAACTTTTTAAAATTCCCATAAATACCCGTCCTTGTAATTAGTGTGAATATTCTTCTGTAATTTCAGCCAGATCCAATGCATTATCTACCAGCGAGGTTATCTCAAGCAGGATATCTTCAAGAGAAGATTTAAGCGATAACGCCCCAAAAACAATGTAATACTCTTCCTGTTGCACGCTGGAGATCCCCACCGATGATAGCGGCATAATTTTCTGATTTCTTAAAAGGAATGTATTAAATTCATTTGGATTATTGATATAGCTTACCGGACAAATAAATGTTTCGATAATCATCTGGCGAGAAGTAAAAAGAACATTGATTTGCAAATCGCCGTAATCATTCATTTTAATAATTAATGCATTTTCACTATTTGTTACATCAATATTTTGTTTAGGTACAGCTTGTAACGCAGTCGCCAGCGCCAACGGATTCCATATCATATATTATTCCATATATATTAAATTTAATTATTAGTAAGGTGAATATTTATAGATCGTAATTATCTTACCAGCTATAGATAAAAAAAAAACCATCCAAATCTGGATGGTTTTTCTTAAATCAGAGGGATTAGCTGCGCTGGCGAACCGCTTCAAATAAGCAAATTCCGGTCGCAACCGAAACGTTCAGCGAAGAAACACTTCCTGCCATTGGGATGCTGATCAACTCGTCGCAATGTTCACGGGTCAGGCGACGCATACCTTCACCTTCCGCGCCCATCACCAGCGCCAAGCGTCCGGTCATTTTGCTCTGATAGAGTGTATGATCCGCCTCGCCTGCCGTACCGACGATCCAGATATTCTCTTCCTGCAACATACGCATGGTGCGCGCAAGGTTAGTCACCCGAATCAGCGGAACGCTTTCTGCCGCGCCGCAGGCTACTTTTTTCGCCGTGGCGTTGAGCTGTGCGGAGCGATCTTTCGGCACAATCACCGCGTGAACGCCAGCAGCGTCCGCGCTACGCAGGCACGCGCCGAGGTTGTGCGGATCGGTTACACCGTCGAGGATCAGCAGGAACGGTTGATCGAGCGAAGCGATCAGATCTGGCAGATCGTTTTCCTGATACTGCCGTCCTGGCTTCACACGGGCGATAATGCCCTGATGCACGGCACCGTCGCTTTTCTCGTCGAGATATTGGCGGTTTGCCAACTGGATAACCACGCCCTGGGACTCAAGGGCGTGGATCAGCGGTAACAGACGTTTATCTTCACGGCCTTTTAAAATAAAGACTTCCTGAAAACGTTCAGGGGCGCGCTCCAGCAGGGCCTGCACTGCGTGGATGCCGTAAATCATTTCGCTCATTAATGTACTCGTTGTTTACGTTTTGCCTGATGCACTACGTTTATCCGGCCTACATGATCTCTGCAATATATTGAATTTGCGTGATTATGTAGGCCGGATAAGGCGTTCACGCCGCATCCGGCATGAACAAAGCGCATTTTGTCAGCAATCTAACCCTCTTCTGTTTGAAGAGGATATTGATCACTCTGCCACTTTTTTCTTTCGCCGCACGCTTCGCTTTGGTCGCTGCGGCTATTTTCTGCGTTTTCGCCGATGGCTTTTTCGCTTTTCTCGCGTCTTTCTTCGCCGCTTTCGGCTTCGGTTTTTTCTCGCCGCGGAAGGCACTGTCTGGCTCAAAGTTTACCTTTTTACCGACCTGACGACGCTTGCCGCCTTTTTTGACTGCATCGCCTTTTTTCGCTTTCTCGCGCGCCGTTTTACCGACGTTGCGCGGAGCGCGTTCGCTGGAGATCAGGCTAAAGTCGATTTTGCGCTCGTCCATATTAACCGCTTCGACGCGAACTTCCACGCGATCGCCCAGGCGATAAGTCTGGCCGCTGGATTCGCCCATCAGCCGTTGACCCACCTGATCAAAGCGATAGTAGTCATTGTCCAGCGAAGAGACGTGGACCAGACCATCAATGAACAGGTCGTCGAGACGAACAAAGAAGCCAAAGCCGGTGACGCTGGCAATAACGCCTTTAAAGACGTTGCCCACCTGGTCGAGCATGAAGTCACACTTCAGCCAGTCAGCCACATCGCGCGTTGCTTCGTCGGCACGACGTTCCGCCATCGAACAGTGCTGACCCAGTTGCAGCATCTCTTCCATCGAATAATGGTAGCCGCCGGTTTCAGTGGTGTTGCCCTGATGCCCCTGCTCTTTCGCCAGCAGATACTTAATGGCGCGGTGCAGCGTCAGGTCAGGATAACGACGAATCGGCGAAGTGAAGTGCGCATAGGACTGCAATGCCAGACCGAAGTGACCACGGTTTTCCGGATCGTAAATCGCCTGTTTCATCGAGCGTAGCAGCATGGTTTGCAGCATTTCTGCATCAGGACGATCGGCAACCGACTCCAGCAGTTCCGCGTAGTCACGCGGTTCCGGCTTGTTACCGCCCGGCAGTTCCAGCCCCAACTCCGCCAGCACTGAACGGAAAGAGGTAATCGCTTCGGTGCTCGGCTTGTCGTGAATACGGAACAATGCCGGTTCTTTGGCTTTCTCAACGAAACGCGCCGCCGAGATATTCGCCAGAATCATGCACTCTTCAATTAACTTGTGTGCGTCGTTCCGTTGGGTCTGTTCGATACGCTCAATACGGCGTTCAGCGTTGAAAATGAACTTCGCTTCTTCGCTCTCAAATGAGATCCCACCGCGTTCTTCACGGGCTTTATCTAGCACTTTATAGAGGTTATGCAACTCTTCGAGATGCTTAACCAGCGGCGCGTACTGCTCGCGCAGATCCTGATCGCCCTGCAGAATATGCCAGACTTTGGTGTAGGTCAGACGCGCGTGAGAGCTCATCACCGCTTCATAGAATTTGTAGCCAGTCAGGCGGCCTTTCGACGAAATGGTCATCTCGCACACCATACACAGGCGGTCTACCTGCGGGTTGAGCGAGCACAGGCCGTTAGAGAGCACTTCCGGCAGCATCGGGATAACCTGCGAAGGGAAATACACAGACGTACCACGGTTACGCGCTTCGCTGTCCAGCGGTGTTGGCGGACGCACATAGTAGCTGACGTCGGCAATCGCGACCCATAAACGCCAACCGCCGCCGCGTTTTTTCTCGCAGTAAACTGCATCGTCAAAGTCACGGGCATCTTCGCCATCAATGGTGACCAGCGGTAAATCGCGCAGATCGACACGACCCGCTTTTGCTTCTTCCGGCACTTCTTCTTTCAGCCCGGCAACCTGTTGCTCAACAGCCTGCGGCCAGATGTACGGAATTTCATGAGTACGCAGAGCGATATCAACCGCCATGCCGGTACCCATATTATCGCCAAGGACTTCGACGATTTTACCCACCGCTTTGGTACGACGAGTCGGGCGTTGGGTCAGTTCAACAACCACCACAAAGCCCATCCGCGCGCCCATGATCTGATCGGGCGGGATTAAGATATCGAAGCTCAGACGGCTGTCGTCAGGAACCACAAAGCCCACGCCCGCTTCGGTAAAGTAGCGACCAACAATCTGGCTGGTTTTTGGCACCAGTACGCGAACAATACGCGCTTCACGACGACCTTTACGGTCAGCGCCCAGCGGCTGCGCCAGCACCTGATCGCCATGAATGCAGGTTTTCATCTGCTCGCTGGAGAGATACAAATCATCTTTACGTCCTTCAACCCGCAGAAAGCCGTAGCCATCACGGTGGCCAATAACGGTACCTTTCACCAGGTCGAGGCGTTCCGGCAGCGCATAGCACTGACGGCGAGTGAAGACCAGTTGACCATCGCGCTCCATCGCGCGCAGGCGGCGACGCAGGCCTTCAAGCTGCTCTTCGCCTTCAATGTGCAGTTCTACCGCCAGCTCATCACGGCTGGCCGGTTTTTCTCGTTTGGTTAAATGTTCGAGGATAAATTCCCGACTAGGGATGGGATTCGCGTATTTTTCAGCTTCGCGTTCCTGGAAAGGATCTTGTGACATCTCGGTTCCTCCGTTGTCATCTCTGATGAAGATTTTCGTCACTCCACCAGCAATAATTTATAAAGCGGTTGATTCTCTTCAACCAAATCGGCAAGCGTGTAGTTATCCAGTTCCGTAAGAAAACTTTGCACGGCCTTAGAAAGTGCCTGTTTCAACCGACAGGCAGGTGTAATGTGGCAAAACTCACTACTGCAATTCACCAGCGATAAAGGTTCCAGCTCGCGCACCACATCACCAATACGTATCGCACTCGCCGGTTTACCCAGCGAATGCCGCCATTTTTTCCACGAACAGCAGTCACGTAGCCGGCACGACTAAGTTGATTGATTATTTTGACCATATGATTACGGGAGACGCCGTAGACGTCAGTCACTTCAGAAATACTGGTCATCCGCCCTTCTGGCAATGATGCCATGTAGATCAGCGCGCGTAATCCGTAATCAGTGAAACTCGTTAACTGCACATCAACCTCAAAAAAGGGAAATCGGGAAAAAATACATTTATATTGATGATAAACCAGCCACAAGCTGTGTCGCTAATTTATTTCAGTTTGGGGAAGGAAAAAAGCGAGGATTTAACACTGTGTCGGATAGCGTAATGGCTTACCCGACACAGCAATGTATCACACTGTTAGCCCAGCAGGCAAAATATCTGCCGGGCGTCACAGAATTACGCGTCGAACGGGTCGCGCAGAATCATGGTTTCAGTACGATCCGGGCCGGTAGAGATGATATCGATCGGTACACCGGTCAGCTCTTCAATGCGCTTGATGTAGTTCAGCGCCGCCTGCGGCAGGCCGCTACGATCTTTCACGCCGAAGGTGGATTCAGACCAGCCCGGCATGGTTTCGTAAATCGGCTCTACACCTTTCCAGTCGTCAGCTGCCAGCGGAGTGGTAGTCACTTCGCGACCATCCGGCATACGGTAAGCCACGCAGAGTTTCACCTCTTTCAGGCCATCCAGAACGTCCAGTTTGGTCAGGCAGAAGCCAGACAGAGAGTTCAGCTGTACCGCACGACGAACGGCAACGGTGTCCAGCCAGCCGGTACGACGACGACGACCCGTAGTTGCGCCGAATTCGTTACCCTGCTTGCAGAGGAACTCGCCAGTTTCATCAAACAGTTCGGTCGGGAACGGACCTGCACCTACACGAGTTGAGTAAGCTTTGAGGATACCCAGAACGTAATCAACATAACGCGGGCCCAGGCCGGAACCGGTCGCCACGCCACCAGCAGTGGTGTTGGAAGAAGTTACGTACGGATAAGTACCGTGGTCGATATCCAGCAGCGTACCCTGCGCACCTTCGAACATGACGAAATCGCCACGCTGACGCGCCTGGTCGAGCAGGTCAGAAACGTCAACCACCATAGAAGTCAGGATGTCGGCAACAGCCATCGTATCATCCAGAACTTTCTGGTAATCAACTGCTTCAACTTTGTAATAGTTAACCAACTGGAAGTTGTGATATTCCATCACTTCTTTCAGTTTTTCAGCGAAGGTTTCTTTGTCGAAAAGGTCGCCAACACGCAGACCGCGACGTGCCACTTTATCTTCATAAGCAGGCCCGATACCACGACCGGTGGTGCCGATCGCTTTCGCGCCACGCGCTTTCTCACGCGCGTTATCCAGCGCAACGTGATAATCAAGGATCAGCGGACATGCTTCGGACAGTAGCAGACGCTCACGAACGGGGATGCCACGGTCTTCCAGTTCTTTCATCTCTTTCATCAGCGCGGCCGGAGACAGCACAACACCGTTACCGATGATGCTGGTTACATTCTCGCGGAGAATACCTGATGGAATAAGATGGAGAACGGTTTTTTCACCGTTGATTACGAGAGTATGGCCTGCGTTGTGACCGCCCTGGTAGCGTACAACATATTTAGCCCGTTCAGTCAGAAGATCGACGATCTTACCTTTACCTTCGTCACCCCATTGGGTGCCCAGTACGACGACGTTGTTACCCATTTTTCAAAATCACCGTTTGCTTAAAAATGGATTCTACCATCGCTTTTTCAGAGTTACAGCACTTTTTGCATCCAAAAATGACCTTAGTCAGCCTATTTTTTGCTCAGCCAATCGTTTTCCTCAACATGTAGTAGACCACAACGCCCGCAACCACAAGTCCACCGCCAAAAACGACGTAAAATATTATCGGGTAAATTAGTCATTGCGGAGATCATCTTCTTCCATGCCTTCGGGTAAAGCATCGGCCCTAAACCTTCCAACACTAAAACCAGGGCAAGCGCCAGCCAGATTGTCGAATTCATTCATTATCCTTATAGAAAAAGAAAACCACCGACATCCCTGAGGATGCGGTGGCTTTATTGACCTGTACCGCGGTCGTTATATTAACGCGTCGCGGAGCTCGGCGTCTTCATATAGCGGAAGAAATCGCTGTCCGGGCTCATGACCATCACGTCCTGATTGCCAGAGAAGCTGTTCTCATAAGCACGCAGGCTACGAATGAACGCGTAGAAGTCTGGATCCTTGCTGAATGCGTCTGCAAACAGCTTGGCAGCTTCGGCATCACCTTCACCGCGCATGATACGGCCCTGACGTTCTGCTTCTGCCAGCGTTCTGGTGACTTCATAGTCAGCAGTCGCACGCAGTTTTTCTGCTTCTTCCTGACCTTGTGAACGATGACGACGCGCTACCGCTTCACGCTCGGCGCGCATACGGTTGTAGATCGCTTCAGACACTTCGGTCGGCAGGTTGATCTGCTTGATACGCACATCGACAACTTCAATACCCAGCGCCGCCATACTGTTCGGGTTAATGACCGGAACTTTGCCCTTCGTCTCAGCCGTTACGCGCTCTGCCGCTTCGGCAATGGCGTTATCTGCTGCCGGGGTAGTAACTTCATCTTCTGTACCCGCAGAACCAGAGTTCAGCGCGTCACGCACTTCGAGGGTCAGACGACCACGGGAATCGGTGACGATGTCTTTCACATCCAGGCGACCAATTTCAGAACGCAGACGGTCAGAGAACTTACGTTTCAACAGCACTTCCGCTTGCGAAATGTCGCCACCGCCCGTTGCCAGGTAGTAACGGCTGAAATCGCTGATGCGCCATTTGATGTAAGAGTCGACGATCAGGTCTTTCTTCTCTTTGGTCACAAAGCGGTCGGCCTGGTTGTCCATGGTCTGAATACGCGCGTCGAGCATTTTCACCGTTTCAATGAACGGTATCTTGAAATGCAGACCCGGCTCATAAACCAGAGGTTTGTTGTCATCGTCACGCAGTACCTTACCAAAACGCAGCGTAATACCGCGCTCACCTTCTTTGACGACAAAGACAGACATGTAAAGCACTACCAGCACGATGATGATAATCGCGATAACTGACTTACGCATCGTTATTCCCCCTGACGCTGGTAGTCGTTACGCTGCGCGTTGGCGCGGCGTTGGTCCATAATATCGCCCTGACTGGTGGACGACGTGTTGCTTGCTCCACTGGTTGTGGAGGAAGAGGCTGGCGGCAGACGCAGCAGATTGCTGGCACCGTTATCGCTCTTCGCCGCAGGGGCGTTACCACCTTTCAGCATCTGGTCTAACGGCAGAACCATCAGGTTGCCACCTTTATCGTTAACCAGCACTTTGCGGGTGTTGCCCAACACTTTTTCCATCGTCTCGATATACAGACGCTCGCGAGTAATTTCCGGCGCGGCTTTATATTCCGGCAGAAGTTTAGCAAAGCGCGCCACTTCACCCTGAGCTTCCAGGATGGTCTGGGCCTTGTACGCACGCGCCTCTTCGAGGATACGTTGCGCCTGACCGTTCGCACGCGGCTGAACTTCGTTGGTATACGCTTCTGCTTCACGAATGTATTGCTGTTCGTTTTCACGCGCGGCAATCGCATCATCAAACGCCGCTTTTACTTCTTCCGGCGGACGAGCAGCCTGGAAGTTGACGTCCAGTAGCGTGATACCCATGTCATACGGGCGGATAGTCTCTTCCAGTTCGCGCTGAGTATCGCTACGAATCACGGTACGACCTTCCGTCAGAATGCGGTCCATAGTGTATTTACCGATAACCCCACGCAGGGCGCTGTCGGTAGCCTGACGCAGGCTGTCATCCGGGCTGGTCACGCTATACAGGTATTTTTCCGGATTAGTGACGCGGTACTGCACGTTCATCTCAACGCGCACCACGTTCTCGTCCGACGTCAGCATCACACCAGAAGCGGCCAGTTCACGCACGGCTTCCACGTTCACCGGTTTGACTTCGTCGATAAACGTCGGTTTCCAGTTCAGACCCGGCTCAACCAGATGGCTGAATTTGCCAAAGCGTGTTACCACGCCGCGTTCGGCTTCTTTAATGGTGTAGAAACCACTGGCCGCCCAGATAATGACAATCGCTGCCGCTGCGATGGTAACGACACGACCGCCAAGCTGCGGGCGCGGGCCTTGCGATGAACTGCCACCGCCAGATCCGGTGCCTTTACCGCCGCCCAGACCACCGAGCTTTTTGCTCAGTTTGCGGAAGATATCATCTAAATCAGGTGGCCCTTGATCGCGACCGCCTTTGTTTCCATTTCCCTCAGAGTTGCCGCCAGGTTTGCTGCTTCCCCACGGGTCGCGGTCTTGTCCGTTATTACCGGGCTGATTCCACGCCATGTTTGTGCTCCATATTTGTTATGCGGTGATCCCTGTTGTCTTTCGACGCCAGAGGATATGACTCCACGCTTCAGACGCTACGCCGTTAGATCAGGTAATCGATCAACGTCGGTTCTTGTTTACAGAGGCGACGCCAGTCAACGATCGGCATACGAACTTGCAGACTTACGCTGCCGTCTTCCTCCATCCACTCTTTTTCTATTGCCTGAAGCTGATAAAAACGACTTCTCAGACGCCCTTCCTGCGGTGGCAGACGCAATGTATGCTGCGCCACCTCGCCGGAAAGCCGCTCCGTCAAAGCCTGAAAAAGCTGTGGTATCCCCGCTCCGGTCTGTGCGGAAAGCCAGACACGGATCGGTTTGTTCTCTTCGTCCCGATCAATACGCGGTTCGGAATCTTCCAGCATATCGATCTTGTTCATCACCAGCAGAGTTGGGATCTCGTGAGCATCGATCTCTTCAAGAACCGTATTCACCGCTTCGATGTTTTCTTGTACACGCACATCCGCCGCATCAATCACATGCAGCAGCAATGTGGCTTGCCGCGTCTCTTGCAACGTGGCTTTAAACGCCGCCACCAGATCGTGCGGCAGGTGGCGAATAAACCCTACGGTATCTGCCAGCACGGTTTCACCGACATCCGCGACGTCAATACGCCGCAACGTCGGGTCGAGGGTGGCAAACAACTGGTCTGCCGCGTAGACCCGCGCTTCGGTGATGCGATTGAAAAGGGTAGATTTACCGGCGTTGGTATATCCCACCAGCGAAACAGTAGGGACGTCGGCTTTGATACGTGATTGCCGCCCCTGCTCACGCTGCTTTTCAACTCTTTCCAGGCGCGACTGTATCTGTACGATGCGATTACGCAACAAACGACGGTCGGTTTCGAGCTGGGTTTCACCCGGACCACGCAAACCGATCCCGCCTTTCTGTCTTTCAAGGTGGGTCCAGCCACGCACCAGGCGCGTAGCCAGATGGCGCAGCTGCGCCAGCTCAACCTGCAACTTACCCTCATGGGTACGCGCACGTTGGGCGAAAATATCTAAAATAAGGCCGGTGCGGTCGATAACACGACACTCGCACAAACGCTCCAGGTTACGCTCCTGCGCCGGGCTCAGGGCATGGTCAAAAAGAACGACCGAAGCACCCGTCGCTTTTACGGCTTCCGCAATTTCAACTGCTTTACCTTCACCTACAAAATACTTTGGGTGCGGCGCTTTACGGCTACCGGTAATCACCTGCAATGCTTCGACACCGGCGGAAGAAACCAGAGATTCAAACTCCTGGAGGTCTTCCATATCTTTGTCTTGCGTAAAATAGATGTGTACCAGTACCGCCTGCTCACCAGCATCATAACGGTCAAACAAGCGTATAACCCTCTAAATAGATCAGCGGGGAACGCAGGATCGCTGGCTCCCCGTGTAAAAAAAACAGCCCGAAACCTTATTCGGTTTCTTCGCTGTCCTGTTGCGCGGAAGTATTCTGCGCGCTGCTACCATGATGGTAGTTACTGCTGGTACCGCCACCGGCGTTGTTACTGTGATGAGAAACCGGGCGAGACGGGACAACAGTAGAAATCGCGTGCTTATAAACCATCTGGCTGACCGTGTTTTTCAACAGGATCACGAACTGATCAAAAGACTCGATTTGTCCTTGCAGCTTAATACCATTCACCAAATAAATAGAAACTGGAACACGTTCCCGACGCAGTGCGTTCAGGAACGGATCTTGTAAAGATTGCCCCTTAGCCATTCTCTCTTTTCCTTATATGCTTATTTGTACTTTGAACCTTTCGATTCTGAAAAAATTGCGCACGATACGTCTCAATTGTACACATTCAGCCTGCGATAGCACCAACAACCTGTAATACTTCGTCACGCGCCTGTTCTGGTTTTTCACTGTCAAGCCAGTGAACCCCTTCCCAACCACGCAGCCAGGTTATCTGCCGCTTCGCCAACTGTCTCGTGGCGCAAACACCTCGATAAACCATTTCATCGTATGAGATTTCGCCTTCAAGGTAAGACCACATCTGGCGATAACCCACGCAACGAATGGAAGGCAAATCCGTATGCAAATCTCCTCGGGCAAAAAGCGCCCGGACTTCTGCTTCAAAACCTGAAGCCAACATCTGATGAAAACGCTGCTCAATTCGTTGATGGAGCAGTTCACGGCTCGCCGGGGCGATGGCGAACTGATGCACCTGATACGGTAGAGCGTCTCCTGACGTTTGCGTCAGTTCCGTTAAAGTTTTACCCGAAATGAAAAAAACTTCCAGTGCTCGGGAAAGCCTTTGTGGATCATTTGGATGAATCCTTGCTGCCGCAACCGGATCTACCTCCTGAAGTTGACGATGCAATGACTCCCAACCTTGCTCTGCCGCCTGTTGCTCAATTCTGGCCCGTACTTCCGGGTCCGCCGACGGTAGCGGCGACAACCCTTCCAGCAATGCCTTGAAATACAACATCGTACCGCCCACTAACAGTGGGATCCGCCCCGCCGCCGTGATATCGGCCATCTCCGCCAGCGCATCGCGGCGAAAATCAGCGGCCGAATAAGCCTGCGACGGATCGCGAATATCCAGCAATCGGTGCGGCGCAGCGAGTAATTCTTCAGCGTTCGGCTTCGCCGTCCCGATATCCATCCCTTTGTAAATAAGGGCAGAATCAACGCTTATCAACTCTACTGGTAAAATTTTACGCAGCTCAATAGCTAACGCCGTTTTACCGGAGGCCGTCGGCCCCATTAAAAAAATCGCCTTAGGCAGCTCGCCTTACTGATATCACTCATCTTTCAGGGCTTTTATCGCCGGATGTAAATCAACAGATTGTAACAGACCACCCGGCGGCGTTTTCACAAGCTGCGGACATAACCGTTCTACGTCCGTCAGCAGGGTAATGGCCTGTGCCATTGGCCACTGCGCATGTTCGCTCATCAGATTTCGTGCAATCCACTGCGCAATATTGCCAGGTTCGAATACGGACTGCTTCGCCAGGTAGCCTATCAGTTCAGGAATCAAGATTTGTAAATTTTGTTGGCGTAAGGGTAAAGGCACGGCCCTGATGGTCACATGCTGCGCATCGGACTGAAATTCAATACCCAATTCCGCCAGTGCAGACTGCGCTTTTTCTAAGGCCGCTCTTTCTTCACCAGAGACTTTTAGCCGCAGCGGAATAAGCAGCGGCTGAGCGCAGACCGGCGCATCTCCCGGCGTTAACTGCGCCTGACGTAACCAGCGCTCCGCCACCGGCAGGGCTAAAAGTGAAATATTGCCGTCACGTTCCAGCAGCGCACAGTCCGAATGGACGATAGTCAACACCCGACCAAAGCTTTGACCATTCGCAGCCAGCGTAAGTTCCTGCGATTCTTGCACTTTTGGTTTGTGCATCGCTGCAGGCGTTTGCAAAAGCTGGCGATACACATCGCCTTGCTGTTTCTGGTAGCCCGGTTGCGCGTTCGGCCACGGGGCAGCCTGACGGCTACCGCTACTTGTTGCAGGCGCAGGAGATGAAGACGGAGAGTAACGCGGAGCCACTGGCTCACGAACTGCCGGTTCAGCAAAGTGATTACGCCCTGCTGCCACGCGGTTTTCAGGTATATGGCGCGGTGCTGACTGGGCGTTATCTTCCAACGGCAAAGGCGTTTCCAGCTGCTGTTGTAGCACGCTCAGCACGCCCTGATAGATAAAGTCATGCACCAGACGCGACTGATGGAAACGCACTTCGTGTTTGGCGGGGTGCACGTTGACGTCCACCTGATGCGGGTCAATCTCCAGATACAGCACAAACGCCGGTTGCTGATCGGCGCCCAGTTTGTCTTCGCAGGCCTGGCGGATCGCGTGATTAATCAGGCGATCGCGCATCATGCGCCCATTTACGTAGCAATACTGAATTTCTGCCAGTGCGGGCGTGATGTGATTCGGATCAGCCACCCAGCCACGCAGCGTGAGATCGCCGTGTTGCCATTCGATCGCCAGCGCATGTTCGAGAAAAGCGGTGCCGCAAATCGCGCCTAAGCGCCGCTCTTTTTGCCCGCCTTCCGGCACTGCGCGGTACTGGCGTACGATTTTGCCGTTATGCGACAGGTTGATAGTGACGTCGAAACGCGCCAGCGCGATGCGACGGATGATTTCATCGATATGGTTAAATTCGGTTTTCTCGGTGCGCAAGAATTTGCGCCGCGCCGGGGTGTTGTAGAACAGGTCCAGCACTTCCAGCGTCGTACCCACCGGATGCGCCGCCGGTTTAACCGTCACGTCCATATCGCGCCCTTCGGCATAAGCCTGCCAGGCCTCCTGCTGCTCCGCGGTACGCGAAGTGAGCGTCAGACGGGAAACCGAACTGATACTCGCCAGCGCCTCACCGCGAAAGCCCAGGCTGATAATAGCTTCGAGATCGTCCAGAGAGGCGATTTTACTGGTGGCATGACGAGCCAGCGCCAGCGCCAGCTCATCTTTTTTGATACCGCAGCCGTTATCACGAATGCGGATAAGTTTCGCCCCACCGCGTTCGATATCAATATCGATACGCGTCGCGCCGGCATCGAGGCTGTTTTCCACCAGTTCTTTGACTACCGACGCAGGTCGCTCGACCACCTCACCTGCGGCAATCTGGTTCGCCAGTTGTGGCGGTAAGACCTGAATTGGCATCAATAATCCTTAGTTTGGCAGCGTGCGATCTGGCGTCGTCACCGTACTGGCAGTTTGTGCCGTTGCACCCTGCGGCGCAGACTGCATTGGATGCGCAAGGAAGTAGTTGCGCAGGCCGTTGTAAATGGCTTCTGCCAGTTGTTGTTGGTAATCGTCGCTCGCCAGCAAACGTTCTTCGCTGTTATTGCTGATAAAACCAGTTTCGACCAGTACTGACGGGATATCCGGCGAACGCAGAACGCCGAGACTGGCGTGTTCTGGTCGGCGTTTATGAATTTCGCCAATGCGTTGCAACTGACTGATCATATTGGTCGCCACATCATACCCTACCCGCTGGGAATGACCGAATTGTAAATCCAGCACCGCCTGGCTTAGGTACGGGTCGGCCTGACTGTTCGCCAGCACATCACCCGCCCCGCCCAGCAGCTCCGACTGCTTCTCATGCTGTTCCAGCCAGCTTGCCATTTCGCTGTTGGCGCGACGGTTTGAGAGCACCCATACAGAGGCACCGGTGGCACTACGGTTTGGTGCGGCATCGGCATGAATCGACACAAGGAAATTGGCGTTTTGCTTACGTGCCACATCACTGCGCCCCATCACCGAGATAAAGTAATCCCCGTCACGGGTTAAAACGCCCTTAAACATCGGATCGTTATTGAGCAAGGTACGTAATTTACGCGCAATGGCGATGGTGACATTTTTCTCCCGTGTACCACCAGGGCCGATAGCGCCAGGGTCCTGACCGCCGTGTCCAGCATCAATAGCGATGACAATTTTATCGCCAGTGTTAGCCGTCGCGCGCGCTGCCGGACGCGTTACCGTATTGCTGCTGATAACCCCCGTGGTACGGTTGCTTTCTGTTTTAAACGGATTGCGCGCCGGTTCGCTAACGCGCGGTGCGACAACCGCAGGCGTTTCAACGCGTTTCGCAACCACTGGCGGCGGCGGAGGCGGCGGTGGCGCATCGGCGTTAATCGTAAAGACGACGGTGTAATTGCTGCCATTCTGCCGCTTCACCGCTTCGGTTTTACCGTTTTCGGTAAGATCGACCACCAGCCGCAACGTTTGTGCATCTTTAGGCGTTCCAGAGCGAATTGCCTTCACCAGATTATTACCGCTGAACAACAACGGCAGCCCCTGAATCACGCCCGATTGTTTGATATCGAGTGCCACGGTGCGTTTACCTTGATGGCTAAACGCATAGTCAGGCTCGCCAATAAAACTCAACGTTATCCGCGCCTGTTGGTTGCCGTTAGAAACCTGAATATCAGAGAGCGTCGCGGCGCCAGCCTGCGCGCACAGCAGCACCAACGTCGCAACCAACCAATTTCTGATGCGATACATCATCCCGCCACCTTTCAAAGGTTAACCGGCTAAACGCGCCAGCAACAATTCACCCGCAGAGGAAACCGCACTCACGCGCGCCTCACGGCCTTGTGCCTGATAATCAATGTGTATTTCGACATCCGGGTCAGGAAGAACACCTGTACCTTGTTGTGGCCACTCCACCAGGCAGATGGCATCGTTGGCAAAATAATCGCGGATCCCCATAAACTCCAGCTCCTCGGGATCGGCAAGGCGGTACAAATCAAAGTGATAAACCATTATGTTGTCGAGCGTATAGGGTTCGACCAGCGTATAAGTGGGGCTTTTGACATTACCCTGATGACCCAGAGCCTGTAAAAAACCCCGGCTAAAGGTGGTTTTACCTGCGCCTAAATCGCCATACAGATAGATTACGGTTGCACCTTCGCAGGCTTTCGCTACCCGCTCGCCCAGGTCTAATGTTGCCTGCTCATCAGGGAGCGGAATTACTCGATTCATCATGTTTTTTATCAGTCACTTCCGGGTTAACAATACGCTGTAGCGTGGAAAAGAGATCGGTTGCCAGCATCCCGCGCGTACCAAAACGCGCCGCCAGTACGTCAGCTGCCGCGCCGTGTGCGACACAGCCTGCACAGGCTGCATCATACGGCGACAGTTTTTGCCCAAGCAATGCGCCAATAATACCAGAGAGCACATCGCCCATGCCGCCGCTCGCCATGCCTGCATTTCCGGCATCAATAATGCCTAAAGCGTCAGGATGGGCGGCGACCACGGTTCCGGCACCTTTCAGCACCGCTACGCCGCCATAACGTTGTACCAGACGTTGGGCGCAATGTAAGCGGTCACTTTCAATTTCTGCTACGGAACAGCCCAACAACCGCGCGGCCTCGCCAGGATGCGGCGTGATCACGCGATTGTGACGCTTATCGGGATTGATTGCCAGCAGGTTCAATGCATCGGCATCCCACAACATCGGTTTGCGAAAATTCTCAACTTTTTGCAGGGCTTTTTTCCCCCACTCTTGCTGGCCCAGACCGGGACCAATCACCACCACATCGGCCCATTCCAGGCTTTCGGTAAGAGAGTCCATAGTCAGTTCATGCACCATCAATTCCGGTCGTGCGGTCAGCAGCGGCGCAATGTTTTCACTGCGGGTCAGCACTCTGACCAAACCAGCGCCAGCACGCAGCGCCGCTTCTCCTGTCATACGAATAGCTCCTGCCGTGCCGTGATCGCCACCGATAATCACCAGCCGCCCGTGATCGCCTTTATGCGAAGTCGGGCGACGCGGTTTCAGCCAGTGAGAAAGTTGTTCTGCCGAAAACCGCTGAATTTTCGTCTTCTGACCTGCCAGCCAGCTATCCAGCCCCAGCGAATCAAAATGCAGTTGTCCGGTAACATCCCGCGCTTTCCCGGTGAGCAAGCCAGGTTTCAGCGCAATAAAGGTGATGATGTGATCGGCGTTGATCACCGCGCCTGGCGTGGCGCCGGTTTCCGCCAACAGGCCGGAAGGAATATCAACCGCCACAATCGGCGCAGGATGGGAATTAGCGTGGTCGATTAACTGGCTAATGGATTTGCGCGGCGCTTGCTGCAATCCGGTGCCGAGCAGCGCATCAACAATCAGATCCACCGATTCGGGCCAGACAATATTCGTCGCATGGATTTCGCCTCCCGCGTTTAACCATGCCTCGCGTGCCAGCGCGGCCTCTTCCGGCAACGGTTTGTCACTTTCCTGGGCCAGCAGCGTGACATCAATACCGATCGCTTTGGCCAGCCGCGCGACCACGTAGCCATCGCCGCCGTTATTACCATGACCGCACAGCACCAGCCAGTGGCGGGCGTCAGGATAAGCCGAACGACACACCTGGAATGCGGCTTCGCCAGCGCGAAGCATCAGCTCATAGAGTGTGACGCCCCAGCGCATCTGCCGCCTCACGTTCTCCGCGGCGGATATCGTCGGCGTGCCAGACGGTGTGTGGTATACTTACGGGGTTTTTCTTCATTGTATGGTCCGTCATGTCAGAGCCCCTCGATCTCAATCAGTTAGCGCAAAAAATTAAACAGTGGGGGCTGGAACTGGGCTTTCAGCAGGTAGGTATTACCGATACCGATCTCAGCGAGTCCGAGCCCAAACTGCAAGCATGGCTGGACAAACAGTACCACGGCGAAATGGACTGGATGGCGCGTCACGGTATGCTGCGCGCTCGCCCTCACGAATTATTGCCCGGTACGCTGCGCGTGATCAGCGTGCGGATGAATTATCTTCCTGCCAACGCCGCATTTGCCAGCACGCTGAAAAATCCCAAACTCGGCTATGTTAGCCGTTATGCGCTGGGCCGTGACTATCACAAGCTTCTGCGCAACCGACTCAAAAAGCTGGGCGAGATGATTCAGCAACATTGTGTTTCGCTGAATTTTAGACCGTTTGTCGATTCTGCGCCTATTCTCGAGCGCCCGTTAGCTGAAAAAGCTGGACTTGGCTGGACAGGTAAGCACTCACTTATCCTCAATCGCGAGGCCGGTTCGTTCTTCTTTTTAGGTGAATTGCTGGTCGATATTCCTCTGCCCGTGGATCAACCGGTCGAGGATGGATGCGGTAAATGCGTGGCCTGTATGACGATTTGCCCGACCGGCGCCATCGTCGAGCCATATACCGTCGATGCTCGCCGTTGTATTTCTTATCTGACGATTGAGCTGGAAGGGGCTATCCCGGAAGAGTTGCGACCGTTAATGGGAAACCGTATTTACGGCTGTGATGACTGTCAGCTTATTTGTCCGTGGAATCGCTATTCACAACTGACAACTGAAGACGATTTCAGCCCGCGCAAACCACTACACGCACCGGAACTCATTGAGCTTTTTGCATGGAGCGAAGAGAAATTCTTAAAAGTCACGGAAGGATCGGCGATTCGCCGTATAGGTCACCTGCGTTGGCTGCGTAATATCGCCGTAGCATTAGGCAATGCGCCCTGGGATGAAGCGATTCTGACGGCGCTGGAAAGTCGTAAAGGTGAGCACCCACTTCTTGATGAGCATATAGCGTGGGCGATTGCGCAGCAAATCGAGAGACGAAATGCGTGCGTGGTTGAAGTGCAATTGCCGAAAAAACAGCGTCTGGTTCGTGTAATTGAAAAGGGACTACCACGTGACGCCTGATTCATCCACAGCTTGTGAATAAAAATAAAAACGCATTGCAATTCAAGACGAATATCATCGTCAAGTGATCGATACGACAAAATACAATCTTAATTTTCAATTTATATATCAACAAGTTAAAAAAATACTATTCACCGTGCGAAGTTTTTCTGAAATTAAGATTACAGCCCGGACCTGTGGATAACTCTGTTTACAAGAGTTTGTCAGAGGCAACAAAAACCAGCAATAACGCATCGCGTCGCTGTGGATATTTTATTGGGAGAAGAATTTGGAGCGGGAAACGAGACTCGAACTCGCGACCCCGACCTTGGCAAGGTCGTGCTCTACCAACTGAGCTATTCCCGCTTGGGTGGTCTGTGCTCTGCAGCACTTTCAAATTTTGGAGCGGGAAACGAGACTCGAACTCGCGACCCCGACCTTGGCAAGGTCGTGCTCTACCAACTGAGCTATTCCCGCGTACTACTTAATTTTTGCTTTCGTAATTTCGCATTTCTGCGTCGTTACGGGAGGCGCATTATACGAGAAATCTTTCCCTCTGCAACCCCCCTAAAAAAAATTTTTCGAATTTTTATCTCAAGTGCTGAAATTATCAGCAAGGCGTTCAATTTAGCGTCAAAATCACGCCACCGCAAGTGGATTCCGGCGGTTACGTGACCAGGAAGAATTTTACAGCTTGATGAAATGCTCGCGGTAGTAAGCCAGTTCCGCAACTGATTCGCGGATATCATCCATCGCCTGATGCGTCCCCTGCTTGGTAAAACCGTCGAGAATTTCCGGCTTCCAGCGGCGCGCCAGCTCTTTCAGCGTGCTGACATCGAGATAGCGGTAGTGGAAGTACGATTCCAGTTCCGGCATGTATTTGAAAAGGAAGCGGCGATCCTGACCGATGCTGTTACCGCAGATAGGCGATTTACCCGCAGGCACCCACTGTTTTAAAAATTCGAGCGTCGCCAGTTCTGCTTCACGATCGCCCATCGTGCTCGCTTTCACGCGCTCCACCAGCCCGCTGGCAGTATGGGTACGGACGTTCCAGTCATCCATCAGCGCCAGCTGTTCGTCAGACTGATGTACTGCAATGGTCGGCCCTTCTGCCAGAATATTCAGGTTGGCATCGGTCACCAGCGTGGCAATCTCAATAATGCGATCACGCTCGGGATCCAGACCGGTCATCTCAAGATCGATCCAAATCAGGTTGTTTTCATTGGCACTCATGCTATTTTCCACCCATTCACAGTGACTATATTGATCCACAATTGCGTGTATCATAGATGTTTTGCCCATCAGGGGCGACCAGGAGTCTGTACGATTGAGTAAAAATAAACTCTCCAAAGGCCAGCAGCGCCGCGTGAACGCCAATCACCAGCGTCGTCTTAAAACGTCTAAGGAGAAGCCCGATTACGACGACAATCTGTTTGGCGAGCCTGATGAAGGTATCGTCATCAGCCGCTTTGGCATGCACGCTGATGTGGAGTCCGCCGATGGCGACGTTCACCGCTGCAATATTCGCCGCACCATCCGTTCACTGGTAACCGGCGACCGCGTAGTCTGGCGTCCGGGTAAACCGGCGGCGGAAGGCGTAAATGTCAAAGGGATCGTGGAAGCGGTGCATGAGCGCACCTCGGTGTTAACACGCCCGGATTTCTACGACGGCGTGAAACCCATCGCCGCCAACATCGATCAGATTGTTATTGTCTCCGCCATTTTGCCGGAGCTGTCGCTCAATATTATCGACCGTTACCTGGTAGCCTGCGAAACCTTGCAGATTGAGCCGATTATTGTGCTCAATAAGATAGACCTGTTGGACGACGAAGGCATGGCGTTCGTCAACGAACAGATGGATATCTACCGCAACATCGGTTATCGCGTATTGATGGTTTCCAGCCATACTCAGGATGGGCTGAAACCGCTGGAAGAGGCATTGACCGGACGCATCAGCATTTTTGCCGGGCAATCTGGCGTCGGCAAATCCAGCCTGCTGAACGCGTTGCTGGGGCTGCAAAAAGAGATCCTGACCAACGATGTCTCTGACAACTCAGGTCTGGGCCAGCACACCACTACTGCCGCTCGGTTGTATCACTTCCCGCACGGCGGAGATGTGATTGATTCTCCTGGGGTACGCGAATTCGGACTCTGGCATCTCGAGCCGGAACAAATCACTCACGGTTTTGTCGAATTCCATGACTACTTAGGTCTGTGCAAATACCGCGATTGCAAACACGATACCGATCCGGGCTGCGCTATCCGTGAAGCCGTTGACGAAGGGAAAATCGCGGAAACCCGTTTCGAAAACTATCACCGTATTCTGGAAAGCATGGCGCAGGTAAAAACGCGTAAAAACTTTTCTGATACGGATGACTGACAATTAAGCTAACCGTCGTTAGAATCGTCCCCTTTTTTTCAGGATCCGGCATGTACGCCGGATCAGGAACGACAAAACAATGGCCTGGAGGCTACTTTGTTAAATTCATTTAAACTTTCGCTACAGTACATTCTGCCGAAACTATGGCTTACTCGCCTGGCGGGTTGGGGCGCAAGCAAGCGAGCAGGATGGCTGACAAAACTGGTTATCGATCTGTTCGTTAAATACTACAAAGTCGACATGCAAGAGGCGCAGAAGCCGGATACTGCCAGCTACCGCTCCTTTAACGAATTTTTTGTCCGTCCGCTGCGTGACGAAGTACGCCCAATCAATACCGATCCGAATGTACTGGTCATGCCTGCCGATGGCGTTATCAGCCAGTTAGGTAAAATCGAAGAAGATAAAATCCTGCAAGCCAAAGGCCACAATTACAGCCTCGAAGCCCTGCTGGCGGGCAACTATCTGATGGCGGATCTTTTCCGCAATGGTACGTTTGTGACCACTTACCTCTCCCCGCGTGACTATCACCGCGTACACATGCCGTGCAACGGTATTTTGCGTGAGATGATCTACGTACCGGGCGATCTCTTCTCCGTTAACCATCTCACTGCTCAGAACGTGCCAAATCTGTTTGCCCGTAACGAACGCGTGATCTGCCTGTTCGATACCGAATTTGGCCCGATGGCGCAGATTCTGGTCGGGGCGACGATTGTAGGCAGCATTGAGACGGTCTGGGCGGGCACCATTACGCCGCCGCGCGAAGGCATCATCAAACGCTGGACCTGGCCTGCCGGGGAAAACGACGGTTCTGTGGCGCTGCTGAAAGGCCAGGAAATGGGTCGCTTTAAACTTGGCTCTACCGTTATCAACCTGTTTGCACCGGGTAAAGTAAACCTGGTTGAGCAACTGGAAAGCCTGTCTGTCACGAAAATTGGCCAGCCGCTGGCAGTATCTACCGAAACCTTTGTTACGCCAGACGCTGAACCAGCCCCGCTTCCTGCTGAAGAGATCGAAGCAGAACACGACGCCAGCCCATTGGTTGACGATAAAAAAGACCAGGTCTAATCCATCAAAGGAAACGCTGACGTGCGCCTGATTATCACTTTTCTGATGGCCTGGTGCCTCAGTTGGGGGGCGTACGCCGCGACGGCCCCCGATAGCAAACAAATCACCCAGGAACTGGAGCAGGCAAAAGCGGCGAAACCCGTGCAGCCGGAAGTCGTAGAGGCGCTCCAGTCTGCCTTAAATGCGCTTGAGGAACGAAAAAGTTCCCTTGAGCGCATCAAGCAATACCAAGAAGTCATTGATAATTATCCGAAACTCTCTGCTACTCTGCGCGCACAATTAAACAACATGCGTGACGAGCCGCGCAGCGTGTCGCCGGGAATGTCTACCGACGCGCTGAATCAGGAAATTCTCCAGGTCAGCAGTCAGTTGCTGGATAAAAGCCGTCAGGCCCAACAAGAGCAGGAACGCGCCCGCGAGATAGCGGATTCATTGAATCAACTGCCGCAACAGCAAACCGATGCCCGTCGTCAGTTAAATGAAATCGAGCGCCGCCTGGGAACGCTTACCGGCAATACCCCGCTTAATCAGGCACAAAATTTCGCGTTACAGTCTGACTCCGCACGCCTGAAAGCGCTCGTTGATGAACTGGAGCTGGCGCAGCTGTCTGCCAATAACCGCCAGGAATTAGCGCGCTTGCGCTCTGAGCTGGCGGAAAAAGAGAGCCAGCAGCTGGATGCGTATTTGCAGGCCTTACGTAATCAGTTGAACAGCCAACGCCAGCTTGAGGCGGAGCGGGCGCTGGAAAGCACCGAACTGCTGGCAGAAAGCAGTGCCGATTTACCGAAAGATATCGTCGCGCAATTCAAAATTAACCGCGAGCTTTCGGCGGCGCTGAATCAGCAGGCGCAGCGAATGGATCTCGTCGCTTCGCAACAGCGTCAGGCTGCCAGCCAGACATTACAGGTCCGGCAGGCGCTGAATACCCTGCGCGAGCAGTCACAATGGTTGGGAGCGTCCAACCTGCTCGGCGAAGCGTTGCGAGCGCAGGTGGCACGACTGCCGGAAATGCCGAAACCGCAACAACTTGATACCGAAATGGCGCAGTTGCGCGTGCAACGGTTGCACTATGAGGATCTACTCAATAAACAACCGCAACTGCGACAAATCCTTCAGGCTGACGGTCAGCCGCTGACCGCCGAGCAAAACCGTATTCTCGAAGCACAACTGCGCACTCAGCGTGAGTTGCTGAACTCATTGTTGCAGGGTGGCGACACGCTACTACTGGAACTGACCAAGCTGAAAGTCTCCAACGGGCAACTGGAAGATGCGCTGAAAGAGGTGAACGAAGCGACGCACCGCTATCTGTTCTGGACCTCTGACGTGCGCCCGATGACCATCGCCTGGCCACTGGAAATCGCCCAGGATCTGCGTCGTCTCATTTCGCTGGACACCTTCAGTCAGTTAGGTAAAGCCAGCATCATGATGCTGACCAGCAAAGAGACGATTTTGCCGCTGTTTGGCGCGTTGATTCTGGTCGGTTGCAGTATTTACTCGCGTCGCTATTTCACCCGTTTTCTCGAACGTTCGGCAGCGAAAGTCGGCAAAGTGACTCAGGATCACTTCTGGCTGACATTACGCACTCTTTTCTGGTCGATTCTCGTCGCGTCACCGCTACCGGTGCTGTGGATGACGCTGGGTTATGGCTTGCGCGAGGCGTGGCCTTATCCGCTAGCGGTAGCGATTGGCGATGGCGTAACGGCCACCGTGCCGCTGCTGTGGGTAGTAATGATTTGCGCCACCTTTGCCCGCCCTAACGGCTTGTTTATTGCCCATTTTGGCTGGCCGCGCGAACGTGTTTCCCGCGGGATGCGCTACTACCTGATGAGCATCGGGCTTATCGTGCCGCTGATTATGGCGCTGATGATGTTCGATAATCTCGACGACCGCGAGTTTTCCGGTTCGCTGGGACGTCTTTGCTTCATCCTCATTTGCGGTGCACTGGCAGTGGTCACCCTCAGTTTGAAAAAAGCGGGGATCCCGCTGTACCTCAACAAAGAGGGAAGCGGCGATAACATTACCAACCATATGTTATGGAACATGATGATTGGCGCGCCGCTGGTCGCTATTCTGGCAGCGGCAGTCGGTTACCTGGCAACGGCACAGGCGCTGTTAGCAAGGCTTGAAACCTCGGTCGCCATCTGGTTCCTGCTGTTGGTGGTTTACCACGTTATCCGCCGCTGGATGCTGATCCAGCGCCGCAGGCTGGCGTTTGACCGGGCGAAGCATCGCCGGGCAGAGATGTTAGCGCAGCGCGCGCGTGGCGAAGAGGAAGCGCATCATCACAGTAGCCCGGAAGGAGCAATTGAAGTCGATGAAAGCGAAGTCGATCTCGATGCCATCAGTGCGCAATCCTTGCGGCTGGTGCGCTCAATTTTGATGTTGATCGCCTTGCTTTCGGTCATTGTGCTGTGGTCAGAAATCCATTCCGCTTTCGGCTTCCTCGAAAATATTTCGCTGTGGGATGTTACGTCCACGGTACAGGGCGTAGAAAGCCTGGAGCCGATCACCCTCGGCGCGGTGCTGATTGCCATTCTGGTGTTTATCATCACCACGCAGCTGGTGCGCAACCTGCCCGCGCTGCTGGAACTGGCGATTTTGCAGCATCTGGATTTAACGCCGGGTACGGGCTACGCCATCACCACCATCACCAAATATCTGCTGATGCTGATTGGCGGGTTGGTCGGCTTCTCAATGATTGGTATTGAGTGGTCGAAATTGCAGTGGCTGGTCGCCGCGCTCGGTGTTGGTCTCGGTTTTGGTTTGCAGGAGATTTTCGCCAACTTTATCTCTGGCCTGATTATCCTGTTCGAAAAACCGATTCGCATTGGCGATACGGTAACGATCCGCGATCTTACCGGCAGCGTGACGAAAATTAACACCCGCGCCACCACCATCAGCGACTGGGACCGCAAAGAGATTATCGTGCCGAACAAGGCGTTTATTACTGAGCAGTTTATCAACTGGTCGCTCTCTGACTCGGTCACGCGCGTGGTGTTGACGATTCCGGCCCCTGCTGATGCCAACAGTGAAGAAGTGACGGAAATCCTGCTCACCGCAGCGCGCCGCTGCTCGCTGGTGATCGACAACCCGGCGCCGGAAGTCTTCCTGGTGGATCTACAGCAAGGGATTCAGATTTTCGAGCTGCGTATTTACGCCGCAGAAATGGGTCACCGCATGCCGCTGCGCCATGAAATCCATCAACTGATTCTGGCGGGCTTCCACGCCCACGGTATTGATATGCCATTCCCGCCCTTCCAGATGCGTCTGGAAAGCCTGAATGGTAAACAAACGGGGAGAACACTAACTTCTGCGGGCAAAGGTCGCCAGGCGGGAAGTTTGTAAGGTCTTTGTGGCCGGATGAACCCATCCGGCTCACAAACAAAACTGATAGCGCAGGAAAAACTGCCACAGCCAATAGCCGAAAATAACCAGCGCGGTGACGTACATAAACCAGCCGCCTTTTTTTCGCCGCAGCGCGAACCAGAGAAAAGGGAAAAAGAGCGGCAACGTCAATATCACACCGACATCACGGGTATCGTCATTTTCCAGATACTCCAGCACATCGCAGATGTTTTTAACCCCGCCTTCATCAATCATCCACTCTTTGTCCAGTGTGGAAGTGATGGTTATCCAGAGGAACGCCACAATGAACCAGATGCAGCACAAAACAAACATGCGCGCACTCATGAGGTAATCGGTCGCTTAATTTCGCTAAAACGCATACGAAACAAATCGCCGTATCCCACTAATTCTCCGCGAAAAACCAGACATCTAATAAGATAAGCGCAATAGATATCCGGCAGGTTTCCCCACCGATTCCCGTCGCGATCTTTGAGGGTATTAATGGTATTACCGACCACCATCGCCACTTTACGGGTGTAGCGAACATCGGCAAAAGAAAGGATAACGTGCTCTATTTCTGCAACGTCCTGCGCAGAAAATTGCAGCGCCCTGATTTCATCTTCGGTTATTGCCGGGTCCCGGCTGTTGTCATCCAAAACATTCCCTGTATTTATGCCCTATCGTCAGGCCGACGATAGGGCATCTGATTACTCAGCCGCCCACTGCGGATTTTTTGCCACTCTGCTGCAATAGTTCTGGTAAATCGCCATCGCTAACAGCGAAAAGAAGACAGGGCCGCCAACCATCCACAATGTGCTATCCCAGTCTCCGGCTTCAACCACTGGCTGGATAATGGTGAAAACGTTCGCAAACGTCACCACCAGTACCACCACCACTGTCGCGATCGTTGCCGACATGTGTGTTTTGAAAATCACAAATGGTCTGTCGAGATCCTGACGTGCTTTAAAGAATGGGAAAGCCAGCGCAAGGAACAGATAGGGAAGCGTCATGGAAACGTTCGCCATCAGCGTCAGCTTGTTAAAGAACGCTGATGCGGTACCACCGCCAAACGAAACCAGCAGGATGAAGACAGTAACCAGCCCGCACTGCATCCACATGGCGATAGACGGCATGCCCATGGCGTTCAGGCGCGTCATCGGTTCCGGCCATAACGCTTTCGGCGTACCCTGGATGATCGCTTTTAGTGGCGAGTAGCAAAGTGTAAAGAACGCGCCGGTGTAAGCCAGGAACATCGAAAGCCCGGTAATACGCGCAAACCATACGCCCAGCGACAATGACGCTTCAGGTGACAAATGCAGCACGTTACCCAGCGTCATCCCCAGGCTTTTCATCAGTACATAGGTGATATTGCCAAGGTTAACGGAACCATTACTTAATACCTGCTGCCAGTTAGTGCTGACGCCCCATAAAAATATCGCCAGCGAATAACCGATTGAAATAACAATAGCGGCAAAAACAATACCTTTGGCAAAGTTCTTTTCTGGGTTTTCTGTTTTATCTACCAGACCACCAACCGCTTCAATTCCGCCGTAAGCGAAAATGGCAAATACCACAAACGATAACATCGCCAGACCGGATTGATATCCTGGATTCGGCGATACCACGAAATTAATATCCTGTGCAAAATGGCCACCATTTAATAACAAAATGGCAATGCTCACTAACAGTAATACTAAATTAAGACACATTACTGCAATACCACCTACTGCAGTAATACGAGCAATTTTATTAATCCCTTTTGAAGCAACCACGGTAACCAGGATCATCCATGCCACCGCCAGCAGACCCACTACCTGCGTTGGCTCCAGGCCAGCAATGCGCCAGTGCTGAGTCATGTCGGTACCGTAGAGGAACGTAGAAAATGGTACCCAGACTTTAGCTGAGGTACTCACCATCCAGATGATATAAGAGGAAAACCACATAAATGTGCCGATAAAGGCGAAACGTGGTCCGACACTATTATTCATCCAGGAATAGATGCCGCCTTCTTCTTTGCGATACGCCGCGCCCATCTCTGCCATCATTAAGGCAAATGGTATAAAAAATAATAATGCAGAAAATATATAAAAGGGAATCGCACTATACCCCATTAAATAATAAGCTGCCGGGCTATTGGCAAACCCAAATACTGAAGTAAAGATCATCAATATGAGCCCTATCAGACTCATCTTTTTTATCGTGTGAGGCATGAAATTATCCTTCGTGTTAGCACATGTATAAAACGCGCGCACTGAACTGCACTACCCATCGATTGACGGGCCGCAATAAAAAACCATACAGAATTGATACCTGGATGATAGCAAATATCCAGTCTTAAATTGTGGCCTTCAGCAGAAAAATGAAAACATCTGCTACAGAATGGCGTTACAACGCCATTCTGTGCGGTTAATTAGATGATTTTTCAGAATTATGCCCGGTCAACGCTAAAGGCAATCACTTCCGCAAGCGTCTCCGCGCCCAGCGCCAACATCACCAGACGATCAACGCCCAGAGCCACGCCGGAGCAGTCAGGCATACCGACTTTCAGAGCTTCTATGAGGTTTTGGTCAATTGGATGCTGCGGTAAACCACGCGCCGCACGTTTGCGGTTATCCTGCTCAAAGCGTTGTTGCTGTTCACGGGCGTCCGTTAATTCGTGGAAACCATTCGCCAGCTCAATACCTTTGTAGTAGACCTCGAAGCGCTCTGCGACCCGATGATCTTCGGTACTGATTTGCGCCAGTGATGCCTGACTGGCAGGGAAATGATAAACAAAGGTCGGTTTTTCTTTACCAATGTTCGGTTCCACACCAAAGGTAAACAGCAACTGCAACAGTGTATCGCGATCTTCTTCGGTATCGGCAACGTTGCTCAGATCCAGTTTCGCCGCCACTTCCCGCAGCTGCGTTTTATCAGCTGAGAGCGGATCAATTTCCAGATAACGTAAGAAGGCTTGCTGATAAGAAAGGCTTTCTGCAGCCGGGCAATCCAGTACTTGCTGCAGAAGATCGTCAACTTCGTTCATCAACCGGTACATATCATAATGCGGCCGATACCACTCCAGCATCGTGAACTCAGGGTTGTGATAACGCCCCATCTCTTCATTACGGAAGCTGCGGCACAGCTGGAATACTGGGCCACAACCGGCAACCAGCAGGCGTTTCATGTGATATTCAGGGCTGGTCATTAACCAGAGATTCATCCCCTGAGAGTGTCCGGGGCCAACGAAACGTGTCTCAAACGGGACCAAATGAATATCGGTTACCGTCGCCTGGCTCATACAAGGCGTCTCCACCTCCAGCACTCCACGATCGGCAAAGAAACGACGGATCTCCGCCATAATCGCCGCGCGTTTTAATAAGTTAGGAATGGATGCGCTCGGCTGCCAGGATGCCGTTTCGCTCATAGTGAAATCTCCAGTTTTTAACAAGGGCACGAAGTCTACTCGCAACGCGACGGCGAGACAAATTTTACGCAGGAATCATTCAGCGAGAGGGGGTGGCTAAAAAAACCACAATCTGATGGTTTAGTAATTAAATTAATCATCTTCAGTGATAATTTAGCCCGCTTGCGCACTAAAAAAATCGATCTCGTCAAATTTCAGACTTATCCATCAGACTATACTGTTGTACCTATAAAGGAGCAGTGGAATAGCGTTCGCAGACCGTAACTTTCAGGCACTTACCCTGAAGTACGTGGATGTGGGATAAAAACAATCTGGAGGAATGTCGTGCAAACCTTTCAAGCCGATCTTGCCATTGTAGGTGCCGGTGGCGCGGGATTACGTGCTGCAATTGCTGCCGCGCAGGCAAATCCGAATGCAAAAATCGCACTAATCTCAAAAGTATACCCAATGCGCAGCCATACCGTTGCTGCAGAAGGGGGCTCCGCCGCTGTCGCGCAGGATCATGACAGCTTCGATTATCACTTTAACGATACAGTAGCGGGTGGCGACTGGTTATGTGAGCAGGATGTTGTGGATTATTTCGTCCACCACTGCCCAACCGAAATGACCCAACTGGAACTGTGGGGATGCCCATGGAGCCGTCGCCCGGATGGTAGCGTGAACGTACGTCGCTTCGGCGGCATGAAAATCGAGCGTACCTGGTTCGCCGCAGATAAGACCGGCTTCCATATGCTTCACACTCTGTTCCAGACCTCTCTGCAATTCCCGCAGATCCAGCGTTTTGACGAACATTTCGTGCTGGATATTCTGGTTGATGATGGTCATGTTCGCGGCCTGGTGGCAATGAACATGATGGAAGGTACGCTGGTGCAGATCCGTGCCAACGCAGTGGTGATGGCAACCGGCGGCGCTGGCCGTGTTTATCGTTACAACACCAACGGCGGCATCGTTACTGGCGACGGTATGGGTATGGCGCTGAGCCACGGTGTTCCGCTGCGTGATATGGAGTTCGTTCAGTATCACCCGACTGGCCTACCGGGTTCCGGTATCCTGATGACCGAAGGTTGCCGTGGCGAAGGCGGTATTCTGGTCAACAAAAATGGCTACCGTTATCTGCAAGACTACGGCATGGGCCCGGAAACTCCGCTGGGCGAGCCGAAAAACAAATACATGGAGCTGGGTCCACGCGACAAAGTTTCTCAGGCCTTCTGGCACGAATGGCGTAAAGGCAACACCATCTCCACGCCGCGTGGCGATGTGGTTTACCTCGACCTGCGTCACCTGGGCGAGAAAAAACTGCACGAACGTCTGCCGTTCATCTGTGAGCTGGCGAAAGCTTATGTTGGCGTCGATCCGGTTAAAGAGCCGATTCCGGTACGTCCGACCGCGCACTACACCATGGGTGGTATCGAAACCGATCAGAACTGCGAAACCCGCATTAAGGGCCTGTTCGCCGTGGGCGAATGTTCCTCTGTAGGTCTGCACGGCGCAAACCGTCTGGGCTCCAACTCCCTAGCGGAACTGGTGGTCTTTGGTCGTCTGGCTGGTGAGCAAGCAATGGAGCGCGCATCTACTGCCGGTAATGGCAACGATGCAGCGATCAATGCCCAGGTTGCTGGCGTTGAACAGCGTCTGAAAGATCTGGTTAACCAGGACGGCGGCGAAAACTGGGCGAAGATCCGCGACGAAATGGGCCTGGCCATGGAAGAAGGCTGCGGTATCTACCGTACGCCGGAACTGATGCAGAAAACCATCGACAAGCTGGCGGAACTGCAGGAACGCTTCAAGCGCGTTCGCATCACCGACACTTCCAGCGTGTTCAACACCGACCTGCTTTACACCATTGAGTTGGGCCACGGTCTGAACGTTGCCGAATGTATGGCGCACTCCGCAATGGCACGTAAAGAGTCCCGCGGCGCACACCAGCGTCTGGACGAAGGTTGCACTGAACGTGACGACATCAACTTCCTCAAACACACCCTCGCCTTCCGCGATGCTGATGGCACTACTCGCCTGGAGTACAGCGACGTGAAAATTACTAAGCTGCCGCCGGCCAAACGCATGTACGGTGGCGAAGCGGATGCAGCTGATAAGGCGGAAGCAGCCAATAAGAAGGAGAAGGCGAATGGCTGAGATGAAAAACCTGAAAATTGAGGTGGTGCGTTATAACCCGGAAGTCGATACCGCACCGCATAGCGCATTCTATGAAGTGCCTTATGATGAAACCACCTCATTGCTGGATGCGCTGGGCTATATCAAAGACAACCTTGCGCCGGACCTGAGCTACCGCTGGTCCTGCCGTATGGCGATTTGTGGCTCCTGCGGCATGATGGTTAACAACGTGCCGAAACTGGCATGTAAAACCTTCCTGCGTGACTACACCAACGGCATGAAGGTTGAAGCGTTAGCTAACTTCCCGATTGAACGCGATCTGGTGGTCGATATGACCCACTTCATCGAAAGTCTGGAAGCGATCAAACCGTACATCATCGGCAACTCCCGCACCGCGGATCAGGGCACTAACATCCAGACCCCGGCGCAGATGGCGAAGTATCACCAGTTCTCCGGTTGCATCAACTGTGGTCTGTGCTATGCCGCATGCCCGCAGTTCGGCCTGAACCCAGAGTTCATCGGTCCGGCTGCCATTACGCTGGCACATCGTTATAACGAAGATAGCCGCGACCACGGTAAGAAGGAGCGTATGGCGCAGTTAAACAGCCAGAACGGCGTATGGAGCTGTACTTTCGTGGGCTACTGCTCCGAAGTCTGCCCGAAACACGTCGATCCGGCTGCGGCCATTCAGCAGGGCAAAGTAGAAAGTTCAAAAGACTTTCTTATCGCGACCCTGAAACCACGCTAAGGAGTGCAACATGACGACTAAACGTAAACCGTATGTACGGCCAATGACGTCCACCTGGTGGAAAAAATTGCCGTTTTATCGCTTTTACATGCTGCGCGAAGGCACAGCGGTTCCGGCTGTGTGGTTCAGCATTGAACTGATTTTCGGGCTGTTTGCCCTGAAAAATGGCCCGGAAACCTGGGCGGGATTCGTCGACTTTTTACAAAACCCGGTTATCGTGATCATTAACCTGATTACTCTGGCGGCAGCCCTGCTGCACACCAAAACCTGGTTTGAACTGGCACCGAAAGCGGCCAATATCATTGTAAAAGACGAAAAAATGGGACCAGAGCCAATTATCAAAAGTCTCTGGGCGGTAACCGTGGTTGCCACCATCGTAATCCTGTTTGTTGCCCTGTACTGGTAAGGAGCCTGAGATGATTAATCCAAATCCAAAGCGTTCTGACGAACCGGTATTCTGGGGCCTCTTCGGGGCCGGTGGTATGTGGAGCGCAATTATTGCGCCGGTGATGATCCTGCTGGTGGGTATTCTGCTGCCGCTGGGGCTGTTTCCGGGTGATGCACTGAGCTACGAGCGCGTTCTGGCGTTCGCGCAGAGCTTCATTGGTCGCGTATTCCTGTTCCTGATGATCGTTCTGCCGCTGTGGTGTGGTTTACACCGTATGCACCACGCGATGCACGATCTGAAAATCCACGTACCTGCGGGCAAATGGGTTTTCTACGGTCTGGCTGCTATCCTGACAGTTGTCACGCTGATTGGTGTCGTTACAATCTAACGCATCGCCAATGTAAATCCGGCCCGCCTATGGCGGGCCGTTTTGTATGGAAACCAGACCTTATGCTCAAAACGACGCTTTGCGCCTTACTGATTACCGTCTCTTGCTCCACTCTTGCCGCGCCCCACAGCGAACAACAAATCAACGATATTGTGCATCACACAATTACCCCACTTGTTGAGCAACAAAACATCCCCGGCATGGCCGTTGCAGTGATTTATCAGGGTAAGCCTTATTACTTTACCTGGGGCTACGCGGATGTGGCAAAAAAGCGGCCCGTCACGCAGCAAACGTTGTTTGAGTTAGGCTCGGTCAGTAAAACATTTACTGGCGTGCTTGGTGGTGACGCTATTGCTCGAGGGGAAATCAATCTAAACGATCCCGTCACAAAATACTGGCCTGAACTTACCGCTAAACAGTGGAATGGGATCACGCTATTACATCTCGCAACCTACACCGCTGGCGGCCTGCCGTTACAGGTGCCGGATGAGGTGAAATCCTCAAGCGACTTGCTGCGCTTCTATAAAAACTGGCAGCCTGAATGGGCGCCAGGAACACAACGTCTGTATGCAAACTCCAGTATCGGTTTGTTCGGCGCACTGGCTGTGAAGCCGTCTGGTTTGAGCTTTGAACAGGCGATGCAAAATCGTGTTTTCCAGCCACTCAAACTCAACCATACGTGGATTAATGTGCCATCAGCGGAAGAAAAGAATTACGCCTGGGGATATCGTGAGGGCAAGGCGGTGCATGTTTCGCCAGGGGCGCTGGATGCTGAAGCTTACGGTGTAAAATCGACGATTGAAGATATGGCCTGCTGGGTACGAAGCAATATGAATCCCCGTGATATCAACGACAAAACACTTCAGCAAGGGATACAACTGGCGCAATCTCGCTACTGGCAAACCGGCGATATGTATCAGGGCCTGGGCTGGGAAATGCTGGACTGGCCGGTAAATCCTGACAGCATCATCAATGGCAGCGACAGTAAAATTGCGCTGGCGACAAGCCCAGTAAAAGCGATTACGCCCCCTGCTCCTGCTGTGCGGTCATCATGGGTGCATAAAACAGGTGCGACCGGCGGATTTGGTAGCTATGTCGCGTTTATCCCAGAAAAAGAGCTGGGTATTGTGATGCTGGCTAACAAAAATTATCCCAATCCAGCGAGAGTTACCGCCGCCTGGCAGATTCTCAACGCTCTACAGTAAAATTTCATCGGGTCCGAATTTTCGGACCTTTTCTTCGCATTTCCTTGCTGTCATCTACACTTAGAAAAAACCAGTAAGGAAACATTTATGCGCCTGCTCCCTCTCGTTGCCGCAGCGACAGCTGCATTTCTGGTGGTTGCCTGTAGTTCTCCCACACCGCCGCGTGGCGTGACTGTGGTAAATAATTTCGATACCAAACGCTATTTGGGTACGTGGTATGAGATTGCCCGTTTTGATCACCGTTTTGAACGCGGGCTGGAGAAAGTGACCGCGACGTATAGCCTGCGGGATGACGGCGGCCTGAATGTCATTAATAAAGGCTATAACCCAGACAGAGAGATGTGGCAGCAGAGTGAAGGAAAAGCCTACTTTACTGGAGATCCGCGTCGCGCAGCCCTGAAAGTGTCGTTCTTTGGGCCATTCTACGGCGGTTATAATGTCATCGCGCTCGACCGGGAGTACCGCCACGCGCTGGTTTGCGGCCCGGACCGCGACTACCTGTGGATACTCTCTCGCACGCCAACCATTTCTGACGAAGTTAAACAGGAGATGCTGGCAGTCGCAACCCGGGAAGGGTTTGATGTTAGTAAGTTTATTTGGATACAGCAGCCCGGTAGTTAGTGAGTACTGAGCTTCAGACCAATAATTCCCACCACAATTAACGCCAGACTTGCCAGGCGCATCGGGTTAGCGGACTCGCCGAGCAGCACAATGCCGGTGATAGCCGCGCCGACTGCGCCAATCCCCGTCCAGACAGCATAAGCCGTCCCTACAGGTAATGACTTCATCGCCCAGGCGAGCAGCGCCATACTGACAATCATCGCCGTCACGGTAATAACACTTGGCGTCAAACGACTAAAGCCGTGGGTATATTTCAGGCCAACAGCCCAGACGACTTCCAGCAAACCAGCAATAAATAAAATAATCCAGGACATATAAAACTCCGGAGAAATGGGGCCGTCCCCGGTGAAAAGAAGCGTTTGCAGGTCGTCCTGCAAAGCTGATGGTTGAACGGATATTTTGCCAGGTGGCAGGGGAATTTCAACTATTACCTTAGTGACTATCGCTGAAAAAATAAACGGCACGACAAACCTGCCGTACCGTTATTGCTTATTGCTGCGCTTTCGTCGCTGCGCCAGAAATCGCGTTACCGCCGTCGGAGATATCTTCACCAACGCCACGCGTGGTGTTGCAGGCAGTCAATACAGTTGAAAGCACCAGAACAGAAAAGATCGCTGCAATTGTCTTCTTCACCATAACGTCTTCCTTTTAGGTAATGTTATTTGTGTTTGCCTATAGCAAATTAATAATAGACAACACCACCGAAAATGACGGAAATCTGATGATTTTTACGAAGAGAAGAAAAATTAGCTGGCTGCGCGAGAGATGGAATTACCGAGATGTTTAATGTCTTCACCAAAACCGCGTGCGGTGTTACAGCCCGTGAGCAGCGCACTGGCAAGCAAAACAAGAAGGATAAGGCGTTTCATCATCTCTGGCCTGAGAAAGTGATGGTGCAGCCCACAGGCCGCACCACAACCGCATTACTTCACGCGAGATACGTATTCACCAGAGCGGGTATCCACTTTGATGACTTCGCCGATCTGTACGAACAGCGGAACTTTAACCACAGCGCCAGTAGACAGGGTAGCCGGTTTGCCGCCAGTACCTGCGGTATCACCTTTCAGACCCGGATCGGTATCAACGATTTCCAGTTCAACGAAGTTCGGCGGAGTAACGGAGATCGGCTGACCATTCCACAGAGTTACGATGCACTCTGCCTGATCCAGCAGCCACTTAGCGTTGTCGCCAATTGCTTTTGCATCAGCAGACAGCTGCTCGAAAGTTTCGTTGTTCATGAAGTGCCAGAACTCACCGTCGTTGTACAGGTAAGTCAGGTTCATATCGACAACATCAGCGCCTTCAGCGGAATCGGTAGATTTGAAGGTTTTTTCTACGCGAGTGCCAGTCAGTAGACGGCGCAGTTTAACGCGAGCGAATGCCTGACCTTTACCCGGTTTCACGAATTCACTGGCTTCAACCGCGTAAGGTTCGCCATCTAACATGATTTTAAGACCAGCACGAAAATCGTTGCTATAGTACGTTGCCATAAGGCCCTCTGAAATTTGTTAATTGGTAGCTAAGCCACAAAATGGCGCATATTGTAACCCTAAATACCCCATCCAGAGAAGATTGGTTAGCGCAACTTGCCGATGTTGTGACCGATCCTGATGAACTTCTGCGTCTTTTGAATATAGACGCGGACGAAAAACTGTTGGCCGGACGCAGCGCCAAAAAGCTGTTTGCCCTGCGCGTGCCCCGCTCATTTATCGATCGCATGGAGAAAGGCAATCCAGACGATCCACTTTTGCGTCAGGTACTTACCTCGCAAGATGAGTTTGTCGTCGCGCCCGGATTCTCCACCGACCCGTTGGAAGAACAGCACAGCGTAGTGCCTGGTTTGTTGCATAAATACCACAACCGGGCGCTTTTGCTGGTCAAAGGCGGCTGCGCGGTAAATTGCCGCTATTGCTTCCGTCGCCACTTCCCGTATGCCGAAAATCAGGGCAACAAGCGAAACTGGAAGACGGCACTTGAGTATGTTGCTGCGCATCCGGAACTGGACGAGATTATTTTCTCCGGCGGCGATCCGCTGATGGCGAAAGATCACGAACTGGACTGGTTATTAACGCAACTGGAAGCGATCCCACATATCAAACGTCTGCGGATTCACAGCCGTCTGCCGATTGTGATCCCGGCACGCATCACCGAGGCGCTGGTTGAACGCTTTGCCCGTTCTACGCTGCAAATCTTGCTGGTGAATCACATCAACCATGCCAATGAGGTAGATGAAACATTCCGTCAGGCGATGGCTAAATTGCGCCGTGTCGGCGTCACCCTGCTTAACCAAAGCGTTCTGTTACGTGGCGTGAACGATAACGCGCAAACGCTGGCAAATCTGAGTAATGCATTGTTTGACGCCGGTGTGATGCCCTATTACCTGCATGTGCTCGATAAAGTGCAGGGCGCGGCGCATTTCATGGTGAGCGATGATGAAGCGCGGCAGATTATGCGTGAGTTGCTGACGTTAGTATCGGGATATCTGGTGCCAAAACTGGCGCGCGAGATTGGTGGCGAACCCAGCAAAACGCCGCTGGATCTCCAACTACGCCAGCAGTAACTGATTAAACAGGGAAGTTAAACATTAAAATTGCCTGATGCGCTACGCTTATCAGGCCTACATCGTGCATTGAAATTAAATGAATTTTCAATGAACTGTAGGCCGGATAAGGCGTTTACGCCGCATCCGGCAAGAGCAACAAACGCAGTACAGCGACCTGTCATTTTACAGGGAAGTTTAATCTTTGCCCGTTGCATAACCTTTAATTATTCATATACATTGCTATTTTTACTCTTTATATAGCCAACACCAATAATTAACCTTTCTTTTCTGTTTATATAGAGTGAGCACGGCTATTTATGTTATTTTAACAACTATTACTACCAAGCCCATTTATCTGGCTTATAAATTAAAATTAATTATTTAATTGAGAAATGGTTAGGGAGAACCTACATGGCCATAAGCATCAAGGGTGTTAATACCGGTGTTATTCGCAAGAGTAATAATTTCATTGCACTGGCGCTGAAAATTAAAGAGCCTCGCAATAAAGAATCGTTGTTCTTTATGTCTGTGATGGAACTGCGCGACCTTCTGATTGCGCTGGAAAGTCGTCTGCATCAAAAGCATAAACTGGATGCTGATGCACGCCTTCAGTATGAGCAAGCTCGCGATAAAGTCATTAAGAAAATGGCAGAAAACATCCCGGAAATTCTGGTTGATGAGCTTAAAAATGCCGATATTAATCGCCGGGTTAACACGCTGGAACTTACCGATAATCAGGGCGAAAATCTTAATTTCGCATTAACGCTACATGATGGCAGCAAATGCGAATTAGTGGTCAATGAGTTGCAGATTGAAATGCTGGCGCGAGCAATCATTCATGCAATTAATAATGCAGAAATGCGTGAACTGGCGTTACGTATTACATCGTTGTTAGATTTCCTGCCGTTATATGATGTCGACTGCCAGGATGATGGTAATCTGGAATATGACACCTATTCCCAACCAGAATGGAAACATAATCTGTTTAGTCATTATCTGGCCGTACTTTATCGCTTTAAAGATGAAGGTGGCAAAGAGCAATTTAGCGGTGCAGTAGTGAAAACGCGTGAAGCAACACCGGGTAAAGAAGTGGAGGCTATCACTCGCCGGATGCTTGATTTCAGTCCTCGACTGAAAAAGCTCGCTGGAGTGCCGTGTCAGGTCTACGTTCGTACTGTGGCAGCCAATAACGCCCAACCACTAACCCAGGATCAATGCCTACGCGCACTACATCACCTACGCGTTCAATCCATCAGCAAAACTGCACCACAGGCGAAATAATCCCATCTTTGCTAATGCGAGGCTGGAGCCATCCAGCCTGAAATGACTGATAACGTGATCGTTGATCATGCCGGATGCGGCGTAAACGCCTTATCCGGCCTACAAATTCTCAAGTATTCAATCAGTTGCAATGCCTGATGTAGGCCTGATAAGCGAAGCGCATCAGGCAATTATACGTTTGTCACCCAGCCTCTGAATCCCATCAGTTCGGGCACTTATATACCTGACCGATAATCTGGCTGTCAGTCGGGACAAAGCTGGACAACATGCCCTGCGACGGGCTGCTGATACCATAAATCACGTTACCGCCCATTGCTGCCGCCTGGTTGCGCAGATCGTTTGCCGCACCGCGCATAGAACCGCCCTCTTCACCGTGTTGCCCGGAAAGCCAGTTACTTTGCTTACCGGTAGCAGTACCAATCAGCTGGCACTCTGCGCCTGGTTGCTCGTCCACGATGCGAACGCTCTGTCCGGCAGCGCTCAATTCGTTGCTGGAGCTACAACCCGCCATCAGTAGCGCGGCACCGACAATCCCTGCTAAGTATTTTACGTGCATGTTATTCCCCATAATCAATGAGCTGGACGCAACTCGCGTCGTCCGTGTCTGAATCTTATACTAGAAAGATGACCAAAAGAAAAACCCCCAGACATTTCTGCCCGGGGGTTTCTTTATTTCTGCGAGGTGCAGGGCAATGTCGGGTAGCAGCAGCGCATTACTGCGCCGCCGCCCCCTAAGAACCGTACGAGCGAGTTTCCCCGCATACGGCTCAAGCCTTAATAAGTTCAACCTACGAGTTGAACCAGCAGCAATGGTTAGCCTTTTGGAGGATATGGGTCATTTCCGTAAGAATTTCTCTCACGAATCTTTCCATTTTCTCCATGGATGAGAACCTCACTCTGTTGATTTATCGCAATACCGCGAGCAGCATCAATAGCTTCCTGCTGAGTACGGTGATGCGACGTATCTCGAGAATTACCTTCTCCCAAAACAGCCCAACCATCATCCCGCTTCACTACATGTTGATTTTTACCCATTATATTTACCTTATCGTTAATAGCACAGAGGCATACTATATATATGGACAACAAACCCAATTTCAATACTACATATTGAAATTTACATGCAACTGAATGTGGCAACCTGGATGCAACATCACCAGATTCTCAAGCTCGTCACCACCTCCCAGATGCTTCGGGTGGATATGATGAACGTGCCAGCCTGTTCCCTTTGTAATTAACTGGTTACAGAACGGACAGTGTTTTTCCTGCCTGAGCCAGAGCGCCAGCAACTTCTTCCTGCCCTGCATGGTTTCCTTCCAGTGACGCTCAAGGCGCTGTTCGAAGTACAGTTCCCATTCAGGCAGATAAGGGTTAGCCTCCGCCTTTATCTTGATGTGCCGTTTAATGACGGTGTCTTTTGCATAAACTAAAGTCACCGGATTTTCCTTATCCTCCCGCCATTGAAACGTCCAGAGCCGGTTGCCCACCGTGTGAAAGTATTTCGCCTTCACCCAGCGTTTGTAGCGGTTTTTATGCCGCCTGCAACACCAGCGCCAGAGCAACTTCCAGACACGGTAATCCACATAGCTGAATGTCTCCTTCGCCACCACATGCCGGTGATAGTTTGCCCAGCCCCGTAATGCGGGATTGAGCTGGCGTATCAACCAGTTCTGCGGCTGCGTCGGATGACGCTTCACAATGTCCCTCACTTTCGCCAGAAACGTTCGCAGGTTCTTACGGGAAGGCTTTATCAGCATTTTCCCGCGATACTTGCGCACGTTCTGACCGAGGAAGTCAAAACCCTGCTCAATGTGCGTTATCACCGTTTTCTCCGGCGACAATTGCAGCCCCCGCTCCGCCATAAAGGCTTCAACGAGAGGTTTGACTTCGTTCTCCAGCAATTCTTTCGAAATGCCGGTAATAATGAAATCATCCGCATAGCGCACATAGTTGACCTTGGTCTTGTAGCTGGCTTTGGTGTTCTTCATCCCAAACCGGGATTCAAGCACCGCCTCCAGACCATCAAGCGCCATATTGGCCAATACCGGCGAGATAATGCCGCCCTGAGGCGTTCCCGCACCGGTTGCGTGGTAATGACCGGACTCCATGTAGCCTGCCTTCAGCCACTTACCCAGCACCTGCTTATCCATCGGGATATGCGTCAGTAACCAGTCATGGCGGATGTTATCGAAGCACCCTTTGATGTCGCCCTCCAGCACCCACTGCGCCGAGTTGCCCCGACTGAGCGCCACAAAGCACTGTTCAATGGCGTCTGCCGTTGAACGCATCGGACGAAAACCATAACTGTTGCGGTCAGCGGTGGTTTCCGACACGGGTTCCAGCGCCAGCAGGTATAACGCCTGCATAGCCCTGTCTCTCATGGTCGGTATCCCGAGCGGACGCAACTTGCCGTTCGACTTCGGGATATACACCCGCCGCAGCGGTTTAGGGTGATATCCGGTTCTCTTCATATCGAAGATAGCCTCCCATTTGGTTTTCGGGGTACTCCATAACTTTCCATCCACACCGGGGGTATTCTTGCCCCGGTTTTCCGTGACTCGTCTGACCGCTAATGCCTTAGCCGCCAGCGAACGGGTCAGCATTCGTTGCAGCGCTTTTACCCGCCGCCACTCCTGCCGAAGTGCTGCCTTCGCAATGCGTACCTGTAGCTTTCTCACCGCTTCTGAGGTTTTACGCCAGTCAATGGCGTGCCACCTTTCCGGGCGGGAAGATGCAGATACCACCTGCGATTCAACTCGCGTTTCGGTATTCACCTTGCTATCCTCCTGAATGCTCTGTGGAGAGCACCCTGAGGACGAACGTGGATTTCCCCCGAGGGAGAAATCACGTTTCGCCCCTCGGGGTTTACATTCAATAAGCTTTACAAGCCTTATTACGATTTAAGACCAACTGGAAGTCTGCCCCGTTTCCGGTGAAGCCCTGTTTCATGCCTCTATCCACGCCATTACAGCGCGGCGTTTGCTTTCTCCAGTCTCCCTTACCCGCATACCCAACAGTTCGCCTTACGACTCCCCTGCCTCTTTGAGGCGAATATACGGGCTTACCGAGTTCCGTACAGATGACACGTATCGGTTAGGTTCTGCCTATCCACCGGTGGCGCTCATATCAGCGTATCCCCAGATGTAAAAGGGATAACCTGTCCACCCACCTTTTTGGTCAGAGCGTATCAACGACTTACGCTCAATGCGGCTGACGGTGTTTAACAGCAGTTCACGTACGTTAACCTTACGATACAGCCTAGCCTCTCATGGTCATGTCGTTAGACCAATCCAGATGGCGTCCTCGCGGATACCAGCCGCCGCTTGCGCGGGAGTACGTTGTCAGGAAGCTCCGCACCCCACCGTTACCAGTGACGCACTATCCCTAGGCTACCGTTGGCTGAACAACGGGTTCTTCTTCGCTGTTTCTGCTCAGAAAATAGCGACAGAACGATCATCGGTACAGCTTGCGCTGCATTCCTCTTGTGAAGATCGCGAGCAAAACGATCCCGCCCCGTTCATGAATCCATGAAAGGATGAAGTGATGATGTATGGCAAACCGCGCCATAATCGTTGATGATGTAACGTCAATCGGGAATGATCGACGTCTGCCCTGATGGGCACTCTGTGCAGAATAAACTGCTACAGATAACGGAGTGAAAGTAATGGGCACGTTACTGTCCATTACTGAAAGGTAACCCAAACTGCGGGTGCGTATTCCACCGTCGAAACGGTTCCACCTTATGCTACGCTAGGGATTTTGTGAGAGCGGGTACTTGACCCGCTCTCACGGGGCGCATAAGCTAACTGCAAGAGAAGATTTTCTCTAGTTTATTCAGCCAGTTACGCAGAGGAATGCGACTCTCGTCGCATTACATCATGCCGCCCATGCCACCCATGCCGCCCATACCGCCAGCAGCGCCTAAGTCAGCTGCATCGTTTTTCGGCAGGTCGGTAACCATGCACTCGGTGGTGATCATCAGGCCAGCCACAGAAGCTGCGTACTGCAGAGCAGAACGAGTTACTTTGGTTGGATCCAGGATACCCATGTCGATCATGTTGCCGTATTCTTCGGTTGCTGCGTTGTAGCCGTAGTTGCCGTCGCCAGCTTTAACGGTGTTAGCAACAACAGACGGTTCTTCACCGCAGTTCAGTACGATCTGACGCAGCGGAGCTTCCATTGCACGCAGTGCAACTTTGATACCCACGTTCTGCTCTTCGTTCTGACCACGCAGGTCAGCCAGTTTAGACGCTACGCGGATCAGCGCAACACCACCACCAGCAACCACGCCTTCTTCTACCGCAGCACGGGTCGCGTGCAGGGCGTCTTCAACGCGTGCTTTTTTCTCTTTCATTTCAACTTCGGTAGCAGCACCAACTTTGATAACTGCAACGCCGCCTGCCAGTTTCGCTACGCGCTCCTGCAGTTTTTCACGGTCGTAGTCAGAAGTTGCTTCTTCAATCTGCTGACGGATCTGAGCAACACGGCCCTGAATCGCAGCTTCTTCACCCACGCCATCGATGATGGTGGTGGTGTCTTTGTTGATCACAACACGTTTAGCCTGGCCCAGGTCTTCCAGGGTTGCTTTTTCCAGCTCCATACCAATCTCTTCAGAGATTACGGTACCGCCAGTCAGGGTTGCGATATCCTGCAGCATAGCTTTACGGCGATCGCCGAAGCCCGGAGCTTTAACCGCAGCGACTTTCACAATGCCACGCATGGTGTTAACAACCAGAGTTGCCAGCGCTTCGCCTTCAACATCTTCAGCGATGATCAGCAGCGGTTTGCCTGCTTTTGCAACGGCTTCCAGAACCGGCAGCATTTCGCGGATGTTGGAGATTTTCTTGTCAGCCAGCAGGATGAACGGGCTTTCCAGTTCTACTGCGCCAGTTTCCGGCTTGTTGATGAAGTAAGGAGACAGGTAGCCACGGTCGAACTGCATACCTTCAACCACGTCCAGTTCGTCCTGCAGACCAGTACCGTCTTCAACGGTGATAACGCCTTCTTTACCGACTTTGTCCATCGCTTCAGCGATCAGTTTACCTACGGTTTCGTCGGAGTTAGCGGAGATAGTACCAACCTGAGCAATCGCTTTAGAGTCGGAGCACGGTACGGACAGCGCTTTCAGTTCTTCAACTGCAGCAGTAACGGCTTTGTCGATACCACGTTTCAGGTCCATCGGGTTCATGCCCGCAGCAACAGCTTTCAGACCTTCAGTGATGATAGCCTGAGCCAGTACGGTTGCGGTGGTGGTACCGTCGCCTGCAGTGTCGTTCGCTTTAGAGGCAACTTCTTTCACCATCTGCGCACCCATGTTTTCGAACTTGTCTTCCAGTTCGATTTCACGAGCAACGGAAACACCATCTTTGGTGATGGTCGGTGCACCGAAAGATTTATCCAGAACTACGTTACGGCCTTTCGGACCGAGGGTAACTTTCACTGCATCTGCCAGTACGTTTACGCCGCGCAGCATTTTCACACGAGCGTCGTTACCGAATTTTACGTCTTTAGCTGCCATTATCTTTATTCCTTAAATTCGTATGTTCAGTGTCGTGCGCGGATTACGCTTCAACAATTGCCAGAATGTCGCTTTCGGACATGATCAACACTTCTTCATTGTCGATCTTCTCAGACTTCACACCGTAGCCATCATTGAAAATTACGATGTCGCCAACTTTCACATCCAGCGGCTTCACTTCGCCATTTTCAAGGATACGGCCATTGCCAACAGCCAGCACTTCGCCACGGGTAGATTTAGCCGCTGCAGAGCCGGTCAGAACGATGCCGCCAGCAGATTTAGTTTCAACTTCTTTACGCTTGACGATCACGCGATCATGCAATGGACGAATATTCATTGATAACTCTCCTTTGAGAAAGTCCGTATCTGTTATGGGTGACGCCGGACCTTACGTGGTTTCCCGGCTGGTGACCAGTGAAATGGGGATGGGCTTCTCCCCCTTCAAGGGGGCAAATGAAAAAAAATTCTGATCAGTACAAAATCGGGTAAAAATCCTGATTCACATCACATTTCATCGCAATTTCTCCATCGCCGCCATACGCGAATCTGATTGTGCTACCATCGAGATCCTGCGCAGTTGCCCAAATTTTGGGCACAATTGGACATTAACCCATGAGTGGACTCAAACAAGAACTGGGACTGGCCCAGGGGATCGGCCTGTTATCAACCTCATTATTAGGCACTGGCGTGTTTGCCGTTCCTGCGTTAGCTGCACTGGTAGCGGGCAATACCAGCCTGTGGGCGTGGCCCGTTTTGATTATCTTAGTGTTCCCGATTGCAATCGTCTTTGCGCTGCTGGGACGCCACTATCCCAGTGCGGGCGGCGTCGCACACTTCGTTGGCATAGCGTTTGGCTCGCGGCTTGAGCGAGTCACTGGCTGGCTATTTTTATCGGTCATTCCCGTAGGCCTGCCCGCTGCACTACAAATTGCCGCCGGCTTTGGCCAGGCAATGTTTGGCTGGCATAGTTGGCAACTGTTGTTGGCAGAACTTGGTACGCTGGCGCTGGTGTGGTACATCGGCACTCGCGGAGCCAGTTCCAGTGCCAATCTACAAACGGTGATTGCCGGGCTTATCGTCGCGCTGATTGTCGCTATCTGGTGGGCGGGCGATATCAAACCTGCGAATATCCCCTTCCCGGCACCTGGTAATATCGAACTTTCCGGGTTGTTTGCTGCGTTATCGGTGATGTTCTGGTGTTTTGTCGGTCTGGAGGCATTTGCCCATCTCGCCTCGGAATTTAAAAATCCAGAGCGTGATTTTCCCCGCGCTCTGATGATTGGTCTGTTGCTGGCAGGATTAGTCTATTGGGGCTGTACGGTTGTCGTCTTACACTTCGACGCCTATGGTGAAAAAATGGCGGCGGCAGCATCGCTTCCAAAAATTGTGGTGCAGCTGTTCGGTGTAGGAGCGTTGTGGATTGCCTGCGTGATTGGCTATCTGGCCTGCTTTGCCAGTCTCAACATTTATATACAGAGCTTCGCCCGATTAGTCTGGTCGCAGGCGCAACACAATCCTGACCACTGCCTGGCACGCCTCTCTTCTCGTCATATCCCGACTAATGCCCTTAATGCCGTACTCGGCTGTTGCGTGGTGAGCACGTTGGCGATCCATATGTTAGAGATCAATCTGGACGCACTTATCATCTATGCCAATGGCATCTTTATTATGATTTACCTGTTATGCATGCTGGCAGGCTGTAAATTATTGCAAGGACGTTATCGACTACTGGCGGTAATTGGCGGGCTGTTATGTGTTCTGTTACTGGCGATGGTCGGCTGGAAAAGTTTATATGCCTGATCATGCTGGCGGGGTTATGGCTATTTCTGCCAAAACGAAAAACGCCGGAAAATGGCATAACCACATAATCCGGCGTTTCGTCATTAATCCTGGCGATCGTCTTTATGATCAAGGCGGTCGCGGTCATCATCCTTTCGTTGATACTCACCATCAAAAGTATTACCGCCACCAGTCCCGGCGCTAAATCCGCCGCCCGGCATACGGGAAAAGCGCAAATGCGGCATCAGCTTCACCGTCAGGTGCTTTTGCACTGGCGGTAATAAAAGAAGAAGACCGAGGAAATCGGTGAAAAAGCCCGGTAATAAAAGCAGCAAACCGGCAATGATCAACGAAACACTTTTAATCATTTCCGCCGCTGGGTTTTCTCCCGCCGCCATTTTTTGTTGCATCAGCACAAAATTCTTAAAGCCCTGATTACGTACCAGTGACATACCAATAACTGAGGTGAATATAACCAGCACGAGGGTCAGCAATACCCCCAGGACATGAGCAACCTGAATAAAGATTGAAATCTCAATATAGACATAAAGGAAAACGGCAATTAAAGGTAACCAGCGCAAAGGTTTCTCCTGTAATAGCAACCAGTTAAATCTGGTCGCCTGAATGGGTTGCGAATCGCGTTCAGCTTATATTGTGGTCATTAGCAAAATTTCAAGATGTTTGCGCAACTATTTTTGGTAGTAATCCCAAAGCGGTGATCTATTTCACAAATTAATAATTAAGGGGTAAAAACCGACACTTAAAGTGATCCAGATTACGGTAGAAATCCTCAAGCAGCATATGATCCCAGGTATTCGGCCGATGCAGGGGATAATCGTCGGTCGAAAAACATTCGAAACCACATATATTCTGTGTGTTTACAGCAAATCATTGGCAGCTTGAAAAAGAAGGTTCACATGTCAAACAACATTCGTATCGAAGAAGATCTGTTGGGTACCAGGGAAGTTCCAGCTGATGCCTACTATGGTGTTCACACTCTGAGAGCGATTGAAAACTTCTATATCAGCAACAACAAAATCAGCGATATTCCTGAATTTGTTCGCGGTATGGTAATGGTTAAAAAAGCCGCAGCTATGGCAAACAAAGAGCTGCAAACCATTCCTAAAAGTGTAGCGAATGCAATCATTGCCGCATGTGATGAAGTCCTGAACAACGGAAAATGCATGGATCAGTTCCCGGTAGACGTCTACCAGGGCGGCGCAGGTACTTCCGTAAACATGAACACCAACGAAGTGCTGGCCAATATCGGTCTGGAACTGATGGGTCACCAGAAAGGTGAATATCAGTACCTGAACCCGAACGACCACGTTAACAAATGCCAGTCCACTAACGACGCCTACCCGACCGGTTTCCGCATCGCAGTTTACTCTTCTCTGATTAAACTGGTAGATGCTATTAACCAACTGCGTGAAGGCTTTGAACGTAAAGCTGTCGAATTCCAGGACATCCTGAAAATGGGTCGTACCCAGCTGCAGGACGCAGTACCGATGACCCTCGGTCAGGAATTCCGCGCTTTCAGCATCCTGCTGAAAGAAGAAGTGAAAAACATCGAACGTACCGCTGAACTGCTGCTGGAAGTTAACCTCGGCGCAACTGCAATCGGTACTGGCCTGAACACGCCGAAAGAGTACTCTCCGCTGGCAGTGAAAAAACTGGCAGAAGTTACTGGCTTCCCATGCGTACCTGCTGAAGACCTGATCGAAGCGACCTCTGACTGCGGCGCTTACGTTATGGTTCATGGCGCGCTGAAACGCATGGCTGTGAAGATGTCCAAAATCTGTAACGACCTGCGCTTGCTCTCTTCTGGCCCACGTGCCGGCCTGAACGAGATCAACCTGCCGGAACTGCAGGCGGGCTCTTCCATCATGCCAGCTAAAGTAAACCCAGTTGTTCCGGAAGTGGTTAACCAGGTTTGCTTCAAAGTCATCGGTAACGACATCACTGTTACCATGGCAGCAGAAGCGGGTCAGCTGCAGCTGAACGTTATGGAGCCGGTCATTGGCCAGGCCATGTTTGAATCCGTTCACATTCTGACCAACGCTTGCTATAACCTGCTGGAAAAATGCGTTAACGGCATCACTGCTAACAAAGAAGTGTGCGAAGGTTACGTTTACAACTCTATCGGTATCGTCACTTACCTGAACCCATTCATCGGCCACCACAACGGTGACATCGTGGGTAAAATCTGTGCCGAAACCGGCAAGAGCGTACGTGAAGTCGTTCTGGAGCGCGGTCTGTTGACTGAAGCAGAACTAGACGATATTTTCTCCGTACAGAACCTGATGCATCCGGCTTACAAAGCAAAACGCTATACTGATGAAAGCGAACAGTAATCGTACAGGGTAGTACAAATAAAAGAGGCACGTCAGACGACGTGCCTTTTTTCTTGTGAGCAGTAACTTAAAAACAACAACCTGATATCAACTTGTTAAAAAACAAGGAAGGCTAATATGCTAGTTGTAGAACTCATCATCGTTTTGCTGGCGATCTTCTTGGGCGCCAGATTAGGGGGAATTGGTATTGGTTTTGCAGGTGGATTGGGGGTGCTGGTTCTTGCCGCTATCGGCGTCAAGCCTGGTAACATCCCATTCGATGTCATTTCCATTATCATGGCGGTTATCGCTGCTATTTCTGCTATGCAGGTTGCTGGCGGTCTGGACTATCTGGTTCACCAGACAGAAAAGCTGCTGCGCCGTAACCCGAAATACATCACGATCCTTGCACCGATCGTAACCTATTTCCTGACCATCTTTGCTGGTACCGGCAACATCTCTCTGGCAACACTGCCAGTTATCGCTGAAGTTGCGAAGGAACAAGGCGTTAAACCTTGCCGTCCGCTTTCTACTGCAGTGGTATCCGCGCAGATTGCGATCACCGCATCGCCAATCTCTGCGGCGGTGGTTTACATGTCTTCCGTGATGGAAGGTCATGGCATAAGCTACCTGCATCTGCTCTCTGTGGTCATCCCGTCTACCCTGCTGGCAGTTCTGGTGATGTCCTTCCTGGTAACCATGCTTTTCAACTCCAAACTGTCTGACGATCCGATTTATCGCAAGCGTCTGGAAGAAGGTCTGGTTGAACTGCGCGGTGAGAAGCAGATTGAAATCAAATCCGGTGCAAAAACGTCCGTCTGGCTGTTCCTGCTGGGCGTAGTTGGCGTGGTTATCTATGCGATTATCAACAGCCCGAGCATGGGCCTGGTTGAAAAACCGCTGATGAACACCACTAACGCTATCCTGATTATCATGTTGAGCGTTGCAACCCTGACCACTGTTCTTTGCAAAGTGGACACCGACAACATCCTCAACTCCAGCACCTTCAAAGCAGGTATGAGCGCCTGTATTTGTATCCTGGGTGTTGCATGGCTGGGCGATACTTTCGTTTCCAACAACATCGACTGGATCAAAGATACCGCTGGTGAAGTCATTCAGGGCCATCCGTGGCTGCTGGCTGTTATCTTCTTCTTTGCTTCTGCTCTGCTGTACTCTCAGGCTGCAACTGCAAAAGCACTGATGCCGATGGCTCTGGCGCTGAACGTTTCTCCACTGACCGCTGTAGCTTCTTTCGCAGCCGTGTCTGGTCTGTTCATTCTGCCGACCTACCCGACGCTGGTTGCTGCGGTACAGATGGATGACACGGGTACCACTCGTATCGGTAAATTCGTCTTCAACCATCCGTTCTTTATCCCAGGTACTCTGGGTGTTGCCCTGGCCGTTTGCTTCGGCTTCTTGCTGGGCAGCGTGATGCTGTAATGACAAATCGCGGGGCGTTCACGCCCCGCTTTCTTTCCCGCCGACTAACATCCTTTCCCCGTCCGTTGTATAGTGACCTCTCTCTTGCGGTTCCATCTGTTCTTGCGAGGTGTTTATGCTTGATGAAAAAAAGTTCGAATACCGCGTCCGTCGTGGTGTTGTGCACCGCGCCGGATGAAGCGACGGCCCAGGAATTAGCCGCCAAAGTGTTGGCGGAAAAACTGGCGGCCTGCGCGACCTTGATTCCTGGCGCTACCTCTCTCTATTACTGGGAAGGTAAACTGGAACAGGAATACGAAGTGCAGATGATTTTAAAAACCACCGTATCTCACCAGCAGGCACTGCTGGAATGCCTGAAGTCTCATCATCCGTATCAAACCCCGGAGCTTCTGGTTTTACCTGTTACACACGGAGACACAGATTACCTCTCATGGCTCAACGCATCTTTACGCTGATCCTGCTACTTTGCAGCACTTCCGTTTTTGCCGGATTATTCGACGCGCCGGGACGCTCACAATTTGTCCCCGCGGATCAAGCCTTTGCTTTTGATTTTCAGCAAAACCAACATGAGCTTAATCTGAGCTGGCAGATCAAAGACGGTTACTATCTTTACCGTAAACAGATCCGCATTACGCCGGAACAAGCGAAAATTGCCGACGTGCAGCTGCCCCAGGGCGTCTGGCATGAAGATGAATTTTACGGCAAAAGCGAGATTTACCGCGAGCGGCTGACGCTTCCTGTGACCATCAACCAGGCAAGTGCGGGTGCGACATTGACTGTCACCTACCAGGGCTGTGCTGACGCCGGTTTTTGTTATCCGCCAGAAACCAAAACCGTTCCGTTAAGCGAAGTGGTTACTAACAACGCGACGCCACCGTCTGCATCAGTTCCGCAGCAAGAGCAGCCCGTCGCGCAATTGCCCTTTTCCGCGCTCTGGGCGTTGTTGATTGGTATCGGTATCGCCTTCACGCCATGTGTACTGCCGATGTACCCTCTAATTTCCGGTATCGTGCTGGGTGGTAAACAGCGGCTATCCACCGCCAGAGCATTGTTGCTGACTTTTATTTATGTGCAGGGGATGGGCGCTCACCTACACGGCGCTGGGTCTGGTGGTTGCCGCCGCAGGGTTACAGTTCCAGGCAGCGCTACAGCATCCTTACGTACTTATCGGCCTCGCTATCGTCTTTACCTTGCTGGCAATGTCGATGTTTGGCTTGTTTACCCTGCAACTCCCCTCTTCGCTGCAAACGCGCCTCACGCTAATGAGCAATCGCCAACAAGGTGGCTCGCCCGGCGGTGTGTTTGTTATGGGGGCAATTGCCGGGCTGATCTGTTCACCATGCACCACCGCACCGCTTAGCGCGATTCTGCTGTATATCGCCCAAAGCGGAAACATGTGGCTGGGCGGCGGCACGCTTTATCTCTATGCACTGGGCATGGGCCTGCCGCTGATGCTAATTACCGTCTTTGGTAACCGCCTGCTGCCGAAAAGCGGCCCGTGGATGGAACAGGTCAAAACCGCATTTGGTTTTGTGATCCTCGCACTGCCGGTCTTCCTGCTGGAGCGAGTGATTGGTGATATATGGGGATTACGCTTGTGGTCGGCGCTGGGTGTCGCGTTCTTTGGCTGGGCCTTTATCACCAGCTTACAGGCCAAACGCGGCTGGATGCGTATTGTGCAAATTATCCTGCTGGCAGCGGCATTGGTTAGCGTGCGCCCACTTCAGGATTGGGCATTTGGTGCAACACATACCACGCAAACTCAAGCGCATCTCAACTTTACACAAATCAAAACGGTAGATGAGTTAAATCAGGCGCTCGCTGAAGCCAAAGGCAAACCGGTGATGTTAGATCTCTATGCCGACTGGTGCGTCGCCTGTAAAGAGTTTGAGAAATACACCTTCAGCGACCCGCAGGTGCAAAAAGCGTTAGCAGACACGGTGTTACTTCAGGCCAACGTCACAGCCAACGACGCACAAGATGTGGCGCTGTTAAAGCATCTTAATGTCCTTGGCCTACCGACAATTCTCTTTTTTGACGGACAAGCCCAGGAGCATCCACAAGCACGCGTCACGGGCTTTATGGATGCTGAAACCTTCAGCGCACATTTGCGCGATCGCCAACCGTGAACGACACTTCAGTGGGAAAGACGGAGGAAAATAGCGTGCAACGTGAAGATGTACTGGGAGAAGCCCTGAAATTATTAGAATTACAAGGGATTGCCAACACCACGCTGGAGATGGTTGCTGAACGTGTGGATTATCCACTGGACGAGCTGCGCCGCTTCTGGCCAGACAAAGAGGCAATCCTCTACGATGCGCTGCGTTATCTTAGCCAACAGATAGATGTCTGGCGTCGTCAGCTGATGCTGGACGAAACGCAAACCGCCGAACAAAAGCTGCTGGCACGTTATCAGGCGCTATCGGAGTGCGTTAAAAACAACCGCTATCCGGGTTGTCTGTTTATCGCTGCCTGTACGTTTTATCCCGATCCTGGCCACCCTATTCATCAATTGGCCGATCAGCAAAAAAGCGCGGCCTACGACTTTACCCACGAACTGTTAACCACGCTGGAAGTGGACGATCCGGCGATGGTAGCAAAGCAGATGGAACTGGTGCTGGAAGGTTGTTTAAGCCGAATGCTGGTGAATCGTAGCCAGGCGGATGTCGATACCGCACATCGGCTGGCGGAAGATATCCTGCGCTTCGCCCGCTGCCGCCAGGGTGGCGCACTGACCTGACAGAAACACAGAAAAGAAGCGATTTGCCGCAATCTTAAGCAGTTGAATCGCTTTTACTGAAATTAGGTTGACGAGATGTGCAGATTACGGTTTAATGCGCCCCGTTGCCCGGATAGCTCAGTCGGTAGAGCAGGGGATTGAAAATCCCCGTGTCCTTGGTTCGATTCCGAGTCCGGGCACCAAATTCATATAAACGGACCTCCACGGAGGTCCGTTTTTCGTTTCAGGACGCGACGATTTAACCGTTCTTCCTCCAAATCACTCCCACCAAACTCAACCAAATTCTCCCCACATCACCAGCATTTTGCGGGTATCCCCCTGTTTGAGAAAATTTGTCCCGGAGCTATGACACTGACTGACGCAAAATGTCGTGCGGCCCCGTGATGCTGTTGAACGTCAAATGACGTCATCAGGAGCGTAACGCATCCATAAACAGAACGCCGACTGATGAGATTTCCTGGATGCGAACAAAGAGAAATGTATAACTCCGTTTGATCATGCAAAGACTAACAATCCATAAAAATAGTAAGCGTTCCAGGCAATTTTCCGGGGATTATTTTCTGAACGTTTTCTTTGGCAAAGATAATCAATCCTGGTGGTAAGGCAAATTACTTCTGATTCTCATTAAAGTCATTTCGTAAGGCGATGTAATCAAGAGGTTTACGGGTGGTAAAAATAACGTCTCACATTCACCTGTAATATGTAAACGCATCCATCTATAGATGGTAAAAATAGGTTATGGCAATTATCATTGCACCATTCCCTTTTCGAATGAGTTTTTATTATGCAACAACCTGTAGTTCGCGTTGGCGAGTGGCTTGTTACTCCGTCCATAAACCAAATTAGTCGCAATGGGCGTCAACTTACCCTTGAGCCGAGACTAATCGATCTTCTGGTTTTCTTTGCTCAACACAGTGGTGAAGTACTTAGCAGAGATGAACTTATCGATAATGTCTGGAAGAGAAGTATTGTTACCAATCACGTTGTAACGCAGAGTATCTCAGAACTGCGTAAGTCATTAAAAGATAATGATGAAGATAGTCTTGTCTATATCGCTACTGTACCAAAGCGCGGTTATAAATTAATGGTGCCGGTTATCTGGTACAGCGAAGAGGAGGGAGAAGAAATAATGCAATCTTCGCCTCCCCCTATACCAGAGGCGATTCCTGACACAGATTCCCCTTCCCACAGTCTTAACATTCAAAACACCGCAACGCCACCTGAACAATCCCCAGTTAAAAGCAAACGATTCACTACCTTTTGGGTATGGTTTTTTTTCCTGTTGTCGTTAGGTATCTGTGTAGCACTGGTGGCGTTTTTCCAGTCTTGAAACGCGTCTTCCTATGAGTAAATCGCGGATTTTGCTCAATCCACGCGATATTGACATTAATATGGTGAATAAGAGTTGTAACAGCTGGACTTCCCCGTATCAGCTCTCTTACGCGATAGGCGTGGGTGATTTGGTGGCGACATCACTTAATACCTTCTCCACTTTTATGGTTCATGACAAAATCAACTACAACATTGATGAACCGAGCAGTTCCGGTAAAACATTATCTATTGCGTTTGTTAATCAGCGCCAATACCGCGCTCAACAGTGCTTTATGTCGGTGAAATTGGTAGATAATGCAGATGGTTCAACCATGCTGGATAAACGTTATGTCATCACTAACGGTAATCAGCTGGCGATTCAAAATGATTTACTGGAGAGTTTGTCAAAAGCGTTAAATCAACCGTGGCCACAACGAATGCAGGAGATGCTCCAACAAATTTTGCCTAATCGTGGTGCGTTATTAACTAATTTTTATCAGGCACATGATTATTTAATGCATGGTGATGATAAATCATTGAACCGTGCCAGTGAGTTATTAGGTGAGATTGTTCAATCATCTCCCGAATTTACCTACGCGAGAGCAGAGAAAGCATTAGTTGATATAGTACGTCATTCTCAGCATCCTTTAGATGAAAAACAATTAGCAGCACTGAACACAGAAATTGATAACATTGCTACACTGCCAGGAATGAATAATCTGGCCATTCTCTATCAAATAAAAGCGGTCAGTGCTCTGACAAAAGGAAAAACAGACGAATCTTATCAGGCGATAAATACTGGTATTGACCTTGAAATGTCCTGGCTAAATTATGTGTTGCTTGGAAAAGTTTATGAGATGAAGGGGATGAACCGAGAAGCTGCTGATGCATATCTCACCGCCTTTAATTTACGCCCTGGAGCAAACACCCTTTACTGGATTGAAAATGGCATATTCCAGACTTCTGTTTCTTATGTTGTCCCTTATCTCGACAAATTTCTCGCTTCAGAATAAACGAATCCTGGGTTGATTCATTCGCGGGGATTTTTAGCGTTAAACGCTTGTATATTTATTGACATAACATGTTGCAGCAATTTATTTGCTGCATAATTTTTTATTACATAAACTTAACCAGCAACCTTCTCGTAATTCATTGTAAATATTGAATGTTTATCTTTTCATGATATCAACTTGCGATTCTGATCTGTTAATGAAGAGCTAAAATCCTCACTGACATAAACTTTTGTATTATTTCACCTAATCTTTAGGATTAATCTTTTTTTTGAGTAGTCTTGTCGCCAGTTTGGTCTGGTCAGTAAATAGTTATACATCATGACCCGGACTCCAAATTCTAAAATGAAATTAGGAGAAGAGCATGAGTTCTGCCAAGAAGATTGGGCTATTTGCCTGTACCGGTGTTGTTGCCGGTAATATGATGGGGAGCGGTATTGCATTATTACCTGCGAACCTTGCAAGTATCGGTGGTATTGCTATCTGGGGTTGGATCATCTCTATTATTGGTGCAATGTCGCTGGCTTATGTATATGCCCGACTGGCAACAAAGAACCCGCAACAAGGTGGCCCAATTGCTTATGCTGGAGAAATTTCCCCTGCATTTGGTTTTCAGACAGGTGTTCTTTATTACCATGCTAACTGGATTGGTAACCTGGCGATTGGTATTACCGCTGTATCTTATCTTTCCACCTTCTTCCCAGTATTAAATGATCCTGTTCCGGCGGGTATCGCTTGTATTGCTATCGTCTGGGTATTTACCTTTGTAAATATGCTCGGCGGTACCTGGGTAAGCCGTTTAACCACTATTGGCCTGGTGCTGGTTCTTATTCCTGTGGTTATGACTGCTATTGTTGGCTGGCATTGGTTTGATGCTGCAACTTATGCAGCTAACTGGAATACTGCGGGTACCACTGATGGTCATGCGATCATTAAAAGTATTCTGCTCTGCCTGTGGGCCTTCGTGGGTGTTGAATCCGCAGCTGTAAGTACTGGTATGGTTAAAAACCCGAAACGTACCGTTCCACTGGCAACCATGCTGGGTACTGGTTTAGCAGGTATTGTTTACATTGCTGCGACTCAGGTGCTTTCCGGTATGTATCCGTCTTCTGTAATGGCAGCTTCCGGTGCTCCGTTTGCAATCAGTGCTTCAACTATCCTCGGTAACTGGGCTGCGCCGCTGGTTTCTGCATTCACCGCCTTTGCGTGCCTGACTTCTCTGGGCTCCTGGATGATGCTGGTAGGCCAGGCAGGTGTACGTGCCGCTAACGACGGTAACTTCCCGAAAATTTATGGTGAAGTCGACAGCAACGGTATTCCGAAAAAAGGTCTGCTGCTGGCTGCAGTGAAAATGACTGCCCTGATGATCCTCATCACTCTGATGAACTCTGCCGGTGGTAAAGCATCTGACCTGTTCGGTGAACTGACCGGTATCGCAGTACTGCTGACTATGCTGCCGTACTTCTACTCTTGCGTTGACCTGATTCGTTTTGAAGGCGTTAACATCCGCAACTTTGTCAGCCTGATCTGCTCTGTACTGGGTTGCGTGTTCTGCTTCATCGCTCTGATGGGCGCAAGCTCCTTCGAGCTGGCAGGTACCTTCATCGTCAGCCTGATTATCCTGATGTTCTACGCTCGCAAAATGCACGAGCGCCAGAGCCACTCAATGGATAACCACACAGCATCTAACGCACATTAATTAAAAGTATTTTCCGAGGCTCCTCCTTTCATTTTGTCCCATGTGTTGGGAGGGGCCTTTTTTACCTGGAGATATGACTATGAACGTTATTGCAATATTGAATCACATGGGGGTTTATTTTAAAGAAGAACCCATCCGTGAACTTCATCGCGCGCTTGAACGTCTGAACTTCCAGATTGTTTACCCGAACGACCGTGACGACTTATTAAAACTGATCGAAAACAATGCGCGTCTGTGCGGCGTTATTTTTGACTGGGATAAATATAATCTCGAGTTGTGCGAAGAAATTAGCAAAATGAACGAGAACCTGCCGTTGTACGCGTTCGCTAATACATATTCCACACTCGATGTAAGCCTGAACGATCTGCGTTTACAGATTAGCTTCTTTGAATATGCGCTGGGTGCTGCTGATGATATTGCTAACAAGATCAAGCAGACCACTGACGAATATATCAACACTATTCTGCCTCCGCTGACCAAAGCGCTGTTTAAATATGTTCGTGAAGGTAAATATACTTTCTGTACTCCTGGTCACATGGGCGGTACTGCATTCCAGAAAAGCCCGGTAGGTAGCCTGTTCTATGATTTCTTTGGTCCGAACACCATGAAATCTGATATTTCCATTTCAGTATCTGAACTGGGTTCCCTGCTGGATCACAGCGGTCCACACAAAGAAGCAGAACAGTATATCGCTCGCGTCTTTAACGCAGACCGCAGCTACATGGTGACCAACGGTACTTCCACTGCGAACAAAATTGTTGGTATGTACTCTGCTCCGGCAGGCAGCACCATTCTGATTGACCGTAACTGCCACAAATCGCTGACCCATCTGATGATGATGAGCGATGTTACGCCAATCTATTTCCGCCCGACCCGTAACGCTTACGGTATTCTTGGCGGTATCCCACAGAGTGAATTCCAGCACGCAACCATTGCTAAGCGCGTGAAAGAAACACCAAACGCGACCTGGCCGGTACATGCCGTAATTACTAACTCTACCTATGATGGTCTGCTGTACAACACCGACTTCATCAAGAAAACGCTGGATGTGAAATCCATCCACTTTGACTCCGCGTGGGTGCCTTACACCAACTTCTCACCGATTTACGAAGGTAAATGCGGTATGAGCGGTGGCCGTGTCGAAGGGAAAGTGATTTACGAAACCCAGTCCACTCACAAACTGCTGGCGGCATTCTCTCAGGCTTCCATGATCCACGTTAAAGGTGACGTAAACGAAGAAACCTTTAACGAAGCCTACATGATGCACACCACCACTTCTCCGCACTACGGTATCGTGGCGTCCACTGAAACCGCTGCGGCGATGATGAAAGGTAATGCCGGTAAACGCCTGATCGACGGTTCCATTGAACGTGCGATCAAGTTCCGTAAAGAGATCAAACGTCTGAGAACGGAATCTGATGGCTGGTTCTTTGATGTATGGCAGCCGGATCATATCGATACTACTGAATGCTGGCCGCTGCGTTCTGACAGCACCTGGCACGGCTTCAAAAACATCGATAACGAGCACATGTATCTTGACCCGATCAAAGTCACTCTGCTGACTCCGGGGATGGAAAAAGACGGCACCATGAGCGACTTTGGTATTCCGGCCAGCATCGTGGCGAAATACCTCGACGAACATGGCATCGTTGTTGAGAAAACCGGTCCGTATAACCTGCTGTTCCTGTTCAGCATCGGTATTGATAAGACCAAAGCACTGAGCCTGCTGCGTGCTCTGACTGACTTCAAACGTGCGTTCGACCTGAACCTGCGTGTGAAAAACATGCTGCCGTCTCTGTATCGTGAAGATCCTGAATTCTATGAAAACATGCGTATTCAGGAACTGGCTCAGAATATCCACAAACTGATTGTTCACCACAATCTGCCGGATCTGATGTATCGCGCATTTGAAGTGCTGCCGACAATGGTAATGACTCCGTATGCTGCGTTCCAGAAAGAGCTGCACGGTATGACCGAAGAAGTTTACCTCGACGAAATGGTAGGTCGTATTAACGCCAATATGATCCTTCCGTATCCGCCGGGAGTTCCTCTGGTAATGCCGGGTGAAATGATCACCGAAGAAAGCCGTCCGGTTCTGGAGTTCCTGCAGATGCTGTGTGAAATCGGCGCTCACTATCCGGGCTTTGAAACCGATATTCACGGTGCATACCGTCAGGCTGATGGCCGCTATACCGTTAAGGTATTGAAAGAAGAAAGCAAAAAATAATTAGCTAGTACAAGGGAAGTGGCTTGCCACTTCCCTTTTTTGCTCATAAGGAGAACACATGAAAACACCCTCACAGCCGCGCGCGATATACTATATCGTGGCGATCCAGATCTGGGAGTACTTCAGTTTTTACGGCATGCGTGCCTTACTCATTCTCTATCTCACCCATCAGCTTGGTTTTGATGATAACCATGCCATCAGCCTGTTCAGCGCATACGCTTCTTTGGTTTACGTTACCCCTATTCTCGGCGGCTGGCTTGCCGACCGCCTGCTCGGCAACCGCACTGCGGTGATTGCCGGCGCGCTGTTAATGACCCTTGGCCATGTGGTGCTGGGCATTGATACAAATTCAACCTTTAGCCTGTATCTGGCGCTGGCAATCATTATTTGTGGCTACGGTTTATTCAAATCAAACATCAGCTGTTTGCTTGGCGAGCTCTACGACGAGAACGATCATCGACGTGATGGCGGTTTTTCGCTGCTGTATGCCGCGGGCAATATCGGTTCTATTGCAGCCCCCATCGCCTGCGGCCTGGCTGCTCAGTGGTATGGATGGCATGTTGGCTTTGCCCTTGCGGGTGGCGGCATGTTTATCGGTTTGTTGATTTTCTTAAGTGGTCATCGTCATTTCCAGTCCACGCGTAGTATGGATAAAAAAGCGCTCACTCGCGTCAAATTTGCCTTACCGGTATGGAGCTGGTTAGTGGTGATGCTCTGTTTAGCCCCAGTATTTTTTACCCTGCTGCTGGAGAACGACTGGTCCGGATATTTGCTGGCGATTGTTTGCCTTATTGCTGCACAAATCATTGCCCGCATGATGATCAAATTCCCCGAACACCGCCGTGCTCTTTGGCAAATTGTATTGTTGATGTTTGTCGGGACGTTGTTCTGGGTACTGGCACAACAGGGCGGCAGTACCATCAGCTTGTTTATCGATCGCTTTGTAAATCGTCAGGCATTCAATATTGAAGTACCTACAGCACTATTCCAGTCGGTGAATGCAATTGCGGTGATGCTCGCTGGGGTTGTTCTGGCCTGGCTGGCGTCGCCAGAAAGCCGCGGCAATTCAACATTGCGCGTCTGGCTGAAGTTTGCCTTTGGCTTACTGCTGATGGCTTGTGGCTTTATGTTGCTGGCATTTGATGCCCGACATGCAGCGGCTGGCGGTCAAGCGTCAATGGGTGTGATGATATCCGGGCTGGCGCTAATGGGCTTTGCCGAACTCTTTATTGACCCGGTGGCGATTGCGCAAATCACGCGTCTGAAAATGTCTGGCGTATTAACCGGTATTTATATGCTGGCAACAGGCGCGGTCGCCAACTGGCTGGCAGGCGTAGTGGCACAACAGACGACAGAGTCGCAAATTAGCGGTATGGCAATTGCAGCTTACCAGCGATTCTTTTCCCAGATGGGAGAGTGGACGTTGGCTTGTGTCGCGATCATCGTGGCATTGGCCTTTGCTACCCGATTTCTGTTTAGCACTCCGACGAATATGATACAGGAAAGCAACGATTAACTTCCGTAAAAACAATTAGTTATGAATCAATTTACTTTCAGTTAATCACACTAGCAAATCCCAGATTAATAAGATATTTAAACCATTTTTATGGTTATTTATTAGTGATATCAACTTGAGGTAAGCGTTGGTTTAGATAAGATGAACTGAGTTACTAATAGTCGAGGCAGATAATACAGTGTACCGATCTGTCTCTTTATCTACGCTAAATTGAAAGCTGGATTAAGAGGAACCAAAATGTCTGAACAAGAAACACAGGGAGCCAATGAGGCTATTGATTTTAACGATGAAATGAGAAATCGTCGCGAAAAACTGGCAGCGCTGCGTCAGCAAGGCGTGGCGTTTCCCAATGATTTTCGCCGCGACCATACTTCTGACCAGTTGCACGAAGAGTTTGATGCGAAGGATAACCAGGAACTGGAATCCTTAAACATTGAAGTCTCGATTGCTGGCCGAATGATGACCCGTCGAATCATGGGGAAAGCCTCCTTTGTAACATTGCAGGATGTCGGTGGCCGTATTCAACTGTACGTTGCACGAGATAGCCTGCCAGAAGGTGTTTATAACGATCAGTTTAAAAAATGGGACCTGGGTGACATTATCGGTGCCCGCGGTACGCTGTTTAAGACGCAAACTGGTGAGCTTTCCATTCACTGTACTGAGTTACGCCTGCTGACTAAAGCACTACGTCCTTTACCAGATAAATTCCATGGTCTGCAGGATCAGGAAGTCCGTTATCGTCAACGTTATCTGGACCTCATCGCTAACGATAAATCCCGTCAAACGTTTGTTGTCCGTTCAAAAATTCTGGCCGCTATCCGCCAGTTCATGGTCGCGCGCGGCTTTATGGAAGTAGAAACCCCGATGATGCAGGTAATTCCAGGTGGGGCATCTGCTCGCCCGTTTATTACCCATCATAATGCTCTGGATTTAGATATGTATCTGCGTATCGCGCCGGAGCTGTATCTGAAACGTCTGGTTGTAGGTGGTTTTGAACGGGTATTCGAAATCAACCGTAACTTCCGTAATGAAGGTATTTCTGTTCGTCATAATCCTGAGTTCACGATGATGGAACTCTACATGGCGTATGCGGATTACCACGATTTGATTGAACTGACAGAGTCACTGTTCCGCACCCTGGCACAAGAGGTACTGGGTACCACTAAAGTCACTTATGGCGAGCATGTGTTTGATTTCGGCAAACCGTTTGAAAAACTCACCATGCGCGAAGCAATCAAAAAATATCGTCCAGAAACTGAGATGGCCGACCTGGATAATTTTGATGCCGCTAAAGCATTAGCTGAATCTATCGGTATTACAGTAGAGAAAAGCTGGGGGCTGGGACGTATTGTCACCGAAATCTTTGATGAAGTTGCAGAAGCACATCTGATTCAGCCAACCTTTATTACTGAGTATCCGGCTGAAGTGTCACCGCTGGCGCGCCGTAATGATGTTAACCCGGAAATCACTGACCGTTTTGAATTCTTCATCGGTGGTCGTGAAATCGGTAATGGTTTTAGCGAATTAAACGACGCAGAAGATCAGGCTGAACGTTTCCAGGAACAGGTTAACGCCAAAGCTGCAGGTGACGACGAAGCGATGTTCTACGACGAAGATTACGTGACTGCGTTGGAATATGGTCTGCCGCCAACCGCAGGTCTGGGAATTGGTATCGACCGAATGATTATGCTGTTTACTAACAGTCATACTATTCGCGACGTTATTCTCTTCCCGGCGATGCGTCCACAGAAATAAGTTTCACTTTAATGAACGAAGCAGCCAGGCGACTGCTTCGTTCGTCGTTCCGCAAATCAAGTTTTGAGGAGAGACGCTTCGTTTCAAGATAACCAGCGGATCCACTCAACCACAGCTCCTAAAAGAGAGAAAAAAGTAATGCCACAGGCAGACTCATTGGCCAGGTTATTCCTACCAGGAATGCACTAAGTAAACGAATATGTGTTTTCTCATGTGAGATAAACCAGATAATGACAAAGGATATGTTCACACCAATCACATAAAAAAATTAATATTTTAGAGAATAGTGTCATTTTTTATGTTCTTCTTATCCTTCCTGGCTACTTGTAAAACTGACGGAAATAGTCATCAACTATCATAATGTTGAGGTCAAAATCAATATCTGGCAAGTCTAAGCATTTGATCCTGATTAAATCTTCAATTTCACTTGCGGCTAATGATGTCGTTATTGCGAAAGAATTCTCATTCAATTGTCGTGGTATTCCATATTCATCAGCCACTATAGAGGAGAAGTTCATATCATGCATCAATGATCTTAACCTTAAGAAAACTGAGGAATAAGATGATGGATAATCAAAAGAAACGACATAAGTATTGAACTTTTTCTTACCTTCCATAATAAGACTCCTATCAATATTAAATGCCCCGGGGATGCAAAGTTTATTAACCCCGATTGATGATTCTCATATAGGAGATATTCTTTTTTTTGCTCACTAAAGGGGATGACTTGGGACAAGAAAACGCTCTCTCTGACCATTCTTTGTGCATCCCCCTACCTTTCAGATACTCCCCCGCATCACATTACGCAGAGCATGAAAAATATCGTTACCCCATCAACTGCGAATATCATCATACTCACGCGTTTTATCAAATTCGTGTTTCGCAAATGGGCACAGTGGGATAATTTTTCGTTTTTCCCGGCGCATTTTTTCCACGACTTTCGCAACCAACTGTTTACCAATCCCTTGCCCTTTCAGGCTTTCATCAACATCGGTATGTTCGATAATCGCTAAATTCTCTCCAGTCGGCACAAAGACAATTTCAGCGATTTGCTTACCCTGTTCGTCATTGATGTAAAATTTATTGTGACCTTCACGTATTTCCATTTTTCCCTCGCTTATTTATGACGGTATTTCAGTGCGCCGCTCGGGCACGTATCAATCACTTTCACTACAGTGGCGACGTCCACTTCATCCGGCATGATCCACGGCTTACGTTTGAGATTAAATAACTTGCCGTTGCCACGTACGCAATTGCCAGAATGCTGACATATTGCAGTGTTGAACCAGACATCGATCTTTTCGCCGGTATAGCAGCGATAACCACCGTCCAGTAGATCCTGATCCATGACCTTCCCTCTCTCATCAGTATGGTTTTCGCAATAAGCATAGCCCGGAATCTTCATACAGCACCGGCAGTTTCAGTTTCCAGAGCCTCTTCCCCTATATAGCCAATTATTCTTACTCCCTTTGAATTACCTGCCTCATCAGAGATAATGCTTAAGAAATTTGTCACACAAGGAAGCTGATGAGACATCCATTGCCCTACCGCAAGTTACGCAAACGTCCGATGAAATTGAGTACCACAGTGATCTTAATGGTCAGCGCGGTGCTGTTCTCGGTGCTGTTGGTGGTGCATCTGATTTACTTCTCGCAAATCAGTGATATGACGCGTGACGGACTGGCCAACAAGGCGCTGGCGGTGGCGCGTACCCTTGCCGATTCGCCGGAAATCCGTCAGGGCTTGCAGAAAAAACCGCAGGAGAGCGGGCTCCAGGCCATCGCGGAAGCCGTGCGCAAACGTAACGATCTGCTGTTTATTGTCGTTACCGATATGCAAAGTCTTCGCTACTCGCATCCTGAAGCCCAGCGTATTGGTCAGCCATTTAAAGGTGATGACATCCTTAAAGCGCTGAATGGCGAAGAAAATGTCGCTATCAATCGCGGTTTTCTGGCGCAGGCTTTACGCGTATTTACCCCCATCTATGATGAGAATAATAAACAGATTGGCGTGGTGGCGATCGGCCTTGAGTTAAGCCGCGTGACCCAACAGATCAATGACAGTCGCTGGAGCATTATCTGGTCGGTGTTATTTGGCATGCTGGTCGGCCTCATCGGCACCTGCATTCTGGTTAAGGTGCTGAAAAAAATCCTTTTCGGCCTGGAACTCTACGAAATATCCACACTGTTTGAGCAACGCCAGGCCATGTTGCAGTCTATCAAAGAAGGCGTCGTTGCCGTGGACGATCGCGGCGAGGTCACGCTGATCAACGATGCCGCACAAGAATTGCTGAATTACCGTAAGTCGCAGGACGATGAGAAACTGTCGACGCTAAGCCACTCGTGGTCACAGGTAGTAGATGTTTCGGAAGTGTTACGCGACGGTACGCCGCGCCGCGACGAAGAGATTACCGTCAAAGATCGGCTATTACTGATCAACACCGTTCCGGTGCGCAGTAATGGCGTTATCATCGGTGCCATTTCAACCTTCAGGGATAAAACTGAAGTACGTAAACTGATGCAGCGACTGGATGGTCTGGTCAACTATGCTGACGCACTTCGTGAACGATCCCACGAATTTATGAATAAATTGCACGTGATTCTCGGATTATTGCATCTGAAGAGTTATAAGCAGTTGGAAGATTACATTCTCAAAACAGCCAATAACTATCAGGAAGAGATTGGCTCTCTGTTGGGCAAGATCAAATCGCCGGTTATCGCTGGTTTTTTAATCAGCAAGATTAACCGCGCGACCGATTTAGGCCATACGCTGATTTTAAACAGCGAAAGCCAGTTGCCCGACAGCGGCAGTGAAGACCAGGTCGCGACGCTGATTACCACGTTGGGAAATCTGATAGAAAACGCGCTGGAGGCTTTAGGGCCGGAACCTGGAGGCGAAATTAGCGTAACATTGCACTACCGTCACGGCTGGCTGCACTGTGAAGTTAACGATGATGGACCGGGGATCGCACCCGACAAAATCGATCACATTTTTGACAAAGGTGTCTCGACAAAAGGAAGCGAACGAGGCGTCGGTTTAGCTCTTGTCAAACAACAGGTAGAAAATCTCGACGGCAGTATCGCCGTAGAATCGGAACCCGGGATTTTCACACAATTTTTTGTCCAGATACCCTGGGACGGGGAGAAGTCGAGCAAATGATCAATGTATTAATTATCGATGACGACGCAATGGTGGCGGAGCTGAATCGCCGATACGTGGCGCAGATCCCAGGCTTTCAATGCTGCGGAACGGCCTCGACACTGGAAAAAGCCAAAGAGATAATTTTCAACAGCGACACGTCTATTGACCTGATATTGCTCGATATCTATATGCAGAAGGAGAACGGGCTCGATTTACTTCCGGTACTGCATAACGCTCGCTGCAAAAGCGATGTGATAGTCATCTCTTCTGCCGCCGATGCCGCGACGATTAAAGATTCGCTGCATTATGGCGTTGTTGATTACCTGATAAAACCCTTCCAGGCATCACGCTTTGAAGAGGCACTCACCGGCTGGCGACAAAAGAAAATGGCGCTGGAAAAACATCAGTATTATGACCAGGCCGAGCTGGATCAGCTAATCCACGGCAGCAGCTCCAACGAGCAGGATCCTCGTCGCTTGCCAAAAGGCTTAACGCCGCAGACGTTACGCACGCTGTGCCAGTGGATTGACGCGCATCAGGACTATGAGTTTTCAACCGACGAGTTGGCCAACGAGGTGAACATCTCGCGCGTTTCCTGCCGCAAGTATCTGATCTGGCTGGTCAACTGCCACATCTTATTTACCAGCATCCATTATGGCGTCACGGGTCGTCCGGTTTACCGTTACCGTATTCAAGCGGAACATTACTCATTGCTGAAACAATATTGCCAATAACGCACCATTGGTTATCCGCAAGTAACAATTATTGCAGTAATGCAAAAGAGCACTGGCACAAGTTACATCGTCCATCAGTAAAACTTGTGCCAGATCAAATATAATTATCCCCTTCTCATTTCATCGATTTAATATTCTTTAGGATAAATAGTGTTTTTAATTTCAAAACGCTAACAAAAGTTAATTAACTATTATGTCACCCGCATTATGTGTATTTTTACCCACAAATGGGTAGATCAGAATAATCTATAACCGCCATTAGAACAAAAAATATACCAATAAATATCAATAAGATAGTAGAAAACAAATTATTAACATCTGCGCAGCACAAACTATAACCCCATCGCCAGAGAGTATTTTTCTCTGAAAAAGTCGCTTATCACAGTGTATTAATTTATTGCTGCCTGAATCAGCCAATATTCACTGTGAAGTAATTACTCAGGCCAGTAACGACCAAAAGGATATTAGTCAGGCTCTGAAAAAAGTTCATACAAACAGAACGAGACTGCGTTCTATTCAGTAGAAATTTAAATGGGATTATCGCGAGGGTTCACAAATGTTATTTACTATCCAACTTATCATAATATTGATATGTCTGTTCTATGGCGCCAGAAAGGGCGGTATCGCGCTAGGTTTATTAGGCGGTATCGGCCTCGTCATTCTGGTATTCGTCTTCCATCTTCAGCCAGGTAAACCACCGGTTGATGTTATGCTGGTTATCATCGCGGTGGTGGCGGCATCGGCCACGTTGCAAGCCTCGGGCGGCCTTGACGTCATGCTGCAAATTGCCGAGAAACTGCTGCGCCGCAATCCGAAATATGTCTCCATTGTCGCGCCGTTTGTTACCTGTACGCTGACCATTCTTTGCGGTACAGGTCACGTGGTTTACACCATCCTGCCAATCATCTACGACGTGGCAATTAAGAACAATATCCGTCCGGAACGTCCGATGGCGGCAAGTTCTATCGGTGCACAGATGGGGATCATCGCCAGTCCGGTGTCGGTTGCGGTAGTGTCACTGGTCGCGATGCTGGGTAACGTTACCTTTGATGGTCGTCACCTTGAGTTCCTCGACCTGCTGGCAATCACCATTCCATCGACGTTACTCGGTATCCTGGCGATCGGTATCTTCAGCTGGTTCCGCGGTAAAGATCTGGATAAAGACGAAGAGTTCCAGAAATTCATCTCCGTACCGGAAAACCGTGAGTACGTTTACGGTGACACCGCGACGCTGCTGGATAAAAAACTGCCAAAAAGCAACTGGCTGGCAATGTGGATCTTCCTCGGGGCAATTGCCGTGGTCGCACTTCTCGGTGCTGATTCGGACCTGCGTCCGTCCTTCGGCGGCAAACCGCTGTCGATGGTGCTGGTTATTCAGATGTTTATGCTGCTGACCGGGGCGCTGATTATTATCCTGACCAAAACCAATCCCGCGTCTATCTCAAAAAACGAAGTCTTTCGTTCCGGTATGATCGCCATCGTGGCGGTGTACGGTATCGCATGGATGGCAGAAACCATGTTCGGTGCGCATATGTCTGAAATTCAGGGCGTACTGGGCGAAATGGTGAAAGAGTATCCGTGGGCCTATGCCATTGTTCTGCTGCTGGTTTCCAAGTTTGTAAACTCCCAGGCCGCGGCGCTGGCGGCGATTGTTCCTGTCGCACTGGCGATTGGCGTTGACCCGGCTTACATCGTGGCTTCAGCACCGGCTTGCTACGGTTATTACATCCTGCCGACCTATCCAAGCGATCTGGCAGCGATTCAGTTTGACCGTTCCGGCACCACCCACATCGGTCGCTTCGTCATCAACCACAGCTTTATTCTGCCAGGGTTGATTGGCGTGAGCGTATCTTGCGTCTTTGGCTGGATCTTCGCCGCGATGTACGGGTTCTTATAAATGCACTTTGCGTGCCGCCCGTCGCTGTGCGGCACGCCATTTTCGTATAACAAATACAGAGTTACAGGCTGGAAGCTATGTCAAACAAACCATTTATCTACCAGGCGCCTTTCCCGATGGGGAAAGACAATACCGAATACTATCTGCTCACTTCCGATTACGTTAGCGTTGCCGAATTCAATGGCGAAACCATCCTGAAAGTGGAACCAGAAGCCCTGACCCTGCTGGCGCAGCAAGCCTTCCACGACGCCTCTTTCATGCTCCGCCCGGCACACCAGAAACAGGTTGCATCTATTCTTCACGACCCAGAAGCCAGCGAGAACGATAAATACGTGGCGCTGCAATTCTTGAGAAACTCCGAAATCGCCGCCAAAGGCGTGCTACCGACCTGCCAGGATACCGGCACCGCGATCATTGTTGGTAAAAAAGGTCAGCGCGTATGGACCGGCGGTGGTGATGAAGAAGCGCTGTCGAAAGGCGTCTATAACACCTATATCGAAGATAACCTGCGCTATTCACAGAACGCGCCGCTGGACATGTACAAAGAGGTCAACACTGGCACTAACCTGCCTGCGCAAATCGACCTGTACGCGGTAGATGGCGATGAATATAAATTCCTCTGCGTCGCCAAAGGCGGCGGTTCTGCCAACAAAACGTATCTCTATCAGGAAACTAAAGCCCTGCTGACTCCGGGTAAACTGAAAAACTTCCTCGTCGAGAAAATGCGCACCCTCGGTACCGCAGCCTGCCCGCCGTACCATATCGCGTTTGTGATTGGCGGCACTTCTGCGGAAACCAACCTGAAAACCGTCAAGTTAGCAAGCGCTCACTATTACGATGAACTGCCGACGGAAGGGAACGAACATGGTCAGGCGTTCCGCGATGTCCAGCTGGAACAGGAACTGCTGGAAGAGGCCCAGAAACTCGGTCTTGGCGCGCAGTTTGGCGGTAAATATTTTGCTCACGATATCCGCGTAATCCGCCTGCCGCGTCACGGCGCTTCCTGCCCGGTCGGTATGGGCGTTTCCTGTTCCGCTGACCGTAACATCAAAGCGAAAATTAACCGCGAAGGTATCTGGATCGAAAAACTGGAACACAACCCAGGCCAGTACATTCCGGAAGAACTGCGCCAGGCGGGTGAAGGCGAAGCGGTGAAAGTTGACCTCAACCGCCCGATGAAAGAGATTCTCGCCCAGCTTTCGCAATATCCGGTTTCCACTCGTTTGTCGCTCACCGGCACCATTATCGTGGGTCGCGATATTGCGCACGCCAAGCTGAAAGAGCTGATTGACGCCGGTAAAGAACTGCCGCAGTACATCAAAGATCACCCGATCTACTACGCGGGTCCGGCGAAAACCCCTGCCGGTTATCCATCAGGTTCACTTGGCCCAACCACCGCAGGTCGTATGGACTCCTACGTGGATCTGCTGCAATCCCACGGCGGCAGCATGATCATGCTGGCGAAAGGTAACCGCAGTCAGCAGGTTACCGACGCGTGCCATAAACACGGCGGCTTCTACCTCGGTAGCATCGGTGGTCCGGCGGCGGTACTGGCGCAGCAGAGCATCAAGCATCTGGAATGTGTCGCTTATCCGGAGCTGGGTATGGAAGCTATCTGGAAAATCGAAGTAGAAGATTTCCCGGCGTTTATCCTGGTCGATGACAAAGGCAACGACTTCTTCCAGCAGATCGTCAACAAACAGTGCGCGAACTGCACTAAGTAACCTCTTCGGCCCGGCGCCTGGCGGCATGCTGCCAGGTGATCCCCCCGGGCCACCTCTTCTGCGGTTGTAATTTCACGCTTGCTGGTGAATAGTCAGTATTTTCCCTGACTTGCGAACTCACCATGACCCGCACACTCAAGCCGTTAATTCTTAACACCGGCGCACTGGCGCTCACGTTAATCCTGATTTATACCGGCATTTCGGCCCATGACAAACTCACCTGGTTGATGGAAGTGACACCGGTGATTATTGTGGTGCCGCTACTGCTTGCCACCGCCAGACGTTACCCGTTAACGCCGCTGCTCTATACGCTCATCTTCTTTCACGCCATCATCCTGATGGTCGGCGGGCAGTACACCTACGCGAAAGTCCCCATCGGTTTTGAGGTGCAGGAATGGTTAGGGTTGAGCCGTAATCCGTATGACAAGTTGGGGCATTTTTTCCAGGGGCTGGTGCCTGCACTGGTGGCACGAGAAATTCTCGTGCGCGGGATGTACGTGCGCGGACGTAAAATGGTGGCGTTCCTGGTCTGCTGCGTAGCGCTGGCGATAAGCGCCATGTATGAGTTGATCGAGTGGTGGGCGGCACTGGCGATGGGCCAGGGAGCGGATGATTTTCTCGGTACGCAGGGCGACCAGTGGGACACGCAATCCGATATGTTCTGTGCGTTGCTTGGCGCATTAACGACAGTGATATTGCTCGCTCGTCTTCACTGCCGCCAGTTACGGCGCTATGGCTTAATCACCAGAGCGCCGGAAGCGATTACACCTTAGCGGTGCAACCAGCCAGGTAGCCAGTCGCCGTGAGCGGTAATCAGGTCGTCAACAAGAGCATAAATTTCGTCAATGCCCAGCACGGCGGCGGTGTGCGGGTCCATCATTGCGGCGTGGTAAACACGGTCACGATTTTCGGTGAGAATTGCTTCGGTCAGCAGCGTCTGTACGTTGATGTTGGTTTGCATCAGGGCGGCCAGATGCGAAGGCAGTGCACCAACTTTGGTTGGCTGAATACCATTGGCGTCAACCAGACAGGCCACTTCCACACAGCATCCTTGCGGCAGGTTATCAATCAAACCATCGTTACGGACGTTGCCGTAAATCACACTCGGCTCACCGGTCCAGATAGCGTTCATAATCGTGCTGGCATATTCCCGCGACGGTTTAATATCAATCCGGGAGGCGTTTTTTATACTCCTCCAGCTCTTTATGCCAGTTCGCCAACTGTTCAACACAGCGTTTCGGGTACTCATCCAGCGGCACTTTATAACGCTCAATCAAATCCTCACGACCTGGCTTAATAAACCACGGCGTATATTCGGCAAAATGTTCTGACGACTCCGTGACGAAGTAGCCCAGCTTTTTAAACATTTCATAGCGCACAATATTCTGGCAGCGAGTATTACCATGAATATTCGGTTTCGGTGCCTGGCCTGCGTCATACGCTGCCAGCAGTTCCGGGTAGAGATTCACGTAACTGCCGTCTGCGGTTTTGCGCTCCAGCTCCAGGTAGAACGCCATATGGTTGATACCTGCGCAACGATAACGCAGCGTGGACGGATCGACATTCAGGTCGCGGGCCAGCTCTTCCGCCGTTCCCTGCACCGAATGGCACAGCCCCACCTGTTTGATATGCGGATAGCGGGCATACATCGCCCAGGTATTCATCGCCATCGGGTTAACGTAATTGAGCATGGTGGCATCTGGGCAAACTTCCGTCATGTCCTCGCAAATCTGCCACAGATGTGGAATGGTACGTAGCGCACGCATAATGCCGCCCGGCCCCAACGTATCGGCAATGGTTTGTTCCAGACCATGCCGCTTACAGACCTCGAAATCAGTCACCGTGCAAGGTTCATAACCGCCAATCTGAAATGCCACCACCACAAAATCGGCATCCTGTAAGGCTTCTTTCTGTTGGGTGTGGCAGGTGATTTTGCCGCTGGCTCCTGCTGAATCCATCAGCTTACGCACCACAATATGCGACTCTTCCAGGCGGGTGGGATCAATGTCCATCAGGGCAATATGCGCCGTTTTCAGCGCCTCGCGATGGAATACATCACCAAGAATATTTTTAACGAAAATCGTCGAACCAGCGCCGATAAATGTAATTTTGGGTGCAGACATCATGCAGATCTCCTGGCTTGCTTGAATAACTTCATCATGGCAGGCGAATCTGCAGAAAACTTCCGGCTTCCAGGTTGAGCATTCCCATAAACTCAGATCCTGCGTGAAGCAGCAGTAAATCTGAGTTTATGGGAATAAATTACCTGAAAAGCAGAGTTTTCAGCCTCATGATGCTCGGACAGTCCCTTCACCCCTCGGGGAAGAGGGTGAAAACCGTGCTCCCATTCGCAGTCATCCTCACCCACTCATGTCATAATTCTGATAATCCAGGAAAGAGAGCCATCCATGAATACTGATAACTTTATGTGTAGCAGCGATGAAAAGCAGACCCGCAGCCCGCTATCACTGTACTCAGAATATCAGCGTATGGAGATTGAGTTTCGCGCACCGCATATCATGCCCACCAGCCACTGGCATGGTCAGGTCGAAGTGAATGTGCCTTTCGATGGTGATGTGGAATACCTGATCAACAATGAAAAAGTGAAGATCAACCAGGGGCATATCACGCTGTTCTGGGCCTGTACACCGCACCAACTAACAGATACCGGAACCTGTCAGAGCATGGCGATTTTTAATCTGCCGATGCATCTGTTTCTCTCCTGGCCGCTGGATAAAGACCTTATAAACCACGTCACTCACGGTATGGTGATCAAATCACTGGCGACACAGCAGCTTAGTCCGTTTGAAGTGCGTCGCTGGCAGCAGGAGCTCAACAGCCCAAACGAGCAAATCCGCCAACTCGCTATTGATGAAATTGGCCTGATGCTCAAGCGATTTAGTCTCTCTGGCTGGGAGCCGATTCTGGTCAATAAAACCTCGCGTACGCACAAAAACAGCGTCTCGCGTCATGCACAGTTTTATGTCAGCCAGATGTTGGGCTTTATTGCAGAAAACTATGATCAAGCGCTAACCATCAACGACGTGGCCGAGCACGTCAAACTTAACGCCAACTATGCGATGGGGATCTTCCAGCGGGTCATGCAATTGACGATGAAACAGTACATTACGGCGATGCGCATCAACCACGTTCGCGCGTTACTGAGCGATACCGATAAAAGTATTCTCGATATTGCCCTGATAGCAGGCTTTCGTTCGAGCAGCCGCTTTTACAGCACGTTCGGCAAATATGTCGGCATGTCGCCGCAAAAATACCGCAAACTTAGCCAACAACACCGCCAGACGCTTCCCGGATAAAGATGATATCAGTATCAGCCAAAAAAATAGTTTAGCTGTCGATAATAAGCAGTGAAAACAACTTTAGAAATCAATGTAATTATTTGTTTATAAAAATAAAAAAACAAAAGCGACTGTTTTTTACTCGCTTTACAGCCTGAAATACCCAGAAGATACTTGCCCACAACGAAGATTCCTTCATAACCGGGTAAGCAATGATGAAAGTATTAATTGTTGAAAGCGAGTTTCTCCATCAGGACACCTGGGTCGGTAACGCCGTTGAGCGTCTGGCAAATGCCTTAAGCCAGCAAAATGTCACTGTCATTAAATCAACCTCATTTGATGACGGCTTTGCCATTCTCTCTTCAAATGAGGCCATTGATTGTCTGATGTTCAGCTATCAAATGGAACATCCGGACGAACATCAAAACGTCAGAGAATTGATCGGTAAGCTTCACGAACGCCAGCAAAATGTGCCGGTATTCCTGTTAGGCGATCGGGAAAAAGCCCTCGCCGCAATGGATCGCGACCTGCTGGAGCTTGTCGATGAATTCGCCTGGATTCTGGAAGATACCGCCGACTTTATCGCCGGACGCGCCGTTGCCGCGATGACCCGCTACCGCCAGCAACTGTTGCCGCCACTGTTCAGCGCGCTGATGAAATATAGCGACATCCACGAGTATTCCTGGGCCGCACCGGGCCACCAGGGCGGCGTTGGCTTCACCAAAACGCCAGCCGGGCGTTTCTACCATGACTATTATGGTGAAAATCTGTTCCGTACCGACATGGGCATCGAAAGAACTTCCCTCGGTTCTTTACTTGACCATACTGGCGCATTTGGCGAAAGTGAAAAATATGCCGCGCGCGTATTTGGCGCCGATCGTTCCTGGTCAGTCGTCGTCGGGACTTCCGGCTCTAACCGCACCATCATGCAGGCTTGCATGACCGATAACGATGTGGTGGTCGTTGACCGTAACTGCCACAAATCCATCGAACAAGGCTTAATGCTGACTGGCGCGAAACCCGTCTACATGGTGCCAAGTCGCAACCGCTACGGCATTATCGGGCCAATCTACCCGCAAGAAATGCAGCCTGAAACTTTACAGAAGAAAATCAGCGAAAGCCCGCTGACCAAAGATAAAGTTGGGCAAAAACCCTCTTACTGCGTGGTCACCAACTGCACCTACGACGGCGTATGCTACAACGCCAAAGAAGCGCAGGATCTGCTGGAAAAAACCTCCGATCGTCTGCACTTCGACGAAGCCTGGTACGGTTATGCGCGCTTTAATCCGATCTATGCCGATCACTATGCCATGCGCGGTGAACCTGGCGATCATAACGGCCCAACAGTGTTCGCTACCCACTCCACTCACAAACTGCTGAATGCGCTGTCGCAGGCGTCTTACATTCATGTGCGCGAAGGCCGTGGCGCGATCAACTTCTCCCGCTTTAATCAGGCATATATGATGCATGCCACCACTTCCCCCGTTGTATGCCATCTGTGCATCAAACGATGTAGCAGTATCGATGATGGACGGCAACAGCGGCCTGTCACTGACGCAGGAAGTGATCGACGAAGCGGTTGATTTCCGTCAGGCGATGGCGCGGCTGTATAAAGAGTTCACCGCTGACGGTAGCTGGTTCTTCAAACCGTGGAATAAAGAAGTGGTTACCGACCCGGAAACTGGCAAAACCTATGACTTTGCCGACGCGCCGAGCAAACTGCTGACCACCGTTCAGGACTGCTGGGTAATGCACCCAGGCGAAAGCTGGCACGGCTTTAAAGATATCCCGGACAACTGGAGCATGCTCGACCCGATTAAAGTCAGCATCCTCGCACCGGGGATGGGAGAAGACGGCGAACTGGAAGAGACTGGCGTACCTGCCGCACTGGTCACCGCCTGGCTTGGTCGTCACGGCATTGTGCCAACCCGCACCACTGACTTCCAGATTATGTTCCTGTTCTCTATGGGCGTAACCCGTGGGAAATGGGGAACTCTGGTTAACACACTTTGCTCTTTCAAACGCCACTACGACGCTAATACACCGCTGGCGCAGGTGATGCCGGAACTTGCTGAACAATATCCTGACACTTACGCGAATATGGGGATTCACGATCTGGGTGACAAAATGTTTGCCTGGCTGAAAGAAAACAACCCAGGCGCACGGTTGAACGAAGCCTATTCTGGCCTGCCGGTGGCTGAAATCACCCCGCGTGAAGCCTACAACGCGATTGTCGATAACAACGTCGAACTGGTATCCATTGAAAACCTGCCGGGACGTATTGCGGCGAACTCTGTCATCCCGTATCCGCCAGGAATCCCAATGCTGCTCTCTGGCGAAAACTTCGGCGATAAAAACAGTCCGCAGGTAAGCTATTTACGCTCACTACAATCCTGGGATCATCATTTCCCTGGTTTCGAACACGAAACTGAAGGTACCGAAATTATTGACGGTATTTACCATGTGATGTGTGTGAAAGCGTAACCACTATTCCGCTGAAGGCGTAATTGTTTTAATAACATTACGCCGCCTGGCCTGAGGCCTTTTGAGTATGGCAACGTTTTCATAAAAATTGCTGCAAACAAAAATGCCATACTTTTTGCGCGGTCCCACCCCGCGCTTTTTTTTGCCTGTTATTTACACTTTTTCAGCATGTAAAATTTTTTTGTACATGAGAAATTACTATAAAAAATTTGTAATATTAGTAAAACACGTTATTTTTATGCATGTTTTGATTCGTCATACAATTATATAACCATTTCCCCGTATCGCTCTTCCTGGCGAAAACGGGTCTTTTATTTGCATTCAGGAGTACATGTATGAGGATTTGCAGCGACCAACCTTGTATTGTTTTATTGACTGAAAAAGATGTCTGGTTAAGGGTGAATGGGAAAGAACCTATAAGCCTGAAGGCTAACCACATGGCGTTATTAAGTTGTGAAAATAATATTATTGATGTCTCCTCACTTAATAACACTTTGGTTGCGCATATTAGTCATAACATCATCAAAGATTACCTCCGTTTTCTGAATAAAGATCTCTCAAAAATACCCGTCTGGCAACGAAGCGCCACCCCAGTCCTGGCCTTACCATGCCTGACACTGGACCTCTTTCGCGTCGCTGCTCAACATAGCATGATGCCCGCAGAAACAGAGTCAGAAAAAAGAACGCACTCGTGCATTATTATTCACTGTGCTATCACGCTTTCTCGACAGTAAAAAATTCCTTTCTCTTATGATGTATATGTTACGTAATTGTGTAAGTGATAGCGTTTATCAAATAATTGAAAGCGATATTCATAAAGACTGGAATCTTAGTATGGTAGCCAGCTGTTTATGTCTAAGCCCAAGCCTGTTAAAGAAAAAACTGAAAAAGTGAAAACACCAGTTATAGCCAAATAATCACCACCTGCCGTATGCGTTATGCCGTAAATGAATTAATGATGGACGGCAAAAATATCTCACAGGTATCACAATCCTGCGGCTACAACAGCACTTCCTATTTTATATCTGTATTTAAAGACTTCTATGGTATGACGCCTCTCCATTATGTTAGTCAGCACAGAGAACGTTCTGTCGCCTGATTTATAACCTGAACGAAGAGCTATATTAATAACAGCATCAGCGATAACCCGGTTGAGGATAATTCAACGCGCGAGTGTAGGCGTATGATATGACGTAATTTATTGTCACGAAGCTCGCCTTCGCAGGAGTTTAATTATGTCTTCGGATGCTGACGCTCACAAAGTGGGCTTAATCCCCGTCACCCTGATGGTGTCGGGGAATATTATGGGGTCAGGGGTTTTTCTGTTACCTGCAAACCTGGCCTCGACAGGCGGGATAGCCATATATGGTTGGTTGGTGACGATTATCGGTGCGCTGGCTTTGTCGATGGTCTACGCCAAAATGTCTTTCCTTGATCCCAGCCCTGGCGGTTCATATGCCTACGCGCGCCGCTGCTTTGGCCCTTTCCTCGGGTATCAAACAAACGTTCTCTACTGGCTGGCCTGCTGGATCGGCAATATTGCCATGGTGGTCATTGGCGTGGGGTATTTAAGCTACTTCTTCCCTATCCTCAAAGATCCGTTGGTATTAACCATCACCTGCGTGGTGGTGCTGTGGATCTTCGTTCTGCTTAATATCGTCGGTCCAAAAATGATCACCCGCGTGCAGGCTGTCGCCACTGTGCTGGCGCTGATCCCCATTGTCGGAATTGCAGTATTCGGCTGGTTCTGGTTCCACAGTGAAACGTATATGGCAGCCTGGAACGTGAGTGGTCAGGGTACTTTCGGTGCGATTCAAAGTACCTTAAACGTCACGTTGTGGTCGTTTATCGGGGTAGAAAGTGCTTCCGTTGCGGCGGGCGTAGTGAAAAACCCGAAACGCAACGTGCCTATCGCCACCATAGGTGGGGTATTGATTGCCGCCGTCTGCTATGTACTCTCGACCACGGCAATTATGGGGATGATCCCTAATGCCGCGCTGCGCGTTTCCGCCTCACCTTTTGGCGATGCAGCGCGGATGGCGCTGGGTGATACCGCTGGGGCCATTGTCTCCTTCTGCGCAGCGGCAGGTTGCTTAGGCTCGCTGGGCGGCTGGACACTACTGGCCGGGCAAACGGCGAAAGCAGCTGCCGATGACGGCCTGTTCCCCCCCATTTTGCCCGCGTTAACAAAGCGGGTACCCCGGTTGCCGGGTTGATTATCGTTGGTATTCTGATGACTATCTTCCAGTTCAGTAGCATCTCGCCAAACGCCACCAAAGAGTTTGGTCTGGTGTCTTCCGTATCGGTAATCTTTACCCTCGTGCCTTATCTTTACACCTGTGCCGCTTTACTGCTTTTAGGTCACGGTCACTTTGGCAAAGCGCGCCCGGCGTACCTGACCATCACGACTATCGCCTTCCTTTACTGTATCTGGGCGGTGGTCGGTTCTGGCGCACAAGAGGTCATGTGGTCATTCGTCACTCTGATGGTAATCACAGCCATGTATGCGCTGAACTACAACCGGATGCATAAAAACCCCTATCCTTTAGATGCACCGATCAGTAAAGATTAAGTTCCCCCTTAATCCAGCAAACGCATAAGCCAACCTTAAGAACTTAAGGTTGGCTTAACTTTGCTTTGCGAACATATGCGCACTTTGTTCGATGGAAACACCGTGATGTTGAAGCGCCTTCTAAAAAGACCCTCTTTGAATTTACTCGCCTGGCTATTGCTGGCTGCTTTTTATATCTCTATCTGCCTGAATATTGCCTTTTTTAAACAAGTATTGCAGGCGTTACCGCTGGATTCGCTGCATAACGTACTGGTTTTCTTATCAATGCCAGTCGTCGCGTTTAGTGTGATGAATATTGTTCTGACGCTAGGCTCTTTCTTATGGCTTAATCGCCCGCTGGCGTGCCTGTTTATTCTGGTCGGCGCGTCGGCGCAATATTTCATCATGACCTATGGCATCGTCATCGACCGCTCGATGATTGCCAATATTATTGATACCACTCCGGCAGAAAGTTATGCGCTGATGACACCACAAATGTTATTAACGCTGGGGTTAAGCGGCGTACTTGCGGCGCTGATAGCCTGCTGGATTAAAATTAAACCCGCCAACTCGCGCCTGCGCAGCGTTCTTTTCCGTGGGGCTAATATCCTGATTTCTGTGCTGCTGATTCTGCTGGTCGCCGCGCTGTTTTATAAAGACTACGCCTCGCTGTTTCGCAACAACAAAGAGCTGGTGAAATCCTTAAGCCCGTCTAACAGCATTGTCGCCAGCTGGTCATGGTATTCCCACCAGCGACTGGCAAATCTGCCGCTGGTGCGCATTGGTGAGGATGCTCACCGCAACCCGTTAATGCAAAACGAGAAACGTAAAAATCTGACCATTTTGATCGTCGGCGAAACTTCGCGGGCGGAGAACTTCTCGCTCAACGGTTACCCGCGTGAAACTAACCCACGGCTGGCGAAAGATAACGTGGTCTATTTCCCAAATACCGCGTCTTGCGGCACGGCAACGGCAGTTTCAGTGCCATGCATGTTCTCGGATATGCCGCGTGAGCATTACAAGGAAGAACTGGCGCAGCATCAGGAAGGTGTTCTGGATATCATCCAACGGGCGGGCATTAATGTACTGTGGAATGATAACGATGGCGGCTGTAAAGGCGTCTGCGACCGCGTGCCTCACCAGAACGTCACTGCGCTGAACTTGCCTGGTCAGTGCATCAACGGCGAATGCTATGACGAAGTCCTGTTCCACGGGCTGGAAGAGTACATCAATAATCTGCAAGGTGATGGCGTGATTGTATTACACACCATCGGCAGCCACGGCCCGACCTATTACAACCGCTATCCGCCGCAGTTCAGGAAATTTACCCCCACTTGCGACACCAATGAGATCCAGACCTGTACCAAAGAGCAACTGGTGAACACTTACGACAACACGCTGGTTTACGTCGACTATATTGTTGATAAAGCGATTAATCTGCTGAAAGAACATCAGGATAAATTTACCACCAGCCTGGTTTATCTTTCTGATCACGGTGAATCGTTAGGTGAAAATGGCATCTATCTGCACGGCCTGCCTTATGCCATCGCCCCGGATAGCCAAAAACAGGTGCCAATGCTGCTGTGGCTGTCAGAGGATTATCAAAAGCGGTATCAGGTTGACCAGAACTGCCTGCAAAAACAGGCGCAAACGCAGCACTATTCACAAGACAATTTATTCTCAACGCTGTTGGGATTAACCGGTGTTGAGACGAAGTATTACCAGGCCGCGGATGATATTCTGCAAACTTGCAGGAGAACGACTGAATGAAAATTCTAATTGTTGAAGACGATACACTGTTATTGCAGGGATTGATTCTGGCGGCGCAAACGGAAGGCTACGCCTGTGATGGCGTCACGACCGCGCGGATGGCGGAACAAAGCCTTGAAGCCGGTCATTACAGCCTGGTGGTACTGGATTTAGGGTTACCTGACGAAGATGGACTGCATTTTCTCGCCCGTATCCGGCAGAAAAAATACACCCTGCCGGTGCTGATCCTCACCGCCCGCGACACTCTGACCGACAAAATCGCCGGGCTGGATGTCGGGGCTGACGACTATCTGGTGAAGCCTTTTGCGCTGGAAGAGTTACACGCCCGCATCCGCGCCCTGCTGCGACGCCATAATAATCAGGGCGAAAGTGAGCTGATTGTTGGCAACCTGACGCTGAATATGGGCCGCCGTCAGGTATGGATGGGCGGTGAAGAACTGATTCTGACGCCGAAAGAATATGCTCTGCTGTCGCGGTTGATGCTCAAAGCAGGCAGCCCCGTGCATCGGGAAATTCTCTACAACGACATCTATAACTGGGACAACGAACCCTCGACCAACACCCTGGAAGTGCATATTCACAACCTGCGCGACAAAGTGGGCAAGTCGCGCATCCGCACCGTACGCGGTTTTGGCTATATGCTGGTCGTAAATGAGGAGAACTAATTGAATCTGATGCGTTTTCTGCGTCGGCCAATATCGCTGCGCCAGCGGCTGATATTGACCATCGGGGCCATTCTGCTGGTGTTTGAACTGATCAGCGTCTTCTGGCTATGGCATGAAAGTACCGAGCAGATTCAGCTATTTGAGCAGGCGTTACGCGACAATCGCAACAACGACCGCCACATCATGCGTGAGATCCGCGAAGCGGTTGCCAGCCTGATTGTCCCCGGCGTATTTATGGTCAGCCTGACGCTATTCATCTGCTATCAGGCGGTACGGCGCATCACCCGTCCGCTGGCGGAGTTGCAAAAAGAGCTGGAAGCGCGTACCGCCGACAACTTAACGCCCATTGCCATTCACAGTGCCACCCTCGAAATCGAATCGGTGGTTTCGGCTTTGAACGATCTGGTATCTCGCCTGACCAGCACGCTGGATAACGAACGGTTGTTTACCGCTGACGTCGCTCACGAACTGCGAACGCCGTTGGCGGGGGTACGTTTGCATCTGGAGTTGATGGCGAAAACGCATCACATTGATGTAGCGCCGTTAGTGGCGCGGCTTGATCAGATGATGGAGAGCGTCTCCCAGTTGTTACAACTGGCGCGTGCGGGTCAGTCATTTTCATCCGGTAATTATCAGCATGTAAAACTGCTGGAAGATGTGATTCTGCCCTCGTATGACGAGTTAAGTACCATGCTCGATCAGCGTCAGCAAACCTTGCTGTTGCCAGAAAGTGCCGCCGACATCACCGTCCCGGGCGATGCTACCCTGCTGCGGATGCTATTGCGAAACCTGGTGGAAAACGCCCATCGTTACAGCCCACAAGGCAGCAACATTATGATTAAGCTGCAAGAAGATGGCGGTGCGGTAATGGCGGTTGAAGATGAAGGGCCAGGTATTGATGAGAGTAAATGCGGGGAGTTAAGCAAAGCGTTTGTACGAATGGACAGCCGTTATGGCGGAATTGGTCTGGGATTAAGTATTGTCAGCCGCATCACGCAGTTACATCACGGGCAGTTTTTCCTGCAAAACCGGGAAGAAACCTCCGGCACGCGTGCTGGGTACGGCTGAAGAAAGATCAGTACGTGGCAAACCAGATATAAAGAAAGCTGCTGACTACCAGCACGCTGAACACGGTAGTTAAACGTTCATAAATACGGTTTTTCATTGCACTCTCCTCCGTTAACCTGGAGGAGAGTATGCGCGCCAGAGATTAAGTGAACCTTAAGAGTTCGGTAGTAGGCCTGATAAGACAGCGTCGCATCAGGCCATCCATTTCAGATTACTCATCAATACGCGGATGTTGCTGCACCAGGCGAGAACGTTTCGCCTGCAAATCGGCAATCTCGTGGTCAATATCCTCGATTTTTTGCTCAATATTATCGTAATGCTCGACAAGAATTTCCTTCGCTTCCTGTAAATCTGACGCTGCTGGCGTCGCACCTTTCAATGGCTGATTCGCCGTCTCTTTCATGGTTACGCCGGTGATTAAACCAACCACCGCCACGACCATCAGATAATAGGCGGGCATCATCAGATCCTGCGAGCTTTCGACCAGCCAGGCCGCCAGCGTTGGCGTCAGACCGGCAATCAGCACCGAAATATTAAATGCCGCCGCCAGCGCACTGTAACGGATATGCGTCGGGAACATCGCTGGCAACGTTGAGGCCATAACACCCGTAAAGCAGTTAAGGATCACTGCCAGCATCAACAACCCGGCGAAAATCAGGCCGATGATATTACTGTTAATCAGGATGAACGCCGGGATCGCCAGCGCAAACAACGCAACACTACCGAGGATCACAAACGGACGACGGCCAAAACGGTCACTAAGCAGCCCCATCACCGGTTGCACAAACAGCATACCGATCATAATGGCGATAATAATCAGCACTCCGTGGTCTTCGGAGTAGTGCAGGTTATGCGACAAATAACTCGGCATATAGGTCAGCAGCATGTAGTAAGTGACGTTGGTGGCAATCACCAGGCCAATACACGTCAACAGACTGCGCCAGTGTTTGGTAGCAATCTCTTTAAACGAGACTTTCGGACCATCCTGCAGACCTTCCCGGTCGCCCTGCTCCAGTTTCTCAACATGTTGCTGGAAAGCCGGCGTCTCTTCCAGCGCATGGCGCAAGTAAAGCCCGATAATCCCTAAAGGCAGAGCGATAAAGAACGGAATACGCCAGCCCCAGTCGAGGAAGTTTTCTTCACCGACGATGGTCGAAATTAACACCACCACGCCCGCACCCAGCACAAACCCGGCAATAGAGCCGAAATCCAGCCAGCTGCCCATAAAGCCGCGTTTACGGTCAGGGGAGTATTCCGCAACAAATATCGACGCCCCGGTATATTCGCCCCCCACCGAGAATCCTTGCGCCATCTTACAGATCAACAACAGAATCGGTGCCCAAATACCAATAGAGGCATAGGACGGTATTAAGCCAATACAGAACGTACTGATCGACATAATCACAATGGTGATCGCAAGGATCTTCTGGCGACCATATTTATCGCCCAGCATACCGAAGAAGAGCCCGCCAAGCGGTCGAATCAGAAAGGGAACGGAGAAGGTGGCAAGTGCAGCAACCATCTGCACGCTGGGGTCAGCCCCCGGGAAAAAGACCTTACCTAACGCGTAGGCAACAAAACCATAAACACCAAAATCGAACCATTCCATTGCATTACCCAGCGATGCTGCGGTAATGGCTTTGCGCAGTTTACCGTCATCAATAATAGTGACGTCACGAAGGGTAATCGGTTTTACTTTTTTCCTTTTCAGCATAGCTTTCCTCGCAGAGTAAGCCCATTTCCGCACACGTCAGGCAAATAACGTGGCGCCCGCAAAAGGGAAGCGGGAATTGCAGGGTGCAATCTCTGTAACAAGCGTAGCGGGTTTACTTACACGTTCCGATTAAGAATTGTACAACCAAACCAGTTGACGCCTGAATTGGGCAGTTAATGACCTTTTTACCCTACCAGCGTTTAAATTTGTGATCAACTTCACATATGAATTTCGTTAAACACTCATCAATGTAACTGATTATTTACACATGATTTACAGAGAAGATTTCCTCGACCATGGCCTCCACCAGACGTTGTGCTGAACAGAGCCGTGGCATCCCTACCGCGACAGTTTGCCAACGTTGGGTCACCGACCAGCAAACGGGCTGTTTATCTGCATCGGACCACTTACCCAACCAACCTAAAAAGTCAGCATGATCCCCACCGCTTAGAGCTGTGGGTGATGTGAACCACTGGTGGTAATAATGACGAGTAGTCGGTGCCGCGTTGATACTTTCAGCCAGATATTGCGTCGCTTTATACGCGCAAATCACCAAGCAACAACGCTGCCGCTTGCGGACTTCCCAGACGGCAGGCATCGCCAAACGCCCCCCAACGCAGTCTTCCAGAACGATGAAACAACGTCCAGGCAGCGACCAACTGTCATACGCACCGGCATGCCAGCGAGTAAAAATTTGCTCGCTCTGTTCGCCCGCCTGCACCAGCAACCCTCGTTGCGTTAAGGCTTTTTCCTTCCAGTGACAACGGGCTGAAAACCACTCATATAAAGCGGTAATTTGCTGCTGGAGTTCCGGGAAAGCGGATTGTGGGCGGAGATCCCTTTTTTGCAGTAACGCCAGATATTGTGCGATCTGTGTCAACGCCAGATGACCGGGGTCAAGCATTGCCGCCAGTTTTTCCACCAATGCCAGGCGTAGACTAAGCGGCGCATTTAACATTCCGGCATTCGCCCACGTCTGAAGCTGTGTGCGAGCAAGGATCTCCTGCATCAGTCGTTCACGAAACTGCTGCTGATGGGCTTGCGGATGACGGGTATCATCGCCCAGCGCCAGATCCACTAAAAAGCGGGGATGAACCGACTCCAGCACGCGACCGGGGCCGTCCAGTAACGTCTTTGTCAAAACTGTTCTGCCGTGAAAAGAGTTTGAATATCATCGCGTAACAACTGAGAGTCCGTATAAATCCAGCCGTGCGTTGTTGCAGTCTGCTGCAATTGCTGCTGCATAATTTTCACCACGGATTCATTTTGCTGTCGCAAAGCCAGACTTTCGCGTAAACGCGTGTGTAATTCCGTCAAACATACAGCGAAATCAGCGAAAAATGTGCTCATTCCTGCCGTGACAGAATCATCGACCTGAACCGCTAAAACTTTAGCCATTTGTTGGCAATAGAGGTCAATTTCTTCGGTTAACGTACGTTGTAGCACACTGTAATCAACGGTCTTCGTCGGGGATTTCTCACTACTCCGTCCCCAGTCTGGTTGATTCAACCAGCGCGAGAAAGTCTCACGTACAACACCTAAACGGGTGACCTGCTCATCCGGTATTTCCTGGAGTGATATTGCATCGCTGAATAGCTGGCGAGTATTGAAGTGGGGAACCACGCTGCGAAAAACAGGAAACTCAAATCCAGGGCGAAACCCAGACTCACTCAATGCCACTTTAACCTGTTGTTCAATGGGACGAATAACATCGGTTAGTACCCGGCAAAGGGTTGATTCCAGTTCAGCAAAACGCAGCGTGAAATCCCGGCTGATTTGGGTCTGTGCCGTCTGTAACAGTGTCTCGCAGCGAGTACGAATCTCGCTTAATGGCCACGAATCATGTTGAAACAGCACGGCTAACTGGGCATTCACCTGCTCTTGCTGCTGACGCAAAAAGTCGTTGGCTGATGCCAGAGCAAGTTCTATTTCATGTTGAATCTCACCGCTCACCTGCGTCTGATTGAGTTGCAATAGCTGCAAATTTTCTTCGAGTTGGTGGATATTTTGCCGCAATAGCTCGCAGGCGACAGTCAGGCCGTGGGCGCGAAAATCAAGGTACTCCCGCGCCTGCTGGGCGTAATTCAACAATTTATGCGAGGCAGAACGCAGAGCGTACAACGACGCGTTGGCATACGCGGCATGAAACAACGCCTGCACCGGCTGTTCGAATAACGAGTCTTCCCACAATTGCTCAACTGCATGGCGAATATGGTCGATATCCTCCAGATCCGCGTTACACCAGCGCCTGCCGAGCGCCGCATGAGCGAAATCCTCCACCCAGCGTTGCTGTTGAGGATCGGGCAACCTGCCGCTGCTAGCTAACTCATGGCGCGCCCGATTCGCCAAATAGCCCCACATCGACGATACCGGAAATATCTGCCCTGGCGTAACACAGCCTTTCATCAACGTCCCGGAAATCAGCGCCCGCACCTGTTCGGCATCGTCGCTGTTACGATCCTGCTGATCGAATTTATTGACCAATACATACAGCGGTACTGACTTGCCGACGGCCATAACCGCCGCGCGCACCTCTTCATCGGAGATCGATTTCAGTTGCGTATAATCCATCACCGCCAGCACCGCAGAAGCACGCGCCAGCTGCTCATTAAGCATTTTTGCAGATGTGGTTGCCCGGCTTCGTTTGGCCCGGGAGTATCCAGTAATGTTAACTGCCCCGGATAACTTTCCAGCCCCGCCAGATGGACGAACTCCACTTCAATCACCGGAATATGTTCAATGGCGGCGTAAGCAGAAAAAGGAAAATCAACGTCCAGCGCTTTCGCCATGCGCACCAAATCATTCAAACTTTTCAGACAATGAAAAATAGGCTGGGCGCCCAGGTAATATTTTTCGAAAGCGACGCCATTTTCGATCCGCTGCATAAGTGCACGCATATCTTTATCTATTTCCAGCAGATCGGTCAGATGCTTAATATCGTAATCACGCAGGCGCTGTTGTAATTGTTGGATTAAACGGTCAATTGGCGCGACATGTGAAAAATGCAGCACGGGTTCTTTTTGCCCCGGCGTATGGCGAATAAGCGTTGGCAGCGCAGTCATAGGGCGATTGCGATTAGGAAGAACTTCTGTGCCAACAATGGCATTAATGGTGGTTGATTTCCCTGCTTTCATAGTGCCGACAATCGCCAGCACCATTTCCAGACGGGAAATTTTACGCAGCTCATTATTCAGCATCGCGTGGCGCTCGACGATATTATGCTGACTCCAGGGTAAAGTCAGAGGCGGCGCCACTTCTCCAGGTACAGTGAGAGGCATTTTTTCCAGTAACTGCAACTGTTGTCGGGAAAGCAGTAACAGACGTTCCGCCTCCTGACTTAACTCATATATTGTCTGTGTGCACATGGAAAGTTCTTCCTTAAAGCAAATTTTATTACTTTTATTTAGCCAGATCGTTTTTTAGTTCTGTTTTCGGCTTTTATAATTACTGCGGGAAATAATTTATATTTAATTTGTTGTTTTTATTAGAATGACGAAGTCTCTTCCGACACGTTTAAAAGTCAGAAAGATAAAAAACAATTAAATTAAAAAAAGAACAAGAATAAAGTTAACCTTATCTCAAATAATAAACTGAGGCAAAAAGATTATTTTTTTTTGCCTTCTCTTTCAAATGAAAACGATCGTCGTCTAAAATCAGCAGTACCCCCGACAAACTCAGGGATTTTGTGTATAATTGCGGCCTTTTTCGGCAATCTGCCGTTTTTTGGCGCTTTTGCCCCGCTGACTTTTGAGGAAATCCACATGTCATTACCACACTGCCCAAAATGCAACTCCGAATACACTTACGAAGATAACGGCATGTACATCTGCCCGGAATGTGCCTACGAATGGAACGACGCAGAACCTGCACAGGAAAGTGACGAGCTGATCGTTAAAGATGCTAACGGCAACCTGCTGGCTGACGGCGACAGCGTTACCATCATTAAAGATCTGAAGGTGAAAGGTAGCTCTTCGATGCTGAAGATCGGCACCAAAGTGAAAAACATCCGCCTGGTTGAAGGCGACCATAACATCGATTGCAAAATCGACGGTTTTGGTCCGATGAAACTGAAATCTGAGTTTGTGAAAAAGAACTGATTGTATTGCTCAATGTAATGTTGGCACATGATCGGTAGATCCGTAGGCCGGATAAGGCGTTTACGCCGCATCCGGCAACGGTGCCAGATGCCTGATGCGACGCTGACCGCGTCTTATCAGGCTTCCCTCTCATCTGTACAAATTTCGAACTACACTTAACTGGCTTCTCTTAACTGAGGTCACCATCATGCCGTTAAGTCCCTACCTCTCTTTTGCCGGTAACTGTGCCGACGCAATTGCTTATTATCAACGCACATTGGGCGCGGAACTGCTCTATAAAATCAGCTTCGGCGAAATGCCGAAATCAGCGCAGGACAGCGCCGAGAACTGCCCTTCCGGGATGCAATTTCCCGATACCGCCATCGCCCATGCTAACGTGCGTATTGCCGGAAGCGATATCATGATGAGCGATGCCATGCCGTCAGGAAAAGCCAGCTACTCCGGCTTTACGCTGGTGCTCGATTCGCAACAGGTCGAAGAAGGAAAACGCTGGTTTGATAACCTTGCAGCTAACGGAAAAATCGAAATGGACTGGCAGGAAACTTTCTGGGCGCATGGCTTCGGCAAAGTCACCGATAAATTTGGCGTGCCGTGGATGATTAATGTCGTTAAACAACAACCAACGCAATAACCCGCCGGGAGGCCCGCCCTCCCGCACTGTCATCGAATTCCCGTTAACTCTTCATCTGTTAGTCACTTTTAATTAACCAAATCGTCACAATAATCCGCCACGATGGAGCCACTTTTTTAGGGAGGCTGCATCATGCAAACGATTATCCGTGTCGAGAAGCTCGCCAAAACCTTCAATCAGCATCAGGCGCTGCACGCGGTTGATCTGAACATTCATCATGGTGAAATGGTGGCTCTGCTTGGGCCGTCCGGTTCTGGCAAATCCACCCTTTTACGTCACTTAAGCGGTTTGATTACCGGCGATAAATCTGTCGGTAGCCATATCGAGCTGCTGGGCCGCACTGTCCAGCGCGAAGGCCGTCTGGCCCGCGATATCCGCAAAAGCCGCGCCCATACCGGCTACATCTTCCAACAATTCAACCTCGTGAATCGCCTGAGCGTACTGGAAAACGTGCTGATTGGCGCGCTCGGCAGCACGCCGTTCTGGCGCACCTGTTTTAGCTGGTTCACCCGCGAGCAGAAACAACGCGCGTTACAGGCGCTGACCCGCGTTGGCATGGTGCATTTTGCCCATCAACGCGTTTCCACCCTATCCGGCGGACAGCAGCAGCGTGTGGCGATTGCCCGCGCGCTGATGCAGCAGGCGAAGGTGATTCTGGCGGACGAACCGATCGCCTCGCTGGACCCGGAATCCGCCCGCATCGTGATGGACACCCTGCGCGACATCAATCAGAACGACGGCATCACCGTGGTCGTCACGCTGCATCAGGTGGATTACGCCCTGCGCTACTGCGAACGCATCGTCGCGCTGCGCCAGGGGCACGTCTTCTACGACGGCAGCAGCCAACAGTTTGATAACGAACGTTTTGACCATCTCTACCGCAGCATTAATCGCATCGAAGAGAACGCGAAAGCTGCCTGACATCCCCATCATTGAGGAAAACGAATGAACGCTAAGATAATTGCCTCGCTGGCCTTCACCAGCATGTTCAGCCTCAGCACCCTGTTAAGCCCGGCGCATGCCGAAGAGCAGGAAAAGGCGCTGAATTTCGGCATTATTTCAACGGAATCACAGCAAAACCTGAAACCGCAATGGACGCCATTCTTACAGGATATGGAGAAGAAGCTGGGCGTGAAGGTCAACGCCTTCTTTGCCCCGGACTACGCGGGCATTATCCAGGGGATGCGCTTCAATAAAGTGGATATCGCCTGGTACGGCAACCTGTCGGCAATGGAAGCGGTGGATCGCGCCAACGGCCAGGTCTTCGCCCAGACGGTCGCGGCGGATGGATCGCCGGGTTACTGGAGCGTGTTGATCGTCAACAAAGACAGCCCGATCAATAACCTGAACGATCTGCTGGCGAAGCGGAAAGATCTCACCTTCGGCAATGGCGATCCTAACTCCACCTCTGGCTTCCTCGTCCCCGGTTACTACGTCTTTGCCAAAAACAATATCTCCGCCAGCGACTTCAAGCGCACCGTCAACGCCGGGCATGAAACCAATGCTCTCGCCGTCGCCAACAAGCAGGTGGATGTGGCGACAAACAACACCGAAAACCTCGACAAGCTGAAAACCTCCGCGCCGGAGAAGCTGAAAGAACTGAAAGTGATCTGGAAGTCGCCACTGATCCCAGGCGATCCGATCGTCTGGCGCAAAAATCTTTCCGAAACCACCAAAGACAAGATCTACGACTTCTTTATGAATTACGGCAAAACGCCGGAAGAGAAAGCGGTGCTGGAGCGCCTGGGCTGGGCACCGTTTCGCGCCTCCAGCGACCTGCAACTGGTGCCGATTCGCCAGCTCGCGCTGTTTAAAGAGATGCAAAGCGTGAAAGGCAATAAAGGGTTGAATGAGCAGGACAAGCTGGCAAAAACCACCGCCATTCAGGCGCAGCTGGATGACCTGGACCGCCTGAACAACGCGTTAAGCGCGATGAGTTCGGTGAGTAAAGCGGTGCAATAAATCGTAAGTCGGATAAGACGCCGCGGCGTCGCATCCGACAATGTGCAGACGTTGATGCCGGATGCGGTGCAAGCACCTTATCCGGCCTATAGACCGGAGCCAAACATGCAAACCATCACCATCGCCCCACCCAAGCGCAGCTGGTTCTCGCTTCTGAGCTGGGCCGTTGTTCTCGCCGTGCTGGTCGTCTCGTGGCAGGGCGCGGAAATGGCACCGCTCACGCTGATTAAAGACGGCGGCAACATGGCGACGTTCGCCGCCGACTTCTTCCCGCCCGATTTCAGCCAGTGGCAAGATTACCTCACCGAAATGGCCGTCACGCTGCAAATCGCCGTCTGGGGCACCGCGCTGGCGGTGGTTCTCTCCATCCCCTTCGGCCTGATGAGCGCTGAAAACCTGGTGCCGTGGTGGGTTTACCAGCCCGTTCGCCGCCTGATGGACGCCTGCCGCGCCATTAACGAAATGGTCTTCGCCATGCTGTTCGTGGTCGCCGTCGGCCTCGGCCCGTTCGCTGGCGTGCTGGCGCTGTTTATCCACACCACCGGCGTGCTCTCCAAACTGCTTTCCGAAGCGGTGGAAGCGATTGAACCCGGCCCGGTGGAAGGCATTCGCGCCACCGGTGCCAACAAGCTGGAAGAGATCCTCTACGGCGTGCTGCCACAGGTGATGCCGCTGCTGATCTCCTACTCCCTCTATCGCTTCGAATCCAACGTCCGCTCGGCGACCGTCGTCGGCATGGTCGGCGCTGGCGGGATTGGCGTCACCCTGTGGGAAGCGATTCGCGGTTTCCAGTTCCAGCAAACCTGCGCCCTGATGGTGCTGATTATCGTCACGGTCAGCCTGCTGGATTTCCTCTCTCAACGGTTGCGTAAGCACTTTATCTGATTAGCGAGGCATTGATAGCTATGCACTTGTCTACACATCCGACCAGCTACCCAACACGCTATCAGGAGATAGCCGCAAAACTTGAGCAGGAGCTTCGTCAACACTACCGCTGCGGCGACTATCTTCCCGCCGAGCAGCAACTGGCGGCGCGCTTTGAGGTGAATCGCCACACCCTGCGCCGCGCCATCGACCAACTGGTGGAGAAAGGCTGGGTACAGCGCCGTCAGGGCGTCGGCGTGCTGGTGCTGATGCGCCCGTTCGATTACCCGCTCAACGCCCAGGCGCGTTTTAGCCAGAACCTGCTGGACCAGGGCAGCCACCCCACCAGCGAAAAACTGCTGTCGGTGCTGCGCCCCGCCTCCGGTCACGTCGCTGACGCGCTGGGGATAACCGAGGGGGAGAACGTCATCCACCTGCGTACCCTGCGTCGGGTCAACGGCGTCGCGCTCTGTTTAATCGACCACTACTTTGCGGACCTCACCCTCTGGCCGACGCTGCAACGCTTCGACAGCGGCTCGCTGCACGATTTTCTGCGCGAGCAAACGGGGATTGCGCTGCGCCGCTGCCAGACGCGGATCAGCGCCCGCCGCGCCCAGGCCAAAGAGTGCCAGCGTCTTGAAATCCCGAATATGTCGCCGCTGCTGTGCGTGCGCACCCTTAACCACCGTGACGGTGAAAGCAGCCCGGCGGAGTACTCCGTCAGCCTGACGCGCGCCGACATGATTGAATTCACTATGGAGCACTGAATGCACGCAGATACCGCGACCCGCCAGCACTGGATGTCCGTACTGGCGCACAGCCAACCGGCTGAACTGGCAGCCCGCCTGAACGCGCTGAACATCACCGCCGACTATGACGTTATCCGCGCCGCCGAAACCGGCCTGGTGCAGATTCAGGCGCGGATGGGCGGCACCGGCGATCGTTTTTTGCCGGCGACGCCACGCTCACCCGCGCCGCCGTACGCCTGACTGACGGCACGTTCGGCTACAGCTGGGTGCTGGGGCGTGATAAACAGCACGCCGAACGCTGTGCGCTGATTGACGCACTGATGCAGCAATCTCGCCACTTTCAAAACTTATCAGAAACCCTTATTGCCCCGCTGGATGCTGACCGTATGGCACGCATTGCCGCACGCCAGGCCGAAGTGAACGCCAGCCGAGTCGACTTCTTTACGATGGTTCGCGGAGACAACGCATGACCCTGGAAACCGCTTTTATGCTTCCCGTGCAGGATGCCCAGCACAGTTTTCGTCGCCTGTTAAAGGCCATGAGCGAGCCGGGCGTGATTGTCGCCCTGCATCAGCTCAAGCGCGGCTGGCAGCCGCTGAATATCGCCACCACCAGCGTGCTGCTGACGCTGGCCGATAACGACACGCCGGTGTGGCTTTCCGCGCCATTAAGTAACGATATCGTCAGCCAGAGCCTGCGTTTTCATACCAACGCGCCGCTGGTCAATCAACCGGAACAGGCGACCTTCGCGGTGACGGATGAGGCGATTTCCAGCGAACAGCTCAACGCTCTTTCCAGCGGCACCGCCGTTGCGCCGGAAGCGGGCGCGACGCTGATTTTACAAGTCGCCAGCCTGAGCGGCGGGCGCATGCTGCGCCTTACCGGCGCGGGTATTGCCGAAGAACGAATGATCGCCCCGCAGCTGCCAGAGTGCATTCTGCACGAACTCACCGAGCGCCCGCACCCGTTCCCGCTCGGCATCGACCTGATCCTGACCTGCGGCGAGCGCCTGCTGGCTATCCCGCGAACCACTCATGTGGAGGTGTGCTGATGTACGTTGCCGTGAAAGGGGGCGAAAAGGCGATCGACGCCGCCCACGCCCTGCAGGAAAGCCGACGCCGGGGCAATACCGATTTGCCTGAACTGAGCGTCGCCCAGATTGAACAGCAGCTTAATCTCGCGGTAGATCGCGTGATGACCGAAGGCGGCGTTGCCGACCGCGAACTGGCGGCGCTGGCGCTGAAACAGGCCAGCGGCGATAACGTCGAAGCAATTTTCCTGCTGCGCGCCTACCGCACCACGCTGGCGAAACTGGCGGTGAGCGAGCCGCTCGACACCACCGGGATGCGTCTCGAACGACGTATTTCGGCAGTTTATAAAGACATTCCCGGCGGCCAGCTGCTTGGCCCGACCTACGACTACACCCATCGCCTGCTCGATTTCACCCTGCTGGCAAACGGTGAAACGCCGACGCTGACCACCGCCGACAGCGAACAACAGCCGTCGCCGCACGTTTTCAGCCTGCTGGCGCGTCAGGGGCTGGCGAAGTTTGAAGAAGATAGCGGCGCACAGCCGGACGACATCACCCGCACGCCGCCGGTTTACCCCTGCTCACGCTCTTCCCGTTTGCAGCAGTTAATGCGCGGCGACGAAGGCTATTTGCTGGCGCTGGCCTACTCCACCCAGCGCGGTTACGGGCGCAATCACCCGTTCGCGGGCGAAATCCGCAGCGGCTATATCGACGTGTCGATTGTGCCGGAAGAGCTGGGATTTGCGGTGAACGTCGGCGAACTGCTGATGACCGAATGTGAAATGGTCAACGGTTTTATCGACCCGCCGGATGAGCCGCCGCACTTCACGCGCGGCTACGGGCTGGTTTTTGGCATGAGCGAACGTAAAGCGATGGCGATGGCGCTGGTTGACCGCGCTCTGCAAGCCCCGGAATACGGCGAGCACGCGACAGGCCCGGCGCAGGATGAAGAGTTCGTGCTGGCGCATGCCGACAACGTCGAAGCCGCAGGCTTTGTCTCGCACCTCAAACTCCCGCACTACGTCGATTTCCAGGCTGAACTGGAGCTACTCAAACGTCTGCAACAGGAGCAGAACCATGGCTAATCTGAGCGGCTACAACTTTGCGTACCTCGACGAGCAGACCAAACGCATGATCCGCCGCGCCATCTTAAAAGCGGTGGCGATCCCCGGTTATCAGGTGCCGTTTGGCGGGCGTGAAATGCCGATGCCCTACGGCTGGGGAACCGGCGGCATTCAGCTTACAGCCAGCGTGATTGGCGAAAGCGACGTGTTGAAGGTGATTGACCAGGGCGCGGATGACACCACCAACGCCGTGTCGATTCGCAACTTCTTTAAGCGCGTGACCGGGGTAAATACCACCGAACGCACGGATGATGCGACGCTTATCCAGACGCGCCACCGCATCCCCGAAACGCCGCTGACCGAAGATCAGATCATTATCTTCCAGGTGCCAATCCCGGAACCACTGCGCTTTATCGAGCCGCGCGAAACGGAAACCCGCACCATGCACGCGCTGGAGGAGTACGGCGTGATGCAGGTGAAGCTGTATGAAGATATCGCCCGCTTCGGTCATATCGCCACTACCTACGCCTATCCGGTGAAAGTAAACGGTCGCTACGTGATGGACCCGTCGCCGATCCCGAAATTCGATAACCCGAAAATGGACATGATGCCCGCCCTGCAGCTGTTCGGCGCGGGGCGTGAGAAGCGTATCTATGCGGTGCCGCCGTTTACCCGCGTGGAAAGCCTCGATTTCGACGATCACCCGTTCACCGTCCAGCAGTGGGATGAGCCGTGCGCCATCTGCGGATCGACCCACAGCTATCTTGATGAAGTGGTGCTGGATGACGCCGGAAACCGCATGTTTGTCTGCTCCGATACCGATTATTGCCGCCAACAGAGCGAGGCGAAAAGCCAATGAATCAACCGTTACTTTCGGTCAATAACCTGACCCACCTTTACGCGCCGGGCAAAGGCTTTAGCGATGTCTCTTTTGATTTATGGCCGGGGGAAGTGCTGGGCATTGTCGGGGAGTCCGGCTCCGGGAAGACCACGCTGCTGAAATCAATCTCCGCCCGCCTGACGCCGCAACAGGGGGAGATTTACTACGAGAACCGTTCCCTCTATGGCATGAGCGAAGCCGACCGCCGTCGCCTGCTGCGCACCGAATGGGGCGTGGTGCATCAGCATCCGCTCGACGGCCTGCGCCGCCAGGTGTCGGCAGGCGGCAATATCGGCGAGCGGCTGATGGCAACCGGGGCGCGTCATTACGGCGACATTCGCACCACCGCGCAGAAGTGGCTGGAAGAGGTGGAGATTCCCGCCAACCGTATCGACGACCTGCCAACCACCTTTTCCGGCGGCATGCAGCAGCGTTTGCAGATTGCCCGCAACCTGGTGACGCATCCGAAGCTGGTGTTTATGGATGAACCGACCGGCGGGCTGGATGTGTCGGTGCAGGCGCGCCTGCTCGATCTGCTGCGCGGTCTGGTGGTGGAGCTGAATCTGGCAGTGGTGATTGTCACCCATGATCTGGGCGTTGCCCGCCTGCTGGCGGACCGTTTGCTGGTGATGAAGCAGGGGCAAGTGGTGGAGAGTGGGTTAACCGACCGCGTGCTCGACGACCCGCATCACCCGTATACCCAATTGCTGGTGTCATCGGTTTTGCAGAATTGAGCCGGTGCCGGATGCGGCGTAAACGCCTTATCCGGCCTACAAATGCATTCCCCATAGGTCGGATAAGACGCATCAGCGTCGCATCCGACACCCGAACCACGAGGCGAAAAATGATTAACGTACAAAACGTCAGTAAAACCTTCATCCTGCACCAACAAAACGGCGTGCGCCTGCCCGTCCTACAACGCGCCTCACTCACCGTCAACGCAGGCGAATGCGTGGTGCTCCACGGCCATTCCGGCAGCGGCAAATCAACCCTGCTGCGCTCGCTGTACGCTAACTATCTGCCCGACGAAGGGCAAATTCAGATCAAACACGGTGATGAATGGGTTGACCTGGTCACCGCGCCAGCACGCAAAGTGGTGGAAATCCGCAAGACCACCGTCGGCTGGGTGAGCCAGTTTCTGCGCGTCATCCCGCGTATTTCGGCGCTGGAAGTGGTGATGCAGCCGCTGCTCGATATCGGCGTACCGCGTGAAGCCTGCGCCGCTAAAGCCGCGCGTCTGCTCACGCGCCTGAACGTGCCGGAACGCCTGTGGCACCTTGCGCCATCGACCTTCTCCGGCGGCGAACAACAGCGCGTCAACATCGCCCGCGGCTTTATCGTCGACTACCCCATTCTGCTGCTCGACGAACCTACCGCCTCGCTGGACGCCAAAAACAGCGCCGCCGTAGTGGAACTGATCCGCGAAGCCAAAGCCCGTGGCGCGGCCATCGTCGGCATCTTCCATGACGAAGCTGTACGTAATGACGTCGCCGACCGCCTGCACCCAATGGGAGCCTCTTCATGATTATCAATAACGTTAAGCTGGTGCTGGAAAACGAAGTGGTGCACGGTTCGCTGGAAGTACAGGATGGCGAAATCCGCGCCTTTGCCGAAAGCCAGAGCCGCCTGCCAGAAGCGATGGACGGCGAAGGCGGCTGGCTGCTGCCGGGGCTGATTGAGCTGCATACCGACAACCTCGATAAATTCTTCACCCCGCGCCCGAAAGTTGACTGGCCCGCCCATTCAGCGATGAGCAGCCACGACGCGCTGATGGTGGCGAGCGGCATCACTACCGTGCTGGACGCCGTGGCGATTGGCGACGTGCGCGACGGCGGCGATCGGCTGGAGAATCTGGAGAAGATGATCAACGCCATCGAAGAGACGCAGAAACGCGGCGTCAACCGCGCCGAGCACCGTCTGCACCTGCGCTGCGACTGCCGCATCACACTACGCTGCCGCTGTTTGAAAAACTGGTGCAGCGCGAGCCGGTCACGCTGGTGTCGCTGATGGACCACTCACCGGGCCAGCGCCAGTTCGCCAACCGCGAGAAGTATCGCGAATATTATCAGGGCAAATACTCGCTCACCGATGCGCAGATGCAGCAGTATGAAGAGGAGCAGCTGGCGCTTGCCGCACGCTGGTCGCAGCCGAATCGCGAAACCATCGCCGCCCTGTGCCGCGCCCGACAAATTGCGCTCGCCAGCCACGATGACGCCACGCAAGCCCACGTTGCCGAATCCCACCAGCTTGGCAGCGTGATCGCCGAATTTCCCACCACCTTCGAAGCGGCGGAAGCTTCGCGCAAGCATGGCATGAACGTACTGATGGGCGCGCCCAATATCGTGCGCGGCGGTTCGCACTCCGGCAACGTGGCGGCCAGTGAACTGGCACAGCTTGGCCTGCTGGATATCCTCTCTTCCGACTACTACCCCGCCAGCCTGCTGGATGCGGCGTTCCGCGTCGCCGATGACCAGAGCAACCGCTTCACGTTGCCGCAGGCGGTGAAGCTGGTGACCAAAAAACCGGCCCAGGCGCTGAATCTTCAGGATCGCGGGGTGATTGGCGAGGGCAAACGCGCCGACCTGGTGCTGGCGCATCGCAAGGGCAATCACATTCACATCGACCACGTCTGGCGTCAGGGGAAAAGGGTGTTTTGATGATGGGAAAACTGATTTGGTTGATGGGGCCGTCCGGCTCCGGGAAAGATAGCCTGCTGGCGGAACTCCGCCTGCGGGAACAAACTCAGTTACTGGTGGCGCATCGCTACATCACGCGCGATGCCAGCGCCGGAAGCGAAAATCATATCGCCCTGAGCGAGCAGGAGTTTTTTCCCGCGCGGGGCAGCAACTCTTCGCGTTAAGCTGGCATGCCAACAGCTACTATTACGGTGTCGGGCTGGAGATCGACCTCTGGCTGCACGCCGGATTCGACGTGGTGGTCAACGGCTCACGTGCACATTTGCCGCAGGCGCGGGCGCGCTATGAATCGGCGCTGCTGCCCATCTGTTTACAGGTTTCGCCGGAGATCCTCCGCCAACGCCTCGAAAACCGTGGCCGTGAAAACGCCGGTGAAATTAACGCCCGCCTGGCGCGCGCCGCCCGCTATACTCCGCAGGATTGCCATACGCTCAATAATGACGGCAGCCTGCGCCAGTCGGTCGACACGCTGCTGACGCTGATCCATCAGAAGGAGAAACACCATGCCTGCTTGTGAGCTTCGCCCGGCCACGCAGTACGATACCGACGCGGTTTACGCGCTGATATGTGAGCTAAAACAGGCGGAGTTTGACCATCACGCGTTTCGCGTGGGCTTTAACGCCAATCTGCGCGACCCGAACATGCGCTACCATCTGGCGCTGCTGGATGGCGAAGTTGTCGGCATGATCGGCCTGCATTTGCAGTTTCATCTGCATCATGTCAACTGGATCGGCGAAATTCAGGAACTGGTGGTGATGCCGCAGGCGCGCGGTTTGAACGTGGGTAGCAAGTTGCTGGCATGGGCAGAAGAAGAAGCCCGCCAGGCCGGGGCCGAAATGACCGAGCTTTCCACCAACGTCAAGCGCCACGACGCGCACCGTTTCTATCTGCGCGAAGGCTACGAGCAGAGCCACTTCCGCTTCACGAAGGCGCTATAACATGAGCCTGACCCTCACGCTCACCGGCACTGGCGGCGCACAGGGCGTTCCGGCATGGGGCTGCGAGTGCGCGGCCTGCGTCAGAGCGCGGCGCTCGCCGCAGTATCGCCGCCAGCCATGTAGCGGCGTAGTGAAGTTTAACGAGGCGATCACCCTGATCGACGCCGGGCGGCACGATCTCACCGATCGCTGGTCGCCCGGATCGTTCCAGCAGTTTTTGCTGACGCACTACCATATGGATCACGTCCAGGGGCTGTTTCCGCTGCGCTGGGGCGTGGGCGATTCGATCCCGGTCTACGGCCCGCCGGATGAACAGGGCTGCGACGATCTGTTTAAACATCCGGGGCTGCTTGATTTCAGCCACACGGTGGAACCGTTTGTGGTGTTTGATTTGCAGGGGTTGCAGGTCACGCCCCTGCCGCTCAACCACTCAAAACTCACTTTCGGCTATTTACTGGAAACGGCGCATAGCCGGGTGGCGTGGCTGTCTGACACCGCTGGCCTGCCGGAAAAAACGCTGAAATTTTTACGCAATAGCCAGCCGCAAGTGATGGTGATTGATTGCAGCCATCCGCCGCGCGAGGATGCGCCGCGTAATCACTGCGATTTAAACACCGTGCTGGCGCTGAATGAGGTTATCCGCTCGCCGCGCGTGATTCTGACGCACATCAGCCACCAATTTGATGCGTGGCTGATGGAGAACGCGCTGCCGTCAGGGTTTGAGGCCGGGTTTGATGGGATGGAGATTGGGGTAGCATGATAGGGTTGGTCATGTGCGCCGCTGCCCCCCTCACCGCTCATACTCATCTTCCATTCTCCGCTCTTCATCTTCCAGTTGCCGACGCTCCTGATCAAGCTGGCGCTGGCGATCGTCCAGCTGCCTGCGACGATCTTCAAACTGGCGGTGGCGGTCGTCATATTGTCTGCGCCGATCGTCGCTCACTTCACGCTGCCAGCCGTCGTCGCGCGAATCTTCATAGTCTCGTCCACGGTCAGGGTTATAAGCGTCGTTAATCGCCTGCTGAATATTGCCAATGGTGTCGTCGATAATATCGGCCTGAGCCGGAACGGTGGACAGCGTGAGCAGGGTGAAAAGAAAGAGCGTGGAGTAAGGTTTCATAAGCCAGTCTCTGCAATGGACTGGCTTAACGTTAGTTGAGTGTGAATGACCGGAGTAGCGGAGTAATCTCAAATTCGGTAAGGCGCAGACTCTTCCATTAGCTGGTTAGCTCGCTGTTTATTTTCCGCCACCAGCACAATGCCATGACATTTTTGATCCGGTGAAATACTCCAGATACGCTCTTCCGGAATGCAACCGCCATCGTAGATCACTTTCGTGCCATCGTAAGGCCAAAATGCCCCTTGTTCAGTGTCTAATACAAACACGGAAATCTGATCGGACTCGCGCGCGATCTTCTGCCAGAGCATCTTCCCGCCATCATATTGATCAAAATCGCTGATTAGCGTGATACCGCATTGCAGAATTAGCGCTTCATACAGCCGAGTTGCCAGACCCTTATCGCGCTCACCTGGAGAGACACAAATACCTTCCACCTGTACCAGATCCGAGTCTTCCCACCAGCGTTCAACGGCAATGATATCGCTGCCGAACTCTTTTTTACGCTGCAGATCGAGAGCGGCAAGTACCCGATGACGCGGCACGCCTGCAAAAAACTTCAATGTCCGCTTCAATGATGGCCGCTCTTGGCGTCTGGTTGTCATAAATTACCTGTAACAGACGTCCAGAAAGCTCGATCTCTTCCACCACGCGAAAAGAACGAGCAACCGTCATAGGGCTATAGGTGGTTGGCATCACGATCATATGTGAATCACTTCAATTCAGAACAGAATTGCTCACAATAGCAGCACGTTTGCTTCAGGCCTCTTGATAAATTCTGAAAATCATCCCTCAATTTGCCCCAGCGCCTGCGCCAGCTGCGCGCGGGTAAAAGGTTTGCGCAGTAGCGCCACATCGGGCAGCGCGGGGTTATGGCTGGGGCGTAAATCCTGGCCGCTGATGAGTAGCAGCGTCAGGTGCGGGTAAAGTTTGCGGGCTGCATTGACCACTTCTGCGCCGCTCATGCCGCCTGGGAGCATTAAATCACTGATAAAGATATCGATTTCTGCTGATGCCGCCAGCAGGTCCAGCGCCTGATCGCCGCTGCTCGCTTCCAGCGTCAAATAGCCCAACAGGTGCAACTGCTCGCAGATGGTCTGGCGCACCGCGGCTTCATCTTCCAGCACTAACACCAGTTTATCGCCGCTGACAGCTGTCTGCTCTACCGTCGCTGGCGATAGGTTTTTCGCCGCCGTCAGCGCGCGGGGAAGCTGTAATCTGACCGTTGTTCCCTGCCCCGGCGCGCTTTCAATTTCTACGCGCCCGCCGGACTGGCGCACGAAACCATAGACCATCGACAAGCCCAGCCCGCTGCCGCTGCCCGTCTGTTTGGTGGTAAAGAACGGCTCAAATACCTGGCTTTTCACCGCCTGCGACATACCGCTGCCATGATCGATGACCTCCAGTGCCACCATGTCCTGTCGCTGCCCACTGCTGCGAGTAACGCGCTGATTCCAGGTGCGAATTTTGATGATTCCCGTCTGCCCTTCCATCGCATCGCGGGCGTTCACTACCAGGTTGATGATGGCGTTTTCCAGCTGGCTGACGTCAATCCACGCGGGCCACGCCGGAGACTGCGCTTCAATCTCCAGCGCCAGCGTTGTCGGTAAGGAGTGGCGCATTAATTCGCTTAACTCTTCCAGCAGTGTTTTCAGTTCAACGGCTTGCGGGTGTAAGGACTGCTTGCGGGAAAACGCCAGCAGTCGCTGGGTCAGTAGCGCCCCACGTTCGGCGGCTTGCAGCGCCCGCTGTATTCGCGGCGCGTCGGGCGAGTCCGTGTTCACCAGCTCCAGGCTGCCAATGATCACCGCCAGCAGATTATTAAAATCATGTGCCAGCCCGCCTGTCAGTTGCCCAACCGCTTTCAACTTCTGGCTGTGCAATAGCGCCTCTTCCAGCCCCTGCCGCTCGGTTTGGGCAATCTCCATCTGCGTAGTTTTCTCTTTCAACAGCCGTGACGTTCGTTCGAGTGATGCGGTATTGCGGGCAAAAACGTTAAAGGCGCGCGCCAGTTCACCTAACTCATCGCGCCGCTGTAACGCCGGAAAAGTGACGTCCGCTTCGCCGTGCGCCAGGCGGCTCATAGCGCGGGAAATCGCCGTCAGGTTAGAGCCGAGATTGCGATAGATATACCAACCTGCAAACGCGGTGATCACCACCGCTAACAGGGCGAAAATCATGATCACCCTCTCGCCAGAGCGCAGATCCTGGTAACTTTGCGCCACCCGCTGACCGGAGAGCGTCGCTACCTGTTCGGCATAATGGTTAATGTCACTATTGAGGATCGCCACCAGCGCTTTGATGTGGAACATATACCAGCTGATCGCCAGATCGCTTTGCTCGAGAGCTGCCGAAAGCGGCGCCAGCTTGCGCAGTTCATCATTGAAATCAGTGAGTAGCGTATTAACCAATGGCGTATCGCTGTGGGTCGGCAGCGCAGACATCACCCCGACCAGTTGATGAATAATCGCCTGCGGCGCGGGCGTGGCAATAGCGGCAACAATCAGTCGGTTCATCTCGTTAAGCAAAATGTCATCTTCCGCGTGAGTGACTTTTTGCAAATGCCGCAGATAACTTAAGTTTTGATATAGCGAACTTAACAGCGCGTTACGCTCCAGATGCCGCCTTTGCCCGCGCTCCAGCATTCCGCCGACGCTGGTTTGCAGTTCGTTACTACGCGTGATGATTCGCGTCACCAGCCCGGCGTCCTGCTGCGCTAAAGGCGCGTCCGCCAGTTGCTCAAGCGAGATTTTTAACGCCCGCTGTGTCTCCTGCAATCGCTCGGCCTCGCCTTTATATTCCAGCGCTCCCACCACCTGCGACAATCGCACCGCCGCCGTCGCCACGTTTGCGGTGTCGCGCGCCAGATTCAGGCTGCCGGTCATATCATCCACCGTTTGCTGCTGCACCAGCTCCTGCATCTGGCTGGCATGGCGAAAGCCCATTACCGCCACGCCGCTGACCATCAGCGTCACCGCCACCACCAGCAAATTCAAAAGCAGCAATCGCCCGCGCGCGCTGGCAAAAAAGTGACGTCCGGGGTGCGCCATATCACGCTCCGTAAAGAAAAATCGCAATATGACAAATATGAACGGCTTCTGACATTTTGCATTTACTTTCCTGTGATGGAGTGCTGATATCGACAACCTCGCAGGAGTCCGCCATGAACAGCACGCCGGTTCTGGAGATGCGCAATATTGCCAAAGCCTTCGGCAAATTTTACGCGCTCAAGGGGGTGGATTTGACGGTCTACCCTGGCGAGATCCATGCCCTGATGGGGGAAAACGGCGCCGGAAAAAGCACGCTGATGAAGGTGCTGGCGGGGGCGTATACCGCCACCAGCGGCGAGATCCTGATTGACGGCAAGCCCTTTCACATTCGCACGCCAAAAGATGCTTTAAGCGCCGGTATTACGCTGATTTATCAGGAGATGCAGCTGGCACCGAATCTGACTGTGGCAGAAAATATTTTCCTCGGCAGCGAGCTTTCCCACGGCGGGCTGGTGCAGCGTAAAGAGATGCTGGTGCAGGCGCAAAAAGTGATCGACCGCCTCGGCGCGCAGTTTAACGCCAGCGATAAAGTCATGACGCTGACCATTGCCGAGCAACAACAGGTCGAAATCGCCCGCGCGCTGCATCGCAACAGCCGCATTCTGGTGATGGACGAACCTACCGCTGCCCTCTCCTCGCGTGAAACTCACCGCCTGTTTGAACTGATTATGCGGCTGCGCGATGAAGGGATGGCGATTATCTATATCAGCCACCGCATGGCGGAAGTGTATGAGCTTTCCGATCGCGTCAGCGTGCTGCGCGACGGGCAATACGTTGGCAGCCTGACCCGCGACAATCTCAACGCCGCTGAACTGGTGCGGATGATGGTCGGCAGGCCACTGAGCGATCTGTTCAATAAAGAGCGCGATATCCCACTCGGCAAAGCCCGCCTGAATGTTCACCACCTGACCGACGGTGGCAAAGTCCAGCCGAGTAGTCTGCTGGTGCGTTCCGGCGAAATTGTCGGCCTCGCCGGGCTGGTGGGCGCCGGACGTTCCGAACTGGCGCAGTTGATCTTCGGCGTGCACAAAGCGACGGGCGGAATGATTGAAGTCGATGGTGAACCGGTGGTGATCCACTCCCCGCGCGAAGCTATCGATCTTGGCATTGGTTTTCTCACCGAAAACCGCAAAGAACAAGGCTTATTCCTTGAAATGGCGGCAGCCGAAAACATCACTATGGCAACCCTGGAGCGCGATGCCAGCTGGGGAATGCTCAATCGCAAAAAAGCACAAACTATCTCCGATGACGCCATCAAGTTGCTCAACATCCGCGTGCCTCATGCCCAGGTGCGAGCGGGCGGGCTTTCCGGCGGCAATCAGCAAAAACTGTTGATCTCCCGCTGGGTGGCGATTGGCCCACGCATTTTACTGCTCGACGAACCCACCCGCGGCGTGGACGTCGGCGCAAAAAGCGAGATCTACCGGATCATGAACGAGATGGCGCGCAAGGGCGTGGCGATCCTGATGATCTCCAGCGAACTGCCGGAGATAGTCGGCATGAGCGATCGCGTTTATGTGATGCGCGAAGGCAGCATTGCCGGTGAGTTAAACGGCAAAAACATCACCCAGGAAAACATTATGACCTTAGCGACTGGCGTCAACGACGCCCATTCCCAGGCGGTGCCCTCATGACGACCTCTGCAAAGACCTCTGCCAAAAAAATGCTGATGAGCGATCTGATGCAAACGGTCGGCATTTTGCCCATTTTAATTCTGATCGTGGCGGTATTTGGCTTTATCGCACCGAACTTTTTTACTGAAAGCAACCTGCTGAATATTACCCGTCAGGCGTCGATCAACATTGTTCTGGCGGCGGGAATGACCTTCATCATTTTGACTGGCGGAATCGATCTTTCTGTAGGTTCAATTCTCGGCACCACGGCGGTGGCGGCGATGGTCGTCTCCCTTAGCCCGGAGTTCGCCATGCTGTCGATTCCAGCGGCGCTGATGCTCGGCCTGCTGCTGGGGTTGTTCAACGGCGCGCTGGTGGCCTTTGCCGGATTGCCACCGTTTATCGTCACGCTCGGCACCTATACGGCGCTACGCGGGGCGGCGTATCTGCTGGCGGACGGCACCACGGTCATCAACTCCAACATTAATTTCGAGTGGATAGGTAATAACTATCTTGGGCCTGTCCCGTGGCTGGTGGTGATTGCCCTCGCAGTGATTGTGCTGTGCTGGTTTATTCTGCGCCGCACCACGCTTGGCGTTCATATCTACGCCGTCGGCGGCAATATGCAGGCAGCGCGTCTTACCGGCATTAAGGTCTGGCTGGTGCTGCTGTTTGTTTATGGCATGAGCGGCCTGCTTTCAGGGCTTGGCGGGATTATGAGCGCCTCGCGGCTGTACAGCGCCAACGGCAACTTAGGCATGGGGTACGAACTGGATGCCATTGCGGCGGTGATCCTCGGCGGCACCAGTTTTGTCGGCGGCATCGGCACCATCACCGGCACGCTGGTTGGGGCGCTGATTATCGCCACGCTAAACAACGGCATGACCCTAATGGGCGTCTCTTACTTCTGGCAACTGGTGATCAAAGGGGCGGTGATCATCATTGCGGTGCTGATCGATAAATACCGTACCCGACATCATCAAAGCGCATAACAACAATACCCTACACATGAGGAATAAAGCATGAGATTGAAGCCCTTAGTGACCGCGCTCTGTGCAGGCGCGCTGCTGGCCGCAGCACCGTTCGCCCAGGCAAAAGAACTGAAGTCGATAGGCGTGACGGTAGGCGATCTGGCAAACCCATTCTTCGTGCAGATCACCAAAGGCGCGGAGCTGGAAGCGCGCAAACTGGCGGGCGATAACGTCAAAGTGACGCTGGTGTCCAGCGGCTACGATCTGGGCCAGCAGGTGTCGCAGATCGACAACTTTATCGCCGCTAACGTCGATATGATCATCCTCAACGCTGCCGATTCAAAAGGGATCGGCCCGGCGGTGAAACGGGCAAAAGATGCCGGGATAGTGGTCGTCGCGGTTGACGTAGCGGCAGAAGGTGCCGATGCGACCATCACCTCCGATAACACCCAGGCGGGCGAAATGGCCTGTAAATACATCACCGATCGCCTGAAAGGCAAAGGCAACGTGGTGATCATCAACGGGCCTCCGGTGTCCGCCGTGCAAAACCGCGTTGAAGGCTGCCAGACTGAATTTAAACGCCATCCTGACATCAAGGTGCTCTCTGACAACCAGAACGCCAAAGGCAGTCGTGAAGGCGGGCTGGAGGTAATGACCGGACTGCTGGCGGCAAATCCGAAGATTGACGGCGTATTTGCCATTAACGATCCCACCGCGATCGGTGCCGATCTGGCAGCCAAACAGGCACAACGTAGCGAGTTCTTTATTGTCGGCGTTGACGGAAGCCCGGACGCCGAAGAGGCGCTGAAACGTGAGAACTCGTTGTTTGTCGCCACCCCTGCGCAAGATCCCCAGGTGATGGCAGCGAAAGCGGTGGAAATTGGCTACGACATTTTGCAGGGCAAACCCGCGCCGAAAGAGCCGGTGCTGATCCCGGTGACGATGATCGACAAAAACAACGTCGGCAATTACAAAGGCTGGACGGTGAAATAAGTCCACACGCCGGGCGGCGCTGCTGCCCGGCCACCGCTAAGGAGAACGCTTTCGATGAAACGCTCCGCTATAAACGACATTCTCGGCCATACACGGCAATTCTTTTCGCAACATGACGTGCATCTTCCGCCCTTTGCCAGTTTCACGCCTGCCCAATGGCAACAACTCGACACCACCGCGTGGGAGGAAGTTTTTGATCTCAAACTCGGCTGGGATGTTACCGCTTTTGGTGGCAACGACTTTGCTGCACAGGGACTGACGCTGTTTACCCTGCGTAACGGTTCGCCAAAAGGAATGCCGTATGCGAAATGTTACGCCGAGAAGATCATGCATGTGCGCGATGCGCAGGTAACGCCAATGCATTTTCACTGGCGTAAGCGTGAGGACATTATCAATCGCGGCGGCGGCAATTTGATTGTTGAACTATGGAATGCCGATAGCAACGAGCAAACGGTTGATAGCGACGTTACGGTGGTGATCGACGGCTGCCGCCAGAAACATACCGCAGGCAGTCAGTTGCGCCTGTCTCCCGGCGAAAGTATCTGCCTGCCGCCAGGCCTTTATCACAGCTTTTGGGCAGAAGCCGGTTTTGGCGATGTGCTGGTTGGCGAAGTCTCTTCTGTTAATGACGACGACCACGATAACCACTTTTTACAGCCGCTGGACCGCTACAACCTGATTGACGAAGACGAACCGGCCCAGTTGGTGTTGTGTAACGAATACCGCCAGTTCCGCTGAATAAGGAGAACGTTATGCCGTTGATTTCTCTCGCTGAAGGGCTGGCTCATGCCCGCGAACATCGCTATGCGTTAGGTGCGTTTAATGTGCTGGACTCACACTTTTTACGCGCGCTATTTGCTGCGGCCAGACAAGAACGTTCGCCGTTTATTATCAACATTGCCGAAGTACATTTTAAATATATCTCGCTGGATTCCCTGGTCGAAGCCGTGAAATTTGAAGCGGCGCGCCATGCCATTCCGGTGGTGTTAAATCTCGATCACGGGCTGCATTTTGAATCGGTGGTGCAAGCGTTGCGGCTGGGATTCAGCTCGGTAATGTTTGACGGCTCCACGCTGGAGTATGAAGAAAATGTCCGCCAGACGCGGGAAGTGGTGAAAATGTGCCATGCCGTTGGCGTATCGGTAGAAGCTGAACTGGGCGCGGTAGGTGGCGACGAAGGCGGTGCGCTTTACGGTCATGCCGATGAATCTCTGTTTACCGATCCGCAACTGGCGCGTGATTTTGTCGACCGTACCGGCATTGACGCGCTGGCCGTGGCGATTGGCAATGCACACGGCAAATATCGCGGCGAACCGAAACTCGATTTCCCGCGCCTCGACGCTATCCGCCAGCAGGCGGCAATCCCGCTGGTGTTACACGGCGGCTCAGGGATTAGCGATGCCGATTTCCGCCGCGCCATAGAACTGGGTATCCACAAAATCAATTTCTACACGGGTATGTCGCAAGCGGCGCTGGCAGCCGTTGAGGCCCGAATGGCGCGCCGTCAGCCGATGTATGACGAGTTCGCCGAGTTACTGCTGGCAGTGGAAGCCGCCATCAGCGATACGGTTGCACAACAGATGCGTATTTTCGGCAGTGCGGGGCAAGCATGATGGAACGTAAAGGGATTATCGCCGCAGGCAATATGCTGGTTGACCACGTCCATCAGATTATCCAGTGGCCAGAGCGCGGCTGGCTGGCGGAGATCACCCACAGCGAACGCTCTACCGGAGGCGCGCCCCTTAACGTCCTGCTGACGCTGGCGAAAATGCGCACCGGGCTGCCGTTACAGGCGGTCGGGCTAATCGGTCAGGACAGCGACGGCGATTACATCATGGCGATGCTTGAACAATATCACGTCAATCGCCAGCATGTGCAGCGCACCACCTTTGCCCCGACGTCGATGTCGCAGGTGATGACCGACCGAAGCGGGCAGCGGACGTTTTTCCATTCGCCGGGCGCTAACCGACTGCTTGATCTTCCGGCGTTCGATCAGCTCGATAACAGCATGAAGATTTTCCATCTCGGCTATTTACTGTTGCTCGATAGCCTGGATATGCCGGACGATGTTTACGGCACCCGTAGCGCGCGCCTGCTGGCGCAAATGCGTGATAATGGCTTTGAAACCTCGCTCGACCTTGTCTCCCGCAAGGGCGATCCGCGTTATCAGCCGATGGTGCTGCCCGCATTGCGCCATCTGGATTATCTGGTAATTAACGAACTGGAGGCCGGGGAGTTTAGCGGGCTGGAAATTCGCTTACCCAACGGCGAACCGCATATCGTGCATATTGCTGCCGCCGCGCGTGAACTGTTAGATGCGGGCGTACGCCAGCGAGTGGTGATCCACTGTCCGGAAGGTGCCTGGGGAGAGACACCGGAACAGGGCGGCGTGTGGATCCCTTCGCAAAAGTTAGAACAACGGGAAATTATCGGCAGCGTCGGCGCGGGCGATGCATTTTGTGCCGGATTTTTATATGGCTGCCATGAACGCTGGACGCTTACCGAGAGCATCAAACTGGCACACGCCTGCGCGCGGGCAAGCCTGTTATGTGCCAATGCTATCGACGGGGCAAAAACGCTGGAAGAACTACAAACAGAATTGTCGGATTAGTGCACGTCGGCAGCGAAGACATACCCCAGACCGCGCAGAGTTTTAATCAACATCGGCTGATGCGGGTTTAGTTCGATTTTGCGGCGTAAGCGCATGATTAATACGTCGATGGTGCGATCAAACACCTCCACGCTATCGCTGTGGGTGAACTCCAGCAACTGCTCGCGGCTTAACACCCGACGAGCGTTTTGCGCCAGGGCCAGTAACAAGCCATATTCGCCCTGGGTCAGCTCGACATGTTGTTGTAGCGGATTGTGCAACTGGCAGCGCGTGGTATCGAGATACCAGCCATTAAATGACAGCCCGGCGTTTTCTCCTCATTGACCACCAGCGCGCCAACGCGCCGTAGCACCGCTTTTAGTCGCGCGACCACGACCCGTGGGGTAAACGGCTTGCAGATGTAATCATCTGCGCCCATTTCCAGCCCGACCACCACATCAGACTCACTGCCCAGGCCGGTCAGCATCACCACCGGCAGTGCAGGACGCATTTTCTGTAATTGTTGCAATACCCTCAGGCCGTTGGTATCGGGTAGCATCATATCCAGCACCACCAGCGCGATATCAGGATCGCCCTCAACACGTGATATTGCCTCCTGCCCGGTATGGCAGACTGAAACCGTAAAGACATGTTCACTTAACACGTCCTGCAACAGTGCGCAGATAGCCGTGTCATCATCCACCACCAGCACAACAGGTTTCATGGTTATACTCCGAATTATTCACCTGATTAATCATTGTGCGGACTTCTTGCCGAAGTGAAAGAGAAAAGCAATATATATAATAAAAACATAAGTCAGGTCACATTATTTATGACAATAATAAATATGCCGTAATTTTCCCTCTTCAGCACAAATGCCTAATAAAATGGCCGATTCTGTTCACACTTCTGCTTATTCAATTCGTCGTTTCCCAATTATGATAACGCCAGCTTTAAATGACGTATTTTGCATGGACTACATATTTACGACATAAATGATAAATGGAGATTTATATGAATAACTCTCGGTTATTCCGTTTGAGCAGGATTGTTATTGCCTTAACCGCCGTCAGCGGCATGATGATAAATACCGCTTACGCAACAGATGAAGCGAAAGGCGCCACTCAATATACCCAGCAGGTTAATCAGAATTACGCCAAATCATTACCGTTTAGCGATCGTCAGGATTTTGACGATGCCCAGCGTGGATTTATCGCTCCGCTGCTGGATGAAGGTATTCTGCGTGATGCGAACGGTAAAGTTTACTACCGCGCGGACGATTACAAATTTGATATTAATGCCGCTGCGCCGGAAACCGTAAACCCCAGCCTGTGGCGTCAGTCGCAAATCAACGGTATTTCTGGCCTGTTCAAAGTCACCGATAAAATGTATCAGGTGCGCGGCCAGGATATCTCTAACATTACGTTCGTTGAGGGTGAGAAAGGCATTATTGTTATCGACCCGCTGGTAACGCCGCCTGCCGCAAAAGCCGCACTTGACCTTTACTTCCAGCATCGTCCGCAAAAACCGATTGTTGCCGTTATCTACACTCACAGCCACACCGACCACTATGGCGGCGTGAAAGGCATTATCTCTGAAGCTGATGTTAAATCCGGCAAAGTTCAGGTGATCGCCCCGGCTGGCTTTATGGACGAAGCCATCAGTGAAAACGTGCTGGCGGGTAACATCATGAGCCGCCGTGCGCTCTACTCTTACGGTCTGTTACTGCCGCACAACGCGCAAGGTAACGTGGGTAATGGCCTTGGCGTGACGCTGGCAACGGGCGACCCGAGCATTATTGCACCGACTAAAACTATCGTCAGAACTGGCGAGAAGATGATTATCGACGGCCTGGAGTTTGACTTCCTGATGACCCCAGGCAGCGAAGCGCCAGCCGAAATGCACTTCTATATTCCGGCCCTGAAAGCCCTGTGTACCGCCGAGAACGCCACACATACCCTGCACAACTTCTACACTCTGCGCGGCGCGAAAACCCGCGACACCAGCAAGTGGACCGAGTATCTGAACGAAACGCTGGATATGTGGGGTAATGACGCGGAAGTGCTGTTTATGCCGCACACCTGGCCGGTCTGGGGCAATAAGCATATCAATGATTATATTGGTAAATATCGCGATACTATCAAGTACATTCACGACCAGACCCTGCACCTGGCGAACCAGGGCTACACCATGAATGAAATCGGCGACATGATTAAGCTGCCGCCTGCGCTTGCCAATAACTGGGCCAGCCGCGGCTATTACGGTTCTGTCAGCCACAACGCCCGCGCGGTGTATAACTTCTATCTTGGCTATTACGACGGTAACCCGGCTAACCTACATCCGTATGGTCAGGTGGAGATGGGTAAACGTTATGTGCAGGCGCTGGGCGGTTCTGCCCGTGTCATCAACCTGGCGAAAGAAGCGAACAAGCAAGGTGATTATCGCTGGTCCGCAGAGTTGCTGAAACAGGTGATTGCCGCCAACCCGGGTGACCAGGTCGCGAAGAATCTGCAAGCGAATAACTTTGAACAGCTGGGCTATCAGGCCGAGTCCGCCACCTGGCGCGGTTTCTACCTGACCGGCGCGAAGGAGCTGCGCGAAGGGGTGCATAAGTTCAGCCACGGCACCACCGGTTCCCCGGACACCATTCGCGGGATGTCGGTCGAAATGCTGTTCGACTTTATGTCCGTTCGCCTCGATAGCGCGAAAGCCGCGGGTAAAAATATCAGCCTGAACTTCAATATGAGCAACGGCGATAACCTCAACCTGACGCTGAACGATAGCGTGCTTAACTACCGTAAAACACTGCAACCGCAAGCCAACGCCTCTTTCTACATCAGCCGTGAAGATCTTCACGCCGTGCTGACCGGGCAAGCCAAAATGGCGGATCTGGTAAAAGCGAAGAAAGCCAAAATTATTGGCAATGGCGCGAAACTGGAAGAAATTATTGCCTGTCTGGATAATTTCGATTTGTGGGTGAATATCGTAACTCCAAATTAATGCCACTCGCTTTTGGGGGCGCGTGAGCCCCCAAAAGCATTTATTTTAAATATATATACAGCCAATTAATACATAAAATATATAAGTTATGAATGCGGTGGCTGAATAAAGCTATTTTTATTCATCAAGAAAATAGCCATACTGACGCCTTCAATGGATATTGATATTCACTACAGATATTGTTCGCAGCAGACAGGATGTATTTAATATGCCAACAGTTCTCTCTCGCATGGCGATGCAACTCAAAAAAACAGCCTGGATAATTCCCGTCTTCATGGTTTCGGGATGCTCATTATCTCCGGCAATCCCGGTGATCGGCGCTTATTATCCCAGCTGGTTTTTCTGCGCCATTGCCAGCCTTATTTTGACGCTCATCACGAGGCGAATTATTCAGCGGACAAATATCAATCTGGCATTTGTCGGAATTATTTATACCGCCCTTTTTGCTCTCTACGCCATGCTGTTCTGGCTGGCATTTTTCTAATCTATTTGAGACGCGCTCATGGAAAGTACGCCGAAAAAAGCTCCTCGCAGTAAATTCCCTGCTCTGTTAGTGGTTGCGTTGGCGCTGGTTGCCCTTGTTTTCGTTATCTGGCGCGTAGACAGTGCGCCATCAACTAATGACGCTTACGCGTCAGCAGATACCATTGATGTGGTGCCGGAAGTCAGCGGTCGCATTGTAGAACTGGCGGTCGCCGACAACCAGGCGGTGAAACAGGGCGATTTGCTGTTCCGCATTGACCCGCGCCCGTACGAAGCCAATCTGGCGAAAGCCGAAGCCTCCCTCGCGGCGCTGGATAAGCAAATTATGCTCACCCAGCGTAGCGTTGACGCGCAACAGTTTGGTGCCGACTCGGTTAATGCCACGGTAGAAAAAGCCCGTGCCGCGGCAAAACAGGCCAGCGATACATTACGCCGCACCGAGCCATTACTGAAAGAAGGTTTTGTCTCAGCGGAAGAAGTTGACCGTGCAAGAACGGCGCAGCGCGCCGCAGAAGCGGATCTTAATGCCGTATTGTTACAGGCGCAGTCAGCCGCCAGCGCCGTCAGCGGCGTCGATGCACTGGTCGCCCAACGTGCGGCGGTCGAAGCGGATATCGCGCTGACCAAACTGCATCTGGAAATGGCGACCGTTCGCGCGCCGTTTGATGGCCGGGTCATTTCCCTCAAAACCTCGGTTGGGCAATTTGCTTCTGCCATGCGCCCTATTTTCACCCTAATCGACACTCGTCACTGGTACGTGATCGCCAACTTCCGCGAAACCGATCTGAAAAATATTCGCTCAGGTACACCCGCAACGATTCGCCTGATGAGCGACAGCGGCAAAACCTTCGAGGGTAAAGTGGATTCGATTGGCTACGGCGTGCTACCGGATGACGGCGGCCTGGTGCTGGGCGGCCTGCCGAAAGTGTCACGGTCTATTAACTGGGTCCGCGTCGCCCAGCGTTTTCCGGTCAAAATCATGGTTGATAAACCTGATCCGGAAATGTTCCGCATCGGTGCTTCGGCAGTCGCTAATCTTGAGCCGCAATAATGAGCGCGCTCAACTCCCTGCCATTACCGGTGGTCAGGCTGCTGGCGTTCTTTCATGAAGAGTTAAGCGAGCGGCGACCAGGCCGCGTGCCGCAGACCATGCAACTCTGGGTAGGCTGCCTGCTGGTGATTCTGATCTCGATGACCTTCGAGATCCCCTTCGTGGCGTTATCACTAGCGGTGCTGTTTTACGGTATTCAGTCGAACGCGTTTTACACCAAATTTGTGGCGATCTTATTTGTGGTCGCCACGGTGCTGGAGATCGCCAGCCTGTTTTTGATCTACAAATGGTCATACGGCGAACCGTTGATCCGATTGATCATCGCCGGACCGATCCTGATGGGCTGCATGTTTTTGATGCGCACCCATCGGCTGGGGCTGGTCTTTTTCGCCGTTGCCATTGTCGCTATTTACGGGCAAACCTTCCCCGCCATGCTCGACTATCCGGAAGTGGTCGTGCGCTTAACGCTGTGGTGTATTGTTGTCGGCCTCTACCCGACGTTATTGATGACGTTAATCGGCGTGCTGTGGTTTCCCAGTCGTGCCATTACGCAAATGCATCAGGCGCTTAATGATCGGCTTGATGATGCCATTAGTCACCTGACAGACAGCCTCGCACCGCTACCCGAAACGCGGATTGAAAGAGAGGCGCTGGCGCTGCAAAAACTCAATGTCTTTTGTCTCGCGGACGATGCCAACTGGCGAACCCAGAGCGCATGGTGGCAAAGCTGCGTGGCAACGGTAACCTACATTTACTCGACGCTGAATCGCTACGATCCCACCTCTTTTGCTGATTCTCAGGCAATTATTGAATTTCGGCAAAAATTAGCCTCAGAAATCAACAAGCTGCAACATGCCATTGCCAAAGGTCAGTGCTGGCAAAGCGACTGGCGACTTAGTGAAGATGAAGCGATGGCGGCACGGGAATGTAACCTGGAGAATATCTGCCAGACGTTGTTGCAACTGGGTCAGATGGACCCGAATACGCCGCCAACGCCCGCCGCCAAACCGCCGTCAATGGTCGCCGATGCTTTTACCAATCCAGACTATATTCGCTACGCGGTAAAAACGCTGCTCGCCTGTTTGATCTGTTACACCTTCTACAGCGGCGTCGACTGGGAAGGTATTCATACCTGTATGCTGACCTGCGTGATCGTCGCTAACCCGAACGTCGGTTCGTCGTACCAGAAGATGGTGCTGCGTTTTGGCGGGGCTTTTTGCGGCGCGATTCTGGCGCTGTTATTCACGCTACTGGTCATGCCCTGGCTGGACAATATTGTCGAATTGCTGTTTGTGCTGGCACCGATTTTCCTGTTGGGCGCATGGATTGCCACCAGCTCTGAACGTTCTTCTTATATCGGCACACAGATGGTGGTCACCTTCGCGCTCGCCACGCTCGAAAACGTTTTTGGCCCGGTGTACGACCTGGTGGAAATTCGCGATCGCGCCCTGGGTATCATCATTGGTACCGTGGTGTCCGCGGTGATTTACACCTTTGTCTGGCCTGAAAGTGAAGCGCGCACACTGCCGCAAAAACTGGCTGGCGCGCTGGGTATGTTAAGTAAAGTAATGCGGATCCCACGCCAGCAAGAAGCCACGGCTCTGCGCACTTATCTGCAAATTCGCATAGGTCTGCATGCGGCGTTTAATGCCTGTGAAGAGATGTGCCAACGCGTAGCGCTGGAGCGTCAACTGGACAGCGAAGAACGCGCATTACTGATTGAACGTTCGCAAACGGTTATTCGTCAGGGGCGCGACATTCTTCACGCCTGGGATGCGACCTGGAACTCGGCGCAGGCGCTGGATAACGCACTACAGCCGGACAGAGCAGGCCAGTTTGCCGACGCACTGGAGAAATATGCCGCCGGTCTGGTAACCGCACTCAGCCGTTCTCCTCAAATAACGCTTGAAGAAACACCCGCCTCGCAGGCCATCCTGCCGACCTTATTAAAACAGGAGCAACACGTCTGCCAGCTTTTCGCCCGCTTGCCAGACTGGACAGCCCCGGCATTAACGCCCGCCACGGAACAGGCACAAGGAGCCACGCAATGATCAATCGTCAACTTTCACGCCTGCTGTTGTGCAGCATTCTCGGCAGCACGACGCTGATTTCCGGCTGTGCCCTGGTACGTAAGGATTCTGCGCCTCATCAACAGCTCAAACCGGAACAAATCAAACTTGCCGATGATATTCATCTGGCCAGTTCCGGCTGGCCGCAGGCGCAGTGGTGGAAACAATTTAACGATCCGCAACTGGATGCCCTGATCCAGCGCACACTGCAAGGTTCACACACGCTTGCTGAAGCGAAACTGCGGGAAGAAAAAGCGCAATCGCAGGCCGACCTGTTAGATGCCGGTTCACAATTACAGGTGGCGGCGTTAGGGATGCTCAACCGCCAACGTGTCTCGGCGAACGGTTTTTTAAGCCCTTATTCAATGGATGCGCCAGCACTGGGTATGGACGGGCCATACTATACGGAAGCCACAGTAGGTTTGTTTGCCGGACTGGATCTCGATTTGTGGGGTGTACATCGCTCGGCGGTTGCCGCCGCTATTGGCGCGCATAATGCCGCGCTGGCAGAAACCGCAGCAGTAGAGTTATCGCTGACCGCGGGCGTAGCGCAGCTTTATTACAGTATGCAGGCCAGCTATCAGATGCTTGATCTGTTAGAACAAACTCGCGATGTGATTGATTACGCGGTGAAAGCGCACCAGAGTAAAGTGGCGCACGGTCTGGAAGCGCAAGTGCCTTTCCACGGCGCGCGGGCGCAGATTCTGGCCGTCGATAAACAAATTGCTGCCGTCAAAGGGCAAATCACCGAAACGCGAGAATCTCTGCGCGCATTGATTGGCGCGGGGGCCAGCGATATGCCGGAGATCAAGCCGGTGGCATTACCGCAAGTACAGACCGGCATTCCGGCGACGCTCTCTTATGAGTTGCTCGCCAGACGCCCGGATCTGCAAGCCATGCGCTGGTATGTTCAGGCGTCATTAGATCAGGTAGATTCCGCGCGGGCGCTGTTCTACCCGAGCTTTGATATCAAAGCGTTTTTCGGTCTGGACTCCATCCACCTGGATACCTTATTCAAAAAAACCAGTCGCCAGTTCAACTTCATCCCGGGTCTGAAATTGCCGCTGTTTGACGGTGGACGGTTGAATGCCAATCTCGAAGGCACTCGCGCCGCCAGCAACATGATGATTGAACGTTACAACCAGTCAGTACTGAACGCGGTGCGCGACGTTGCAGTCAATGGCACGCGTCTGCAAACGCTCAACGACGAGCGGGAGATGCAGGCAGAACGCGTGGAAGCAACGCGCTTCACCCAGCGCGCCGCCGACGCCGCCTACCAACGCGGTCTAACCAGCCGCTTACAGGCAACCGAAGCTCAGTTGCCGGTGCTTTCCGAAGAGATGTCATTACTGATGCTGGACAGCCGCCGGGTGATTCAAAGTATTCAGTTGATGAAATCGCTGGGCGGCGGGTATCAGGCGGCTCCCGTCGTTGAGAAAAAATAAAATGTCTGCCGCGTGATGGCTGTCACGCGGTATTTCGTTTCGTCACGTCAAAACTGACGACAGCCTGTTTTTCGTCAGAGTTTTGAATAAATAGTGCCCGTAATATCAGGGAATAGCCTCAAATAAAATGTGGCATAAAAGATGCATACTGTGGTCGAGAGCGCGTATGCGTGATTTGATTAACTGGAGCGAGACTGATGAAAAAAGTCGTCACGGTTTGCCCCTATTGCGCATCAGGTTGCAAAATCAACCTGGTCGTCGATAACGGCAAAATCGTCCGGGCGGAGGCAGCACAGGGGAAAACCAACCAGGGTACTCTGTGTCTGAAGGGCTATTATGGCTGGGATTTTATTAACGATACCCAGATCCTGACCCCGCGCCTGAAAACCCCCATGATCCGTCGCCAGCGTGGCGGCAAACTCGAACCTGTTTCCTGGGATGAGGCACTGAATTACGTTGCCGAGCGCCTGAGCGCCATCAAAGAGAAGTACGGTCCGGATGCCATCCAGACGACAGGCTCCTCGCGTGGTACGGGTAACGAAACCAACTATGTAATGCAAAAATTTGCGCGCGCCGTTATTGGTACCAATAACGTTGACTGCTGCGCTCGCGTCTGACACGGCCCATCGGTTGCAGGTCTGCACCAATCGGTCGGTAACGGCGCAATGAGCAATGCCATTAACGAAATTGATAATACCGATTTAGTGTTCGTTTTCGGGTACAACCCGGCGGATTCCCACCCTATCGTGGCGAATCACGTGATTAACGCTAAACGTAACGGGGCGAAAATTATCGTCTGCGATCCGCGCAAAATTGAAACCGCGCGCATTGCTGACATGCACATCGCACTGAAAAACGGCTCGAACATCGCGCTGTTGAATGCGATGGGTCACGTCATTATTGAAGAAAATCTGTACGACAAAGCGTTCGTCGCTTCCCGTACGGAAGGCTTTGAAGAATATCGTAAAATCGTTGAAGGCTACACGCCGGAGTCGGTTGAAGATATCACTGGCGTTAGCGCCAGTGAGATTCGTCAGGCGGCGCGGATGTATGCCCAGGCGGAAAGCGCATCTATTCTGTGGGGCATGGGTGTGACCCAGTTCTATCAGGGCGTGGAAACCGTGCGTTCTCTGACCAGCCTCGCGATGCTGACCGGTAACCTCGGTAAGCCGCATGCGGGCGTTAACCCGGTTCGTGGTCAGAACAACGTGCAGGGCGCCTGTGATATGGGCGCGCTGCCGGATACGTATCCGGGATACCAGTACGTGAAAGATCCGGCTAACCGCGAGAAATTCGCCAAAGCCTGGGGCGTAGAAAGCCTGCCTGCTCATACCGGCTATCGCATCAGCGAGCTGCCGCACCGCGCAGCGCATGGCGAAGTGCGTGCCGCGTACATTATGGGCGAAGATCCGCTGCAAACGGATGCGGAACTGTCGGCAGTCCGTAAAGCCTTTGAAGATCTGGAACTGGTCATCGTTCAGGACATCTTTATGACCAAAACCGCGTCGGCGGCGGATGTCATTTTACCGTCAACGTCGTGGGGCGAGCATGAAGGTGTCTATACTGCGGCTGACCGTGGCTTCCAGCGTTTCTTCAAGGCGGTTGAACCGAAGTGGGATCTGAAAACGGACTGGCAGATTATCAGTGAAATCGCCACCCGTATGGGTTATCCGATGCACTACAACAACACCCAGGAGATCTGGGACGAGTTGCGTCATCTGTGCCCGGATTTCTACGGTGCGACTTACGAGAAAATGGGCGAACTGGGCTTCATTCAGTGGCCTTGCCGCGATACGTCAGATGCCGATCAGGGGACTTCTTATCTGTTTAAAGAGAAGTTTGATACCCCGAACGGTCTGGCGCAGTTCTTCACCTGCGATTGGGTTGCGCCAATCGACAAACTCACCGACGAGTACCCGATGGTACTGTCAACGGTGCGTGAAGTTGGCCACTACTCTTGCCGTTCGATGACCGGTAACTGTGCGGCACTGGCGGCGCTGGCTGATGAACCTGGCTACGCACAAATCAATACCGAAGACGCCAAACGTCTGGGTATTGAAGATGAGGCATTGGTTTGGGTGCACTCGCGTAAAGGCAAAATTATCACCCGTGCGCAGGTCAGCGATCGTCCTAACAAAGGGGCGATTTACATGACCTACCAGTGGTGGATTGGCGCCTGTAACGAGCTGGTTACCGAAAACTTAAGCCCAATTACCAAAACGCCGGAATACAAATACTGCGCCGTGCGCGTCGAGCCGATCGCCGATCAGCGCGCCGCCGAGCAGTACGTGATTGACGAGTACAACAAGTTGAAAACTACGCCTACGCGAAGCGGCACTGGCGTAAATAAGTCCCTCCTACAGCCTCCTCTGGGAGGCTGTTTTTTTATCCATTCGAACTCTTTATACTGGATACACCCTACCCAATCGTATTATCAAAATGAAAAAAATTATCGCATTGATGTTGTTTTTGACATTCTTTGCCCACGCGAATGACTCTGAGCCTGGCAGCCAGTATGTAAAGGCGGCAGAAGCCGGAGACAGACGCGCACAATATTTTCTTGCCGACAGCTGGTTTAGCTCCGGCGATTTGAGCAAAGCCGAATATTGGGCACAGAAAGCCGCCGACAGTGGTGATGCCGATGCCTGCGCGCTGCTGGCGCAGATTAAAATCACCAATCCGGTCAGTCTGGACTATCCACAAGCAAAAATTCTCGCCGAAAAAGCAGCGCAAGCGGGCAGTAAAGAAGGTGAAGTGACGCTGGCACATATTCTGGTGAATACTCAGGCAGGTAAACCGGATTATCCGAAGGCGATTTCGCTGTTAGAAAACGCCTCGGAAGATCTGGAGAACGACTCCGCCGTCGATGCCCAGATGCTGCTTGGTTTGATTTACGCCAACGGCATAGGCATTAAGGCCGATGATGAGAAAGCGACCTGGTATTTCAAGCGTAGCTCTGCGATTTCCCGTACCGGTTATTCCGAGTACTGGGCAGGAATGATGTTCTTAAACGGTGAAGAAGGTTTTATCGAGAAGAACAAACAGAAGGCGCTGCACTGGTTGAACCTGAGCTGTATGGAAGGGTTTGATACCGGGTGTGAAGAGTTTGAAAAATTAACCAATGGTTAAGGTAGCCCTGATAAAACACGTTAAACGTCGCATCAGGCATTGATGTCGGATGCGGCGTAAACGCCTTATCCGACCTACAAAATCACGCTAAATCAGGCTATTGCGCTGTCTGGCGTAGGCCTAATAAAACGCGGTAAGCGTCGCATCAGGCACTGATGTCGGATGCGGCGTAAACGCCTTATCCGACCTACAAAATCACACTAAATCAGGCTATTGCGCTGTCTGGCGTAGGCCTGATAAAACGCGGTAATCGTCACATCAGGCATTGATGTCGGATGCGGCGTAAACGCCTTATCCGACCTACAAAATCACGCTAAATCAGGCTATTGCGCAGTCTTGCGTAGGCCTGATAAGACGCGGTAAGCGTCGCATCAGGCATCCACACATTGCCGGGTGGATATCCCCGGCAATCTTCAATTACTGATCCGCAGTCTTATCAAATTTGCCCAGCACTTCACGCTCGTAGGCCATCGCTTTTTTGTGGTCAAATTTGTGTTCCCACTTGGCAATCACCAGCACCGCCAGCGCATTACCTACCACGTTCAGCGCGGTACGCGCCATGTCGAGGATACGGTCAACACCGGCAATAAACGCCAGACCTTCCAGCGGAATACCTACGCTACCCAGCGTTGCCAGCAGCACAACAAACGACACGCCCGGCACGCCAGCAATCCCTTTCGAGGTCACCATCAGCGTCAGCACCAGAATGATTTCCTGCCAGATAGACAGGTCAATGCCATACAACTGCGCGATGAAGATAGCGGCAATACTTTGATACAGCGTCGAACCATCTAGGTTAAAAGAGTAACCGGTCGGCACCACGAAACTGGTGATCGACGCCGGGGCGCCGTAGGCTTCCATCTTCTCAATAATTCGCGGCAGCACGCTTTCAGAGCTGGCAGTGGAGTACGCCAGAATCAGCTCATCTTTCAGAATACGAATCAGGATCCAGACACTTAACCCGCACAGGCGCGCCACAATTCCCAGCACTACCAGCGCGAAGAACAGAATGGCGAAATGCACCAGCAGCACCAGTTTCGCCAGTGGCCACAGAGAAGAGAAACCAAAGTTAGCCACTGTCACCGCAATCAACGCAAACACACCCACTGGGGCATAGCGCATCACCATGTGCGTCACTTTAAACATGGTTTCAGAGATAGAGCGGAACACGGTCACCAGCGGTTCACGATGCAACGCAGGCAGGGAGGAAAGCCCCAAACCAAACAGTACCGAGAAGAAGATAATTGGCAGCATTTCGCCTTTCGCCATCGACGCCACAATGTTCGTCGGCACCAGCGACAAAATCGTGCCCATAATGCCGTGGGAACTGCTTTGGACTGCTTCCGTAGTGCTCTGATATTTCGAGATATCGACGGTCGCCAGCTGCGACATATCCACCCCGGCACCGGGCTGGAAGACGTTCGCCAGAGTGATCCCCAAAATGATAGCGATGGTGGTGATCACCTCGAAGTAGATAATGGTTTTCGCACCAATTCGCCCGAGCTGTTTGGCGTCGCCGACACCTGCGATACCGACCACCAGCGTGGAAATTACAATCGGCACAACAATCATTTTGATCAGGTGGATGAAGATATCACCCGCTGGAGAGAGCAAATTGACGACCAGCCAGTCGCGGCTGTCGCTATGGTAGTGCAGGTAGCTTCCCAGGAGAATGCCCAGCACCATAGCAAACAGAATCTGCCAGGCCAGGCTGAATTTTATATTTTTCATATGAATGACTTCCTCAATGGAGCGCCGTTCCCCGTTCAGAAACGCGAGAACGTGACATACTGCCAGGGCATGAATTGTGTTGCGTTGGTTTGTAGATTTTTTTAACGCTTATGATCAGTATCATTTGCGCGGTATGTTGCGCAACCCTTTAACAACAGAGCTTTTCGCTGCATTAATGCATAATAACGCGAGTTTATGGCAGGATTAATGAATAACCATTTGTTATGGAAAGATTTTTATTTGTTTAATCTGCAATAATACTGATTAGTGATTATTTTTGGCATATGTTCATTCGATTATTTTTTATGCAGCTCAATGACATAATCTCCAACGCCGGATGATTAATCCGATCGCCGCTGTAGCAGTTTTGCCATATTAATCGACTCAACCAACTGTGTTCGGTTAACTCGCGGTGAGTTGAGATCCATCACTTTTTGCCATAGTTCGATGGCTTGCGCGTAGTTCGCCTGCATAAACGCATCTGAAGCCAGCAGCATCAGGGCGGTGATTTCGTTAGAGTCCAGCGCGAGGGCTTTGTCGATCATTGCGCGAGTCTGGGCGGTCATATGCTGGCTGGCCTGGTAATAAAGCACCGTCGCCAGCGCCGCATACAGTTCAGCGTTCTCACCACGTAGTTGCAACGCCTGACGGTACGCCAGCAGCGCATTGCTGTAATCGTTTTGCCACAGATAGTACTCGCCCAGTAACGCCCACTGTTCGCTGTTTTGTGGATTAGCGCGGATTTTATCCTGCAATGCCTGAAGCTGCGCTTCCGGGGTTTGCTGGCTGGCAAACTGATGTAGCGGATCGCGCTGACGCTGATACTCCGCACGTACCGCCTGCCATTTTGGGCTTAACAGATAACTGCCGACACAGAGAAATACCATCAATATCGTGAGTGTTGTCAGCATTTTCACCGGTATTTGAGGCTGTTTCATCGCTTCGCCCTCACTCGCCAGAGGATCAGTGCCATCAGCAGTAACAACACCACTGGCAGCGCCCACAACACCAGCGTCTGACCCGTTAACGGTGGGTTATAGCGAACAAAATCTCCGTATCGTTCGGTCATCCAGCCAATGATTTCGGCTTCGTTCTTCCCCTCCGCCACCATGCTGTAAACCTGATGGCGCATACTGACCGCCACCGGCGCGTTGGATTCCAGTAAGTTTTGATTCTGGCACTGCGGGCAGCGTAACTGGCTGGCAATATTTAACGCCTGTTCCTGTTGTTGTGGATTGGCAAATTGCCAGGTGTCTACGACCTGAGCGCGCGCAAAACAGGTAAATAGCAGCAGCAAAATGAGAAGCCCTTTATTCATCGCGCTTCCTCCCCCGCCATCCGCTTAATAACGCGCCCGCAATCATCAACAATCCACCCCCCCAGATCCAGCGCACACCGCTTTGTACATACAAACGAAAAGCGTAACGATCCGCTCCGTTTTTTTCACCCATGACCGCATACCAGTCATGGATGCCGTTCCAGCGAATTGACGGCTCCATCATTTGCTGACGGCGTGCTTCGTAAAAAACGCCGCTCCGGCGTCAGTTCACCAATGCGTTGCTGATGGTCAAACAGTGCCACTATCGCTTTTTCGCTGGTGTAATTGCCTTTGGCTTGCAGATCGAGGCGTTCAAAACGGAAGGTGTATCCTGCCAGCGTCACCTGCTGACCCGGCTGTAAATTCAGGCTGATCTCCTGACGGCTAATGCTGGAGACCACGATCCCCGCGGCAAATAACAGCACGCCCGCATGCGCCAACAGCGCCGGAAGCCGCGCGCGTTTGCCAGAGACAAACGTCGCCAGCACAATCACCACCAGCATCAACAGACCAAACGGTAACGTCGCGCGGTTAAAATACGGTGCGCCAACGGAGAGGCGTCCCCAGCCCAGCAGGCCGTAAATCATCGGATAAAGCGTTCCCATCAGCACGATCAGTAGCACCGCGCAAAACAGCAACAGCGTAGCGAGGATTAACATTTCCCGCGATAACACCGAAAAACGCACCGCCGGGCCACCGTCCCGCGCTCGCCAGCCATACAGAGCCAGAGACGCAAGGCTAATCAGTGCAAACAGGCTGAACAACGGCACGGCGCGGACGTTATCCAGCGCGAACGCATGAACCGAAACCAGAATGCCAGAACGGACAATCAACGTCCCCAGCAGCGACAGCATCAGGGTGACTATCGCCAGCAGCAGCGACCAGTGACGGAAAATCCCCCGCTGGCGAGTCAGGGACAAACTGTGCAGCAGCGCGGTTGCAGAAAGCCAGGGTAATAAAGAGGCGTTTTCCACCGGATCCCAGAACCACCAGCCGCCCCAGCCCAGTTCGCAATAGGCCCACCAGGAACCGAGGATGATCCCCGCCGTTAATGCACTCCAGCCAGGTAGTGCCCAGCGCCAGCAAATTCGGGCGCTGGCACCATCAAACTCGCCGCGCAGTAGACTCGCCAGCGCCACGCTCGCCGCTACCATCAAACCGCCATAGCCGAGATAAAGCAGCGGCGGATGGAAGATAAGACCGGGATGTTGCAGCATCGGATTGAGATCGCGGCCTTCGATTGCTGGTGGAAATATCCGCACGAAGGGATCGGACCACAGCACTACAAACAGTAGCAGTGCGGCGAGCATGAGAGATAAAACGGCTAGCGTCAGCGGAAATAGCGGATCGGTTTGCTGCCGATAATGCCAGGCAAACAGCGCGCTCCAGGCGGAAAGCAGCAGCACCCAAAGCAGCAGCGAACCTTCATGACCACCCCATACCGCCGCCAGTTTGAGTTCCCACGACAGCAGGCTGTAGCTATGTTGGGCGACATAAATGACCGAGAAATCGCTGATGAGAAAACAATACGTCAGTACGCCAAAGCCGAGCAGCAGGAGCGCGAACTGCGCCAGAATGCCGATGCAAGTGAGTCGCATCATGGCAGGCCAGCGCAACCACACTCCCGCGAAGGTCGTCAACGGGGTCAACACGTTGACCCCGAGACTTAACAACAACGCCAGAAAACCGACTTCAGGAAGGAATACGTCCAGAAACCACCTCTTTTCTGGCTTACGCCACCGTTAACTGTCCGGCGTAGAGAATGAAAAAGCGCAGCATCAATACACCGACCAGGCTGGCTCCACACGCCGCCAGCACGGCAGGAATGCCGGAACTGCGATTGACCCACGGTTTGAGCAACATTGGCACAATCAGCCCCAGCCCGGCGACACCAAGCCAGAACCACCACGTCCAGAAACCGCCGCCCAATGCCGCCACCAGCGCACGCACTTTACCGTCATCGCCCAGCGCCAGACCGACAAAAAAACGCCACCAGCAGGAAGATTTCACCCCATACCACGGGGATTTCCATACGGTGTACAAAGTGCGCTTCCGTGGAATGCGGGTTACTGCGTTGGCGTATCGCCATGGCGATCAGCGCCACCGCCGCACCGGACGAGATGCCGGAGAAGAGGAACAGCACTGGCAGGATCGGATTATTGAGGAACGGATACGATTTCAGCGCCGACAGCAGAAAGCCGGTATAAGCCCCCAGCAGCACCGCCAGCACCAGCATCAATGTTTCCAGTCCGCGATGAACGGGCGTCAGCAGGCTCAGAACCTTTTGCACGATCCCCAGCTTCGGCAACCAGCGTTGTTGCAGGGCAAGCAAATCATGTTCAAAGATTTTCGCCAGCCACAGCACCAGCACCACCATGTAGAGCTGAAACAGCATCACCCCCATCGACATCACCGAGGTAAAACTGTAGTGGAACATCAGCTTCCAGAAGGTCCACGGCTTTGTCAGGTGGAAGACGAGGATCAACAGACCGAGGATCACCGCGCCAGGCCCGACAATCAGCGTGGTGCGCAGCAACGTACTGTCTGCACCACCCGCCTGCGGGTAGACGCGACGTAACAGCACGGCCAGCGTCACCAGACCGGCAGAAATACCAATCAAAAACAGGTAGATGGCAATCGGCCAGTCCCATACCAGCGATTCAAAATGAAATGCGGAAGTCTGCGTCATTGGCTCACCTCCCCGTATTTAAACGGTACGCGGTACAGCTTCGGTTTGGTTCCCAGCGCCAGCTTGTAGCGGTAAGTGGGCTTCTGGCGCAGCAGTTGCGAAATCTCACTGTTGGGATCGTCCAGATTGCCAAACGTCAGCGCCTTCGTCGGGCAAGCCTCAACGCACGCGGGTAGCTTACCGGCCTGCAAATTGGTCTTGCGGCAGAAATCGCATTTGTCCGCTGTCTTCGTGACCGGATGGATAAAGCGCACGCGGTACGGACAGGCGGCGATGCAGTACTGACAACCGACGCAGAGATCCGGGTTAACATCGACAATCCCGCTGGCGGCATCGCGAAAAGACGCACCGGTCGGGCAGACGTCAACGCACGGCGCATGATCGCAGTGCTGGCAAGACTTACGGAAGAAGCGATATTTCACATCAGGAAATTCGCCCTGCGGCTCGCTACGAATAATCGTCAGGCGCGAGACACCTTCCGGCACCTTGTTCACTTCCCGACAAGCATCCATACAGGCGGTACAGCCGATACATAACGACTCGTCATGCACCATGCCGTAACGCACCCCATTGATATTCAACGTTTTCGCCACCACGCGCCCTGCGGTGCCGCTGACGGCTGCCAGCACGCCGACGCCGGTGAGAAACTGGCGACGTGACCAGGTCATGGCTGCTCCTTAAGCAACGGAACAGACGCCGGGTTAAAGTTCGGATTGGTGCGCTGATCGCTGTGGCAATCGACGCAAATCTTAATCCGTCCTTTGTCACTTAACGTCTGCATCGTATCTTGCTGTGGATGCAGGGAATGGCAGCTGGCGCACGCCACTTTGGTTACGTGAACATCGTGCGGCCAGAACGCTTTTTGCAACTGTTCCGGCAGATGGCAGGACATACAAACACTGTTCTGCTCACCAACCTTGTACATCGGCTCGTTAAAGCGCATCACATCTTTCACCCCTTCACGGTGTTGCGGTGATGGCTGACCGTGACAGTTGGTGCAGGTGACCGGCAGTTTGTTATTCGGGTTGATAACGGAAGCATGTTTGCCATGCATACCTTCGGTATCTGGCTTATGACAGTCCAGACAGGCGGCATCCGGGTTACGCTGCTGGGTAACTTCGTAGCGATCACCAGATGCCTGCGCCGCAGGGGTAGCGGTAATTCCGTTCAGGCTCCACAACAGGCCCGACGCCAGCACCCCGGCAGTTAATAACGAACGTAATACGCTCATATTCACTCCATTGTGTTTTCCGCCCCTTGCGAGGCGGAACGGGGTTATTGGCTTAACAGACCGTTTTTACGTGCCTGTTCTTCCCACTGCGGGATCACCGTTTTGATGAAGTCCTGCTTCTCGGCCTTGATTTGTTCCATGTCCAGGCCAATGGCCTGCTGGGCTTTCTCTTTGGTCGAGATATCCGGGATCTGGATTTCATGGGTGATGCCTTTGGTCGCCAGCAGACGCGCCAGTTTGGTACGCGCATCCGCCGCTTTATCCATCGCCGTACCGAGCATCCGTAGACCTTCTTCCGGTGCGTGCATATGAATACCGTGGGAAGCGATCGCCAGATCCCAACGCCACTGGGCATGACGGATATCGTCTTGAATCGGCTTCATTTCGGCTTCCGTCGCGCCTGCATCCAGCGCCGCTTTCGCTTCGAAGTGAGCGTGAACCAGTTGATCTTCAACCTTGATTTTCAGGTCGTTAATCGACTGCTTACGTTCCGCGACCACTTTTTGCAAGGCGGCTTTGTCCTGGGTATGGCAGTTCGCACAAGTCTGGGCGAAGTTATCAAACGGATTGCCAATTTTATGGTCGGTGTAGAGTTTGCCTTCGGCGTTCTGCACTTTTGGCATATGGCAGTCGATACAGGTCACGTTGTTTTTGCCGTGAATGCCCGCTGTCCAGGTTTCATATTCCGGGTGCTGCGCTTTCAGCATTGGTGTTTTTGACAGGGAGTTAGTCCAGTCAGAGAAGGCAATTTTGTCGTAATACTGCTCCATATTTTCGACTTTCATGCCGTCATCCCACGGGAATTTAACCGCTTTGTTTTTGCCGTCGAAGTAATACTCCACATGGCACTGACCGCAAACCATCGATTGCTGGTCGAAACGTCCGGCTTTCTCAAAAGGTTTACCAATGGCTTCCATCGCGCGAGCCGCATACGGACGGGAAAGGGTTAACTCCGGCTTGCCTTTGGCGAACTCTGGTGAGGCGGTGTTATGGCAATCGGCACAACCTAAGTTGTTGACAATTTCCGGGCCGCCGCGCGCCCATTTACCGTGGAAGTAGCCATCTTCGCCGTCTTTCTGGATCAGACGCGCCACATCCGGGCTTTTACAACTCCAGCATGCCATCGGTAGCGGACCATCTTCGGCGTTTTTCGGCGCACCGGTACGCAGGGTTTCACGAACATCGGTCACAGCAAAGGCATGTCCACGCGGCTTGTTGTAATCGCGCGAGAAGGGATACCCCGCCCACAGGATCACCAGTCGTGGATCTTCCGCCAGGGCGTCAACACGCTCTGACTGTTCCGAGGTGGCTTTCCAGGAGATATATTGATCGGGATGCTGCGGGGCAAAGGTTTCATTCTTCGCTTCCACAGTTACAGGTTTCGCGGGAGCGGCCGTTTGTTCAGCGTGAACAGAAGTGAAAAAGAAAAAAGGAATCAACAAGCTGAAGATACGGCGTGCGTTTATTTTTATCCTTGTCATAGGGGCTTTATCCAAATTTTGCCATTGAGGCAATGGCAGTTTTTATTGTTTTTTCATGACAGTAACCGCACATACACTGTCATGACATTGCTCGCCCCTATGTGTAACAAATAACCACATGCGGAATGTTGTCTTTAATCAATTGTAAGTGCATGTAAAATACCACTTTAGAGTTAGTTGGTAATTTCCTCCATTTCAAACACATGCATAACTGCATGTTCCAGAAAGAAAATGCCAACTTTTGTTGCTGTCCTTCAAAAATAATCCTGTCGTTTATTTGCACAATTCTACTTTTGCGTGATCTGCCGCCCAAATACTAAACAAAACTGCCAATACCCCTACATTTAACGCTTATGACACATATTATTAACATCCTACAAGGAGAACAAAAGCATGAGCCAAATACACAAACACACCATTCCTGCCAACATCGCAGACCATTGCCTGATAAGCCCTCAGCAGTACGAGGCGATGTACCAACAATCAATTAACGCACCAGATACCTTTTGGGGCGAACAGGGAAAAATTCTCGACTGGATCAAACCGTACCAGAAGGTGAAAAACACCTCCTTTGCCCCCGGTAATGTGTCCATTAAATGGTACGAGGACGGCACGCTGAATCTGGCGGCAAACTGCCTTGACCGCCATCTGCAAGAAAACGGCGATCGTACCGCCATCATCTGGGAAGGTGATGACGCCAGTCAGAGCAAACATATCAGCTATAAAGAGCTGCACCGCGACGTCTGCCGCTTCGCCAATACCCTGCTCGAGCTGGGCATTAAAAAAGGTGATGTGGTGGCGATTTATATGCCGATGGTACCGGAAGCTGCGGTCGCGATGCTGGCCTGCGCCCGCATTGGCGCGGTGCATTCGGTAATTTTCGGCGGCTTCTCGCCGGAAGCCGTTGCCGGACGCATTATCGATTCTAACTCACGGTTGGTGATCACTTCCGATGAAGGTGTGCGCGCCGGGCGTAGTATTCCGCTGAAGAAAAACGTTGATGACGCGCTGAAAAACCCGAACGTCACCAGCATTGAACATGTGGTGGTACTGAAGCGTACTGGCGGAAAAATCGACTGGCAGGAAGGGCGCGACCTGTGGTGGCACGACCTGGTTGAGCAAGCCAGCGATCAGCATCAGGCGGAAGAGATAAACGCCGAAGATCCGCTGTTTATTCTCTACACCTCCGGTTCTACCGGTAAGCCGAAAGGCGTGCTGCACACTACCGGCGGTTATCTGGTGTACGCGGCGCTGACCTTTAAATATGTCTTTGATTATCATCCGGGCGATATCTACTGGTGTACCGCTGATGTGGGCTGGGTTACCGGACACAGTTATTTGCTGTACGGCCCGCTGGCCTGCGGCGCGACCACGCTGATGTTTGAAGGTGTACCGAACTGGCCGACGCCTGCCCGTATGGCGCAGGTGGTGGATAAGCATCAGGTCAATATTCTTTACACCGCGCCCACGGCGATTCGCGCGCTGATGGCGGAAGGCGATAAAGCGATTGAAGGCACCGACCGTTCGTCGCTACGCATTCTCGGTTCCGTGGGCGAGCCAATTAACCCGGAAGCGTGGGAGTGGTACTGGAAGAAGATCGGCAACGAGAAATGCCCGGTGGTCGACACCTGGTGGCAGACCGAAACCGGCGGTTTCATGATCACCCCGCTGCCTGGCGCTACTGAGCTGAAAGCCGGTTCGGCGACGCGTCCGTTTTTCGGCGTGCAACCGGCGCTGGTGGATAACGAAGGTAATCCACAAGAAGGTGCCGCTGAAGGCAGTCTGGTGATCACCGATTCCTGGCCGGGTCAGGCGCGTACGCTGTTTGGCGATCACGAACGTTTTGAGCAGACCTACTTCTCCACCTTCAAAAATATGTATTTCAGCGGCGACGGCGCGCGTCGCGATGAAGATGGCTATTACTGGATCACCGGGCGCGTGGACGACGTGCTGAACGTCTCTGGTCACCGTCTGGGGACGGCAGAGATTGAGTCGGCGCTGGTGGCGCATCCGAAGATTGCCGAAGCCGCCGTGGTGGGTATTCCGCACAATATTAAAGGTCAGGCGATCTACGCCTACGTCACGCTTAATCACGGGGAGGAACCGTCACCAGAACTGTACGCAGAAGTCCGCAACTGGGTGCGTAAAGAGATTGGCCCGCTGGCGACGCCAGACGTGCTGCACTGGACCGACTCCCTGCCTAAACCCGCTCCGGCAAAATTATGCGCCGTATTCTGCGCAAAATTGCGGCGGGCGATACCAGCAACCTGGGCGATACCTCGACGCTTGCCGATCCTGGCGTGGTCGAGAAGCTGCTTGAAGAGAAGCAGGCTATCGCGATGCCATCGTAACCCACAATTGCCCGATGCGAGTCGGTAACGGTTTGTAGGCCTGATAAGACGCGACAGCGGCGCATCAGGCGTTGATTGCCGGATGCGGCGTGAACGCCTTATCCGGCCTACATTCGGCAACGGCTGTAGGCCTGATAAGACGCGACAGCGACGCATCAGGCGTTGATTGCCGGATGCGGCGTAAACGCCTTATCCGGCCTACATTCGGCAACAGTTGTAGGC